>NZ_JAOQJG010000003.1:0-132550 GCF_025567365.1 Anaerostipes amylophilus | reverse complement strand
AGTGCTTTCTGTCAGTCCTGCTTCATTTGTCACTTCTTTGTTGACATGTCCGTTGGCATCTTTGACACTGGTCGTGGTCTTTCCATCCGCTCCCATATCATAAGAAATGCTGTTGCTGATGGTTTCGTTTCCATTCTTTCTGCTCACACCTGTGACACGGTTCTGGTCATCATAAGTATAGGTTGTGACATTTCCGTTTCCATCGGTCACAGCACTCTCATTTCCATTAACATCATATGCAGTCTCATTGATGATCGTATCTTTTCCTGTGGTGATACTGTCTCCATCAACCACTGGCTGGCTGATCGTATGGGTTGTTTTTCCTTCCTTATTGTATAACGTCAGGGAGATCTTTCCTTCTCCATCGGTGCTGCTTCCAAGTGTGACCGCTGCGATCTCTTTTCCATCGTCAGTAAAGACATGATCCGTATAGATACCGCTGCTTAAGCTACGGACTGCATTGCCTGCATGGTCTGTCCATGTCTTGTCTGTCACGGTTCCATTGACTTTGGTTGTCTGTACCTGAAGATCCTTATAGGTCTTTGTTCCTGCCAGGGTATGGATCACGGCAGTTTCATATCCATAAGAGGTTTCTGTTGTTTTTGTCGCATCGTCTGCATCTTCCTTTGCAATGGTTACTCGGTTTCTGTTGTCATAATGATACTCGGTTGTAACCCCTGCACTGCTTGTTTCTGATGTGACTGAGCCGTTTGCATTATAGCTCTTTGTTTCTGTCTGAACAATGTCCTTTCCTTCCTGATCTGTCAGGGATCTTTCTGTTTCTACTGCACGTCCCATAAAGTCATAGGTGATCCTTGTCACTTCTCCTGTATTCCGGTCAGTACTTGAAACTTCCCTTCCCATCGCATCATAAGAAGTTATAGCTTCCTGTGTCATTTTTCCCTGTGTGCTTGTTAATGTCTCACTGACTTTGTGGTCTGCTTCTTCTCTCTGTGTAACATACTTAAGGTACCGTAGCCCTTATGAAATCTGATATTTTTTATATTATTTGGTTTATTATGATTTTTCTACTTACTTTTCTGATTTCACTACGTTTTCGTGTTTTATTGCATCTCTTTTTCCTTGTTTTCTGACTTCATATGGTCTACGAGCACTTAAATTTATTCGAGCACTTAAATTTATTATTCTGGAATGGATCCGAAGAAACCAAAATGACCAGAAAACGTATGGCGAATTATTCTTCATGTTCTGTGATGATATTCAGGACATGGAACTAACCAATGCACTGCAGAGCCTTATGGCTCTGTTTGTGGAACACATTTTAACATTATCCGCTGATATCATATCTATTATAAAATGTAAAGTAAGTGAATGGATTGCATCTCAAGCCACATTTATTCAGGCTTTATTTAGCGATATTAGCTGGGAAAGTTGAGTTACTATTAATACAAAAATAATTTTCAATACTTGAAATATTCTTTTCCTTATCATTTATATCACATCCTTGTATTGGATTGTGAAAGGATTTTCCAATTTTGCTTTAGAAATGCTTTCTTTTTATTGTATAAGTTCCAAATTCCATACCGCCTTGTTATCTTTTGCAATTTTCTTACAGCTTCTACCCTCTGAATCCTTTTTCTTACTATCACCTCCATGCTTTTTCAGATATTTCAAAATTTCTTGACTTTGTGATGCGCACGCTGTCTGTAATGCTGTAGAAGAATAATTTTCAGTTTCTTCTTTTACATATTTATTGATATCTGCTCCTTGTTCGACAAGATAACGTACCATTGTGTAATCCCCAATATCAACTGCTGTCTGTAATAAATATTCTTTTCTGACTTTTCCTTTTGTCATTTTGTTTTCTAGTATTTTTCTTGCAATATCACTTTCTCCATTCCAGATTATTTCCTGCAATTCATCTTCTTTTACTTTTACCCCCTGCTCATATCCGTAATTTTGATAGGTGTCATATATTTCTTCTTTTGTTGGCTGATGACCTAAAGATTCCAGTGTTTTAAAAGATTTTTTATCGCCGAAAGCTAAAATAAATTCCCATACATCACAAGGTTTTCCGTGATGATTTTTCTTGAAATTCACTTTGTCTTTTTCTATCAAAATCTTTGCTTTGTCTAAGTTTCCTGCTACAATCGCAAAATCAACTGCTCTCACTTTATAATAATCTGCCTTTGCTTTTGAATCTAATTGTTGTTCTAACAAATATTTTACTACTGAAGAATGATTGCATAGTGCTGCGATCTGCAATAATCCTACTTTATCTAAGTCTTTCCAAGCAAAATCATATCCTTGTTTTTTCATGATCTTCAATGTATCCACATTACAATGCGCTGCTGCAAAAGCTAATACCTGCCCTTTATCTTTTTTATTTATTTTATCTGATATCACAAGTTTTTGAAGTTTATGATCATCTCCATTCATTGCTGCTCGTAATCCTTGTGATATATTTTGCTTTCCGTCATATTTTTCTAATTTTTTTAAAATTTGAGGCGTAAAATAATACTGCATTCCCCAATTGCTGTTATCATCGTTTAAAAGAAATGAAATTATATCGGAATCAGGCTTTGCACCTGATTCCAATAGTCTATTTAACATGTCCATTTTCTCATTATAATTTTCAAATGAAATCCTACTTACCGTTCCTTTTAGTGCTGTTATTTCATCTCCTTTTTGATTTGGATCTGCACCCGCATCCAACAGCTGATTGGCTAAGTCAAATCTATCATTACCAATTGCCCAGCATAGATTCGTATCTCCATCTATTCCTTTTTCATTAACATCTGCACCACTCTTTATCAATTGTGAGCATATTTGTAACTGTATCTTTTCGCTCTCAATCTCTCTGACGGCTAATTCTAACGGCTTCGTTTTTGATGATGTTTTGATTGTTTCTTTTGCAAGTTCTGCATGATTTTTCAATGCTTCCTTTACGCCTTGCATATTGGGATTGCAAATAGAAGCGTATAGCTGTTTTTTGGATATATCCTTGTCTTTGTCTTTACTGCATCCGCATATGGAAAAACAAAATGTTGAAAGCACTGCAATTATAATAAAAATCTTTTTTCTGTTTTTCATTTTATTATCCTTTCCATGAAAATGTTCTAACATAACTAGAACCTTTCACTTTTAATTCTTTTACTTTTTTTAATTTATTTGATAATGTTTGCATTTGTTTTGCATATTTTCCTGTTTTAGGAAACCACAAAGTACCTGTCATCCTTAATGTTGTTTTTGAATAAATGTCCTTTCCTGGCATATCTTCTTTAAATACAAATGCTGTTAACCACCATGCCTTTCCTTGATCTGTTGATGTTTTACTATCTCTAGTAAATAATTTTCTATTACCTACATATAATGACATTCTCATTCTTATTCTTCGATTCCTATCATATGCGCAATACCAATGAGGATTACCTTTTATGGTTCTGTAATACAAACCTATCTCGCATCCATTTGATATTTTAGGAACATACGTTGCTCCATATTTACCTTTCCAAAATTGTAATCTCCACCATGTTGTTTCTACTTTTTTTGTTACCAAATCCCCTACTGTCCAATCCATCACATCATATAAGTCATTATATCCTGCATATTTTTGAGGTGCATTCTGATTGAATGCATAATAATTTTGAGTATTGCTTTTAAATGCAATATTCCAAAAATCTACACGTTTTTTCTTATTTCCACTGGAATCTATATAATTTATCGGATTGTCTGCACAATAAACATATAGATTCTGTGTATCAGGCTCATTTGTCTCTCCTCGATAAACATCCTCTGTTAAGAATCCTCCATCTTCTGGATTATAATACCTCGCATTCAGATAATAAAGTCCTGTCCTCTGATCATAGATTTCACCCGTATAACAAACCTCATTCTCTGCTTTGTTATCGCCATTGATCGTTGTCTCTCCAAAGTCTGTATACTGGTATGTTGCATCAGCACTTCCATCTTCTTTTACAAGACTTGTGCTACTTCCCTGGATATCTTTATGATACAACAGATAGTCCGTATGGTCACTTCCATATCTCTGTGTTGCAAGGATATTTCCATCGGTTCCGATCAGGTTCTGGGATGTCTGGATATTATCTCCATCGGTTGTATAGGAAACTACTCCGTCCTGATAGTAATAGTTCGTTGTTTTGCTTCCTTCCACTTTCTGGATTCTCTGTCCGTC
Source organism: Anaerostipes amylophilus (assembly GCF_025567365.1). NCBI lineage: Bacteria > Bacillati > Bacillota > Clostridia > Lachnospirales > Lachnospiraceae > Anaerostipes > Anaerostipes amylophilus. The sequence continues at coordinate 128,394 of NZ_JAOQJG010000003.1, read as the reverse complement.
TCCGTTATAACGGTTCTGCTGGATCACAGCTGTTTTTCCGTCTTTGTCGGTGACCGCTACTTTGCTCAGACGGTTCTCTGCATCATAAGTATAAGATTCCGTCTGTCCTGTCTTTGTATTCTTAACATCTGTCTGGTTTCCATTGGCATCATAGCTGTACTGGCGGACTTCATCAACTGTGGTTCCTTTTTCTTTTGTTGCTGTCTGTAACTGATCCAGACCATTATAGGTATACGCTGTCTGTGTGGTTCCGTCATCTTCTTTGGTTCTGTTTCCAACTTTATCATAAGTATAGGTAACAGTCTTTGTCTTATCATCATTCTTATGATCAGTTGTCACAGTCTTTGTCAGTCGTCCGAGTGCATCATAAGTATAAGCTTTTGTCTCATTGACTTTATCTTTCTCTTCCTTCGGATAGTTATTGACTTCTGTTTTCTCTGTGATATTAGAATTCTTATCATAGCTGTACTGATAAGATTCCATCACTTTTCCAGTCTCAAGATCTGTGTAAGTCATCTCTTTGACACGGTCAAGGCTGTCATAGGTGTAGGCTTTCTTCACTGCCTGATCACTGCTGTTTAACAGGTTTCTGTAGTCTTTGATCTCTTTGACTTTGCCATAGCTGTCATAAGTATAGCTTCGTACCGTCTTTTCTGTACTGGTGTCTGCTGACTGAACTTCTCCTTTGATCTTTGTCAGCCATCCGTTCTGGTCATATTCATACGCTAAAGCCTGAACTCCGTTCTTTGTCGTTGGATAGGTAACCTTTGTGAGCTTTCCATCACTGTCGTAATGGTATCTGATCTGGTGTGCTTTGATTTCATCTGCTGTCGGTTCGTTTTCCTGACTTAGCTCTGCATATCCTGTGGTCTGTCCCCTGCTGTCATACTGATATTCTGTATAACGTACGGCTGTTTCCTCTGCTCCGTCGATCTGATAGTCAACACTTTCTAACAGTCTGTCATTGATATCGTAACTGTAGACCGTCTTTAAAGTCTTCTCTCCGATACTTTCTCCTGCTTCCCCTGCTTCATAGGATTCTGTCTTGATCAGGCGGTTCTTCCTGTCATAATCAAATGTCTTATAGCCGCCGTCTGCATAGGTTTCCCTGATCTTGTTTCCGTTTGTGTCATAACTGTAGGCTGTTGTGATCTGTTCTTCTCCGTCTCCAAGATCCGTGGTGCTTTCTGTCAGTCCTGCTTCATTTGTCACTTCTTTGTTGACATGTCCGTTGGCATCTTTGACACTGGTCGTGGTCTTTCCATCGGTTCCCATGTCATAGGAAATACTGTTGCTGATGGTTTCGTTTCCATTCTTTCTGCTGACACCTGTGACACGGTTCTGGTCATCATAAGTATAGGTTGTGACATTTCCGTTTCCATCGGTCACGGCACTCTCATTTCCATTGACATCATACGCAGTCTCATGAATGATCGTATCTTTTCCTGTGGTGATACTGTCTCCATCAACCACCGGCTGGCTGATCGTATGGGTTGTTTTTCCTTCTTTGTTGTATAACGTCAGGGAGATCTTTCCTTCTCCATCGGTACTGCTTCCAAGTGTGACCGCTGCGATCTCTTTTCCATCTTCGGTAAAGACATGATCCGTATAGATACCGCTGTTTAAGGTACGGACTGCATTACCTGCATGGTCTGTCCATGTCTTGTCTGTCACGGTTCCATTGACTCTGGTTGTCTGTACCTGAAGATCTTTATAAGTCTTTGTGCCTGTCAGGGTATGGATCACGGCAGTTTCATATCCATAAGAAGTTTCTGTTGTTTTTGTCTTATTGTCTGCTTCTTCCTTTGTGGTAGTTACTCGGTTTCTGCTGTCATAACGATACTCGGTTGTAACCCCTGCACTGCTTGTCTCTGATGTGACTGCACCGTTTGCATTATAGCTCTTTGTCTCTGTCTGAACGGTATCCTTTCCTTCCTGATCTTTCAGGGATCTTTCTGTTTCTACTGCACGTCCCATAAAGTCATAGGTGATCCTTGTCACTTCTCCTGTATTCCGGTCCGTACTTGAAACTTCCCTTCCCATCGCATCATAGGCGGTTGTATCTTCCTGTGTCACTTCTCCCTGTGTGCTGGTTAATGTCTCACTGACTTTGTGGTCTGCTTCTTCTTTCTGTGTTGTCTGTTCGGACGTCAGAACTCCGGCATCCCACTCTGACTTAACGTTTTCATAGGACTTTTCTTCTTTGACTTCCCCATCCTCATCATATGTATACTCTGTCCTGCTATCTCCGATATCTTCATATTCAAGGATCGTATTTCCATGATCATCGTAATCATAGGTTGTGTCTGAAGTAGTTTCTCCCTCACTGTTTTTGATCACTTCTGTCTGTGCAAGACTGGATTCTTTCCCTGTTCCATAGGTTGTGCTTGTTACCTGCCCTGTCTCATCCACTTCTTCCACTACGTTTTCGTTGCTGTCATAGGATGTTGTTGTCGTTACTTTTACATCATTCTTAAAGTTTACCTGATTGTTTTCTAATGTCTGATAGCATACGGTTGTCTCAGTTCCTGTCTGTAACAGCGGATTCTCTGTGTTCTCATACTGGTATGTCGTCTTAACTCCATCCCCATTTGTGGAAGATAAAAGCTTTCCGCTGTTCTTCTCATAGGTCATGGAATCTTCGGATATCTTTGTTCCGTCATTCTTATGAAGGGATACTGTGGTTGTTCCATCCCCATATGTGATCTGCTGGTATTCTCCGTCCGGCTTGGTAAAACGGACTGCCTTTTCCCTTTCATATGTAACACCATAATCATTTCCCTCTGCATCCGTTATGGCTGTCATGTGGTGTTCTTTATCATAAGCATATGGTTCCTGTACAGACTGATTTCCGTCCGCTGACACATGGGCTGCATTGGTAAGATCTCCTGCTGTATCGTAGGTATACTGCATCTTTGTTCCATCTGCAAGTTCGATCTCTTTTAACAGGTTCTGGTCATTATACTGCATCTTAAGGAACTGGTTCTTGTCTGTTGTCACTGTCTTTAACAACCCTGTTTCATCCATTTCATATAACAGGAAGTTTCCGTTTGCATCTTCCTGTGAAACCATCGTTCCATTCGCATCAAACCGTGTGATGTTCTGGTCCTTATCCATGAGTGTCCACTGATAGGAAATGGTCTTCTTTACTGTTTCCTGTTCTTCTTTTGCTTCTGTTTTTTCTTCCAGTTCATAAGTCTTTTCCTGTTCTTCCGGTTCTTCTTCCAACGTATATTCTTTGGTTTCTTCACAGGTATAGCTGTCCCCGTTCTTCTCAAATGCCAGACAGCTTCCATCGCTGTCCTGAAAGACCACCTGATCTCCAACATGATATAATTCCCTGTGAAAGCTGTCATACCATCCGTTTCCAAACATTCCCTGTTTGTCTGACTGGCTGTTATAAGTTCTTGTAAGGGATAATCCCATCACCCCGGTATTGATCTCAAAATCCGTGTTTGCATAGGTAAGATTTCCGCTTCCCTTGTCGATCGTTCCGCTTCCTGTCGGTGTGCTGATCTCTGCTGTATCACGGTAATCCCTGCTTCCAAGCCAGCGGCTGTATTCCGCCTTGTCGATCGAAACCTGTGATCTCATCGTTACATATGCACTGGTACTGTTTACCTCTCCCTTTGTTGTAACTTTTTGTGCGCACACCTTGTAATACCACTGGGTTCCATCTGCAACTTCGGTATCTGTACAATAGGAGTCCCTGATGGATGCCTTCACAAGATTTTCTTTCGACGGTGTAAAGTCTTCGCTCTTTCCACGATAAACGGCATAACTGATACTGTTTGGAAGTTCTTTTTTCTTCCAGCTGATCGTGTTCTTTCCATAGTGATTCTGGACGTTTCCATCTTCCGGTGCATAATCGGATGCTTTGGAATTATCGATATAATAATAGTTGACCGTCTTTGCTGCACTTTCATTTCCTGCCTTGTCAACGATCACTGCCTGGATCTTAAATGTCTGGTCTGTAACACCCTGGCTGATCGGAAGTTTGATCGTTGTCTGGGATGTTGTTCCGTTAAAGCCTGCACCTTTGGTGTAAGAGGATGCATTGTCTACTTTATATTTGATATAAGAAAGGTTCGCATCTTTTCCTGTGATCTTCAGTACCGGATTTGTCTGGCTGGACGGACTGGCTGCTGTCTTTCCGGATGTCATCTCGGGATCACTGGCAAATGCCGGTGCTGTACGGTCGATCGTAAACCATGCCCCTTTTCCATATCCATTGATGTATCCGTTGTCCACTCCACGGACGACGATCTTATAATCTCCTTCTGCCCACTTATCGCTGTTGATAGTGGCTGATCCGCTGGATGTTGTTCCGATCTTTGTCGAACTGGAATATGGCACATAGTTTGAATTTCCTTCCGCGTTATTAACCCATGTTGCCAGACGGTATTCCACTCTGTTTAATGATTTTGCATTGATCCCTGTCCATGCAAGCTTGATCGAATGCGTATTCTTTCCAACATATCTTGGTGTCGCAGATGCACTGGCTGCTGTTGTTGGTCCGTCATAGTAAGTCACTGACAGTTTCGGACGGTTTGCGGAAGCCCTTGAACCATAGAACTGTCCATAACTCTTTGTCTCATCAGAGTTCTTTAACATCACTCCGTAAGATGTGATCTTCCCGGAAGCACACTCCCTTGCATACTGGGTCAGATTGATGCTTCTTCCTTTCTTGGCTTTTCCTGTTGTCTTCACACTTCCATAGTTGGTGCTGTATCCCGGACGGCTGCTCCATTTTAATCCGGATCTTGTCCATCCTCCTGTGACTCTTCTTGCCTCGATCGTCTGTCCGCTCTGGCTGCTTCCTGTCTCATACATCGTAAGTGTTGCACTGTCCACGTATTTTCCTTCGATCTTCTTGGTAAAATCCTTGAAGCGGAGATAGGTACGGTAAACTCCCTGTTTTGCTTTTCCTGCCATCATGGCTGTGATGCCGCTGTCATAGAAGTTTGTATTCTTATAAGATCCGTTGATCACATAGACATCCCAGAAGTTTGTGGAACCGGTCCATGATACGGTCGGATCGATCGTTACCGGATATTCCCGGTCTTTCTCCTGAAAGTAATCTTCATCCAGATGCAGTGTCAGAAGATAGGAATCTTCTTCTCCATCCGGTTCAATGTCATAATACAGTTTCTCGCTGTATGCTTTTCCTGTTGCATCGTTTATATTTGGAGCTTCTAAAGATGCAACGATCTCATCTGTCTCCTCATCCAGAAAGCTGATGCCGCCATCCATTGCATTTTTCTTTGGTGTCAGTCCTTTCGCTTTAAAGTGAAACTTCAGAACGTTTCCTTCGGGTGCTTTTGTCAGGACAATGCTTTCTTTCACTCCTGTATTCAGGGATTCATAGGAAAATGTGCAGTCTTTCTTCTCTGATTCATATGAGACTTTTACCTGTTTTTCCTCGCTATTTCCCCGTGCATCTTCCACCGTTTCTTCTTCCAGTCCGGTACGTGTTAATTTCTTTACCGATGTGAGAGCATCTTCCTGATCGTCTTTGTCTGTTGCTTCTGTATCTTCTGCCTGATCGCCGGATGTTCCTTCTGTCACTGCACGGACTGCCTGATCTGCCTGTGCGACTGCCTGTTCCACAGCTTTGGATGTCTGGTTATCTGACTGATCTTTTGAATCTGTTGTGTTGTCTGTATCTGTATTATCTTTATTCTCTTTATTCTCTTTATTCTCTTTTTCCTCTCCATAGATCGGTGCGAAAGAGATCTCATACTTTCCATTTTCCATCAAAACCGGGGTCTTGTCTGTCAGTTTCTTTGGCAGATAGTGTTTCTTATCCCCTGTTTCATTTTCATAGGCATAGTCTTTTAAGCTGTTTCCATTCTCGCTTTTTGAATCTTCTACTTTTACGAGTGTTGGATCGTAGTCTTCTAATGTTCCATTGTCTGTTTCAAAACGGACATCCTGCCCATAAAAGATGGTATTTTTCTTTCCTCCAGTCATCTGAAATGTGGTAGAATTTGTAGTTTTCTCTATGATTTTCTTTGTTTCGCTTGTCTCATTTATTGTCTGTTTTGCATGAACTGAGTGAATCATCCCTGCAATTCCAGACCATTCCACTGATGTCAAACATAATGTAAATGTCAATAATACTGCCAATATCTGCTTTCCTAGTTTTTCTTTCATAAGCGTACCCTTTCTGTGCTTATTTTTCATTTGGGCATTATTGATTTTTTTGCTGGGCTAATATCTATTTTTGTATAAATACTACTTCCTTGTTTTTTATAAAATTCACTTGTTCTTTTTAATACGTTCGCTTTTACAGTCCAATCTAAAGATACTTGCGTACTATTGGGAATAATCCCTGTATTCGATTCAATTTCTTCAATAAAACCATCTTCTAAAATAATATCTGACTCTATATACTCATTTTCTTCTGCTCTTACATTATAATGAGTTCCACATATACAGATAACTACCATCATCATACTAATTATTTTTTTCATTTGCTGCTTCCTCCTCTTTTAAACTACATGTTCCTGCTACATTAACTACTTTCTCCCCATAATTTTCTACATATATTTTATAATACCCTGACTTTTCTATTTTGAAAGAATACCATAAATCCCAATCATCGCTTATATATCTTGCATTCCCTTTCATATCTGTAATTCCTGTGGAAATATCTTTACTATCTCCGTCTTCTTCCATTCCTGAAGTTACCGACAACTCAACGATTGTTCCTCTTTTGATATAGGCTTTTTTACTTTCTAGTCTTTGTCCTGCTTTTATCGTATTACTGAATGCTATTTCACCATTCATTCGTGGAATTTTTTCATCTAATATTATTGTTGTTTTACTTTTTGACAGTTTTTCTGTTTTTTCCTCAAAATCCTGTTGTGGAACATCTTCTATTGTAGCAATCTCATTATCTTGTGTCTTATCCGCAATGTAACTATACCCCTTAGCATACCCAACAGATGATGCCGCCACAGTCACTGCACTGACTCCAAAGACCATTATTACCAATCCTGCAGATACAACCTTCTTTAGTGGTCGCTTCTTCATATAGGCATTCATTCTCTGCATTCTTAACATAAGCAGCTTGGTTCCCTCACAAAGTCCTGCCATATAGACATCACATTCTGGTCGTTCTACCGCTATTGTTATAATAATATTGAAATAGTCTTTTACACTCTTTACATATCTGCTGACCGTCATATCACATACTGTCTCTCCCCATTGATCTAGCTGTCTCAGAATATCCTGCATTGCAGGATGAAACCAGTAAATACATCTCGTGATCTGAAACAGTTGTTTCCAGAACAGATCATGGTGTTTATGATGTACTAGCTCATGCAACAGAATCACTTCTAATTCCTGTTGACTATATTCTTTGGCTGGCAGCAGAACTTTTGGCTGGAAAAGTCCATATGCCATTGGAACTTCGATCATATGTAATATCACTGGTTTTACACTTCTGTGAAGTTTTACTCTCTTACTGATTTCACTGATTTGTTCTTGCAGTATTGGAGATTGTTCTTTAACTTCACATTGTCTGATCGCTTTATGTATCTTTCTATGCTGATTTCCATAGCGTATTATACATATCACAGTTCCAGCTACCCATATAAAAAATAAAATAGAAGCTATGTCCATAATAAAAGCTGTCTTCCAGAATTCAAATCCATACAAACCATTTTTCCTTATCTTTAATAACACAAAAAATGATATCGGACACCAAAAAGATAATAATACAACTTTCCAGATCCAATAGCTGATATCTACATATCCTCTCTTCTCAGACCATCGTCCAGCTAATTTCCATATCAAATATACGATCGTTCCTAAGGCTGTTCCAAAAACGATATATGTAAATCCATTGATCACTATATTATTTAAAATCCATCTCATCTAACATATCCTTCAAACTTTCTTGATCTTCTTTGGGAATCTTTTGATTCAATGCACTGAACAGCTCTTTTGCTGATCCGTCAAACCATTCATCCAGCATGCTTGCTGCTTTCTCTGTCTTATATGTTGTTTCGTCAATCAATGCATTGATATATGCTTTTCTTCCCCTTTTCTCTACTTTAATATATCCTTTATCTTCTAAACGGAACAAATAGGTTCGAATACTTGTACGTTTATATTCTTTATGAAATTTGTCCTTTAATTCTTCTCCCATTCGCAGAAATGGCATCTCTTTTCCGTAGTTCCAGATACATTTCATCATTAATTCTTCTGTGTTAGTTAAATATTCCATCTTACTCATCCCCTTTTTAACTGTTTTTTTAATTACTTTTACTTTAACATGTTTACTGTTTTAATTCAACTTGTTTTTTAGTTACTTTGAATAATTTTATCAATATATCGTCTATATTATTTTGCAAAATGTACAAAAGAGATTCAATCTAATCTATATCAAAAAAAGAGATGCCTTTTCCTTTGGCATCTCTTTCTTCAAAATAAATCTACAATCTGCTAATAAATTTTTCATGTACTCTCAAATTCTCATCCAATTCCTTCAAATTCCTTCGTTGTAAAGAAGCTTCCTAGCTGTCTTCCATATGCATTCCTTTTCACACACATTGGTATCGTTCCAAAGTATGTTTCTTCTTGGTCTTTGATATCTTTTGCAAGAAGAATGAGTCCTGCACAGGTTGCGAGGACTGGCATTCCTTCTTCGATCTGTTTCTTGATCGTATCAAACATATCCAGTTCTTTTAAGAGTTTTCCCTGAACGGTGCTTTCACCGCCGGGAAGGATAATTCCATCGTATGGTTTTTCTAAATCTTCTTTGTTTCGTAATTCAATACAGGAAACTCCTAGTTGTTCAAGCATTTTTTCATGTTCGATAAATGCGCCCTGTAATGCTAAAACACCGACTTTCTTCATCTTATTTTCCTCTTTCTTCCATTAATAATTCGATTTCCTGTTCGTTGATTCCTACCATTGCTTCTCCAAGGTCTTTGGATAATTCTGCGATTCGTTTAGCATCTGTAAAGTTTGTGACTGCCTGTACGATCGCTGCTGCTCGTTTGGCTGGATTTCCAGATTTGAAGATTCCTGATCCTACGAAGACTCCTTCTGCTCCTAACTGCATCATTAGGGCTGCATCGGCTGGTGTTGCGACTCCACCTGCTGCGAAGTTTACGACTGGAAGTTTTCCATTTTCATGAACGTATAATACCAGATCATAAGGGACTCGTTGTGTCATATCTTAATAAAATAAGAAAAGTCATTGAATGCTCTTATTTTGTGAAAAATAATTTGCATTCAATGACTTTATAACCACTGTGTCACACAACTATGTTTCTTTGTCTTCTCATCATAACTGATTCCAACACCTAAGATTTTATGATCTGTTTTTATTTCACCTATTTTTCCTTGAAATTTTAATTTATAATCTTTGTCCACAATCTGCTTTAATGCTTCTCTTGGACTATGATCTACTTTTAATTCTAATATAATTCCTGGATCCTTCTTATTCTCTGGATAAAAAATATAATCAACAAATCCCTTGTCTGCTTTGTCTTCTCTTTCTACACGATATTTGTCCCTTGCTGAAAGATAAACAAGATTTATAATTGCTGATAATTCCGTTTCATTATTATATGATAGAATTGGTGTTTCTGTATTATGTGCGTATTCTAAGATTTCTTCCATTACCTGAGTATCTTCTGCTAAAGTTGCTTGTAACATTCTTTCTGACTCTTTTGCCAAACGATAAACATATCCTAGAGATTCTTCTTTTTGAATCATATCATCAAATTTATTCATCAATTCTTTATTTGGTATTCTTACTTTACCATCTTCATAACTCAAAAATCCATATACTACCATAGCTGAAAATATCTCACTTTTTGTTTCAAGTCTCATAGCTGCTGCAGCATATTCCTGAATTTTTACCTGCACTGACTCTCCTGATATCATTAGAGCCAGATCATTTTGTACATCATCAATATTCTTTCTGATATAATAAAAAATTTCATCGTATGGTCCTGAACTTGTCCAATAATTTCCTATATTGTTATTCATAAGAGCAAGTACAACGGATCTGGGATTATAGATTCTCTCTCCAGATTTTGTTGTATATCCATCATACCAAATTCTTAAATCTTGTCTTGAAATTTGAGCATTCTCATTATTATGTTCATACCTTTCAAAAAGTTCATCTACCTCCTCATCTGTAAATCCAAAATATTCACTATATTTTGTTTCTGATGCCATATTATATTCCCAGAACATATTTAATTCAGAGCCACTTGAATACTTAGCAATTGGTAAAATTCCTGTCATATATGTCATGATTACATACGGACGATCTTTTAATAGATTACTCAAAAATAGAATATATTGCTTTTTATCTTCCTCTTTAATAAAATCCTTATGGAAAATAAAATCCCACTCGTCAAACACGAATATAAATCTCTGTTCATCATATTCTTCAAAAATTGTTTCTAATACATCTGCTGCTGAATCTCCTTCATAAATTTCAATATCTGGATATGCTTTTTTTAAATCTCTGATCAAATTTTCTTCTATACGATCAATATATTCTCGATATGAATGACATTCTCTTGGCATTTTGCTAAAGTCAATGAATATAACATCATATTGATTTTTATACTTTATATATTCTTTATTTTGAGATATATTCAATGATTCAAACAGCCCATTTTCACTTTTTCTTTTCCCTAAAAAAGAGGCAATCATGTTTGCAATCATTGTTTTTCCAAAACGTCTTGGTCTTGTAATACAAATATGTGTATTTCCAACTTCTAAAAATGGAAATAACTCTGATAACAACTTTGTTTTATCTACAAAATATGGCTTCATCGTTTCATTTTTGTATAATACATATGAAGTTGAACTGTTTAAGTATCTTCCCATATCAAGACCTCTTCTTTCTTATTCCATGATTCTATACAAAGTTGTATTTTTTTAATTCAACTATACCAAAAGATATGGTTAAAGTACAGCATAACAAACTGAATTGATGCATTGACTGCTCTTTGAAATAATCTTTACTTCCTATTTTTTCAATTACACTTCATTTTTAATACAAACATCCAATTTCTGATAAGGTATCTCTATTCCTTCCTCATCAAATCGAAGTTTAATCTCTTCATTCAACGCCCATTTTGTTGCTACATAATCCGATGTTGGAACCCAGCACCTGATCCCCATCATCACAGAGCTGTCTGCTAAACTGCTCACAAAAATTTCAACTCCATCTTGATCAATGATCCTTTTTTCTTCTCTTGCAATCTCATTTAAAATCTTTTTGACTTCTCTGATATCAGCATCATAAGAGATTCCTACTTCAATATCAATCAATCTTCGATCCTGTTTGGTGTTGTTGATCAGATTGGAATTGCTTAATGTACCATTTGGAATAACGATCACTCGGTTATCAACAGTCTTAAGCTTTGTGTAGAAAATGTCCATCGCTGCAACTTCTCCTTCGCAGTTGGTTCCTGTTAATACAATATAATCTCCCACCTGAAATGGTTTCAGAATTAATAATAAAACTCCGCCAGCTACGTTAGAAAGTGTTCCTTGTAATGCTAAACCTACTGCTACACCGGCAGATCCTAATAATGCGATAAAGGAACTTACTTCTACTCCCATATGTGCCACTGCCATAAAAATTACAATACATCGCAATCCAATCCTTATGAAGGAACAGGAAAATGAGATCACTCCATAATCGATCTCTGCCTTCTCAAAGGTTGTTTTTAAAAGAGTAATCAGGATTTTGATCAGTTTAAATCCGATGACAATGATCAAAAATGATACAATAACTTTCCCTATGATACTCATTGCAATTTCCAGATATTTTTCAAAAAACTGATTCCAGTCAATCTTACTTAAGTCCACTGCTGCGAACATTGATTGTATCTGTGCTAACATACTATCTCCTTTTTTATCTTATATTTTTTCATGTACTTAGCAACGTGCGCCATAAGACGCATAACATGAAAGAAACACGTATTTCTACGTGTTTCTTATCATAGCAAGTTTATCTATTAATTACAATGCTTATTTCTTTGTAATATATCCTTTTGCTTTTAATGTCTCTGCACATAATACAGCTCCACCTGCTGCACCACGAACTGTGTTATGAGAAAGTCCTACGAATTTGTAATCGTATACTGTGTCTTCTCTTAAACGTCCAACAGAGATTCCCATTCCGTTTTCGTAATCTACGTCTGCTTTTACCTGTGGGCGGTCATCTTCTTCTAAGTACTGGATCATCTGTTTTGGAGCACTTGGAAGATCTAATTCCTGTGGAAGTCCGCTGAAGTTCACTAATTTTTCGATCAACTGTTCTTTTGTTGGTTTCTTTTTGAATTTAACGAAAACTGCTGCTGTATGTCCGTTTAATACTGGTACACGGATACACTGTGTTGTGATCACTGGTGTTTCAGCTTTCACGATCACACCGTCTTCAATGTGTCCCCATAAACGAAGAGGTTCCTGTTCACTCTTCTCTTCTTCTCCACCGATGTATGGGATGATATTTTCTACCATTTCAGGCCAGTCTTTGAAAGTTTTTCCTGCTCCGGAAATTGCCTGATATGTTGTAGCTACGACTTCATATGGTTCGAATTCTTTCCATGCTGTTAAAACTGGTGCATAACTCTGGATAGAGCAATTTGGTTTTACCGCTACGAAACCTTTTGTTGTTCCTAAACGTTTCTTCTGGCTTTCGATAACTTCGAAATGTTCTGGGTTGATCTCAGGTACTACCATTGGTACGTCTGGTGTCCAGCGGTGAGCACTGTTGTTAGATACAACTGGTGTTTCTGTTTTTGCGTAGTCTTCCTCGATCTTTTTGATCTCATCTTTAGACATATCAACTGCACTGAATACAAAATCAACCTGAGAAGCAACTTCTTCTACTTCGTTTACATTCTTTACGATCATAGATTTTACTGCTTCTGGCATTGGTGTATCCATTTTCCAGCGTCCACCTACTGCTTCTTCATATGTCTTTCCTGCAGAACGTGGGCTTGCAGCTAATGTTGTAACTTCAAACCATGGATGGTTCTCTAATAATGAAATAAAACGCTGTCCAACCATTCCCGTTGCACCTAAAATACCAACTCTTAATTTTTCACTCATGCTTCTTCTCTCCTATAGTACACGAACTCGAACGACTCCGTCGATCTGTTCCATTTTCTTAACTGTTTCTTCTGTTGGTGCTTTCTTTTCCATATCAAACATAGAATAAGCCCATTCACCTTTGGATTTATTTAACATATTGGCAATGTTATGTCCATCTGCTGCAAGGATCGCTGTTAACTGTCCGATCATATTTGGAAGGTTTTTGTGATGCACTGTGATACGTGCTGCACAATTTGCTTCTCCAAGATCACAGTTTGGATAGTTGACTGAATTTACGATATTACCATTCTCTAAGTAATTCATTAACTGGTCAACTGCCATCTCTGCACAGTTTTCTTCAGATTCTTCTGTAGAAGCTCCTAAATGTGGAATTGTGATCACTTTATCAACTCCAGCAATCTCTGCACTTGGGAAGTCTGTAACGTAATGTTTTACTTTTCCAGATTCTAATCCTTCGATCACTGCCTGATTCTCAACCAATTCTCCTCTGGCAAAGTTTAAGATCGTCACTCCGTCTTTCATCTTATCGATGGCTTCTTTGTTGATCATTTCTTTTGTGGAATCCATATATGGAACATGGATCGTGATGTAATCACATGTCTCAAATAATTCATCGATAGATGCGATATGTTTTACCATTCTTGATAAACTCCATGCGGAACGTACAGATACATATGGATCGTATCCGTAAACTTTCATTCCAAGACGGTTACAGATATTTGCTACTAAAACTCCGATAGCTCCAAGTCCGATGACTCCAATGCTCTTTCCTTTTAATTCGTTTCCTGCATACTGTTTCTTCTGTTTCTCAACTAATTTTGCAAGATTTTCTTCGGAAGCATTTTCTTTAACCCAGTTATATCCACCAATGATATCGCGGGATGCAAGTAAAAGTCCGGCAACAACTAATTCTTTCACTCCATTTGCATTAGCTCCTGGTGTATTGAATGCTACGATACCTTTCTTTGCATATTCATCTAATGGAATATTGTTAACTCCAGCTCCAGCTCTTGCAACTGCAAGAAGGCTTTCTGGAACTTCAAGTTCATGCATGGATGCACTTCTTACTAAGACTGCATCTGCTGCATCTAAATCATCAATGACTTTAAAATCTTCTGTAAATAAATCAAGCCCTTTGTCTGCGATCGGGTTTAAGCATTTTACTGTATACATGGCTCCTCCTTATTTGTTCTCTTCTTCAAATTTCTTCATGAATGCAACTAATTTTTCAACACCTTCTTTTGGCATTGCGTTATAAATACTTGCACGCATTCCACCAACGGTACGATGTCCTTTTAAGTTTTCAAATCCAGCTTCTTTTGCTTCGGCTACGAATTTGGCATCCAAATCTTTGTCTCCTGTTACAAATGGAACATTCATTAAAGAACGATCTTTTTTGACTACTGTTCCTTTAAACATTTCACTCTGATCTAAGAAATCATATAAGATCTTTGCTTTTTCTTCGTTACGTTTCTTCATTGCTTCTAGTCCACCCTGGTCTTTTAACCATTTGAAGACTTTACCACAAATATAGATTCCATAGCATGGAGGTGTGTTATACAATGAATCTGCATCTGCCTGTGTTTTCCATTTTAACATGGTTGGTGTTCCTTCTAACACATCATCTGTAATCAGGTCTTCACGTACGATACAAACTACAACTCCAGCTGGTCCAACATTTTTCTGTACTCCAAAATAAATAACTCCAAAGTCTTCTACATTCACAGGCTCAGATAGAATGCAGGAAGACATATCTGCAACAAGGATCTTTCCTTTTGTGTTTGGAATCTGCTGATATTTTGTTCCATAGATTGTATTGTTATAGCATACATATACATAATCTGCATCTTCTGATACTGGAAGATCAGAGCAATCTGGAATATATGTATATGTTTTATCTTCAGATGAAGCTAAGATATTTGCTTTTCCATATCTTGCTGCTTCCTGATATGCTTTCTTTGCCCACTGTCCTGTGATGATAAAATCTGCGACTTTGTTCTTCATCAGGTTCATAGGAATAGCTGAAAACTGCTGGGAAGCTCCACCCTGAAGGAATAATACTTTATAATTATCTGGGATGTTCATTAACTCTCTTAAGTCTGCTTCTGCAGTTTTGATGATGTCATCAAACATCTTGGATCTGTGGCTCATCTCCATAACGGACATTCCACATCCTCTGTAATCAAGCATTTCCTCTGCTGCTTCTTTTAACACTTCTTCCGGAAGTACTGCCGGTCCAGCTGAAAAGTTGTATACTCTTGCCATTTCTTTTCTCTCCTTTATATGAAAATAAATTAAAAGTTATCTTGCCTGCGCCTCAAGATCCGCTTTATCAAATGCATCTTCAATGGAGCCGCCTGGATTAACCATTGGCCATACTTTGTCATCTAAATCGATATGACAATCAAGAACCATAGGTTTTCCTAACGTTAAAGCTTCTTTAAATGCATCTTTGAATTCATCGATATCCGTGATCTTCTTTGCATCAACTCCAAGACCTTCAGAAACTTTTACAAAGTCCACTTTGTCCTGAAGTGTTGTATACGAATATCTTTCTTCATAAAACAGATCCTGCCACTGTCTTACCATTCCTAATACGCTGTTATTGATGATTACTTCTATAACAGGAATGTTGTATCGCGAGGCGGTCGCAAGCTCGTTTAAATTCATACGGAAACATCCATCTCCTGCAATGTTTACTACGATCTTGTCTGGATTACCAACTTTGGCTCCAAGACTGGCTCCAAGACCGTATCCCATTGTTCCAAGACCTCCAGATGTCAATAATTTACGTGGTTTATCATATTTATAAAACTGAGCGGCCCACATCTGATGCTGTCCAACTTCTGTTGTAATGACTGCCTCACCTTTTGTAATATCATAAATCGCTTCCATGATCTCAGGGCATGTTAAACATCCCTTGTCATATGTTAATGGATATTTTTCTTTATATTCTTTGACTGTATTCATCCATTCTTTATGTTCCTGTGCTTCTAAGCGGCGATTGATCACAGTCAGAACTGCTTTTACATCTCCGATGATTGAAGCAGATACACAAATATTCTTATTGATCTCAACTGGATCAATATCGATCTGTAAAATCTTAGCATTCTTTGCAAATGTCTTTGGATTTCCTAATACACGATCACTAAATCTTGTTCCGATCGCGATCAGTAAGTCACAATGAGAAACTCCAAGATTTGATGCCTTGGTTCCATGCATACCAAGCATTCCACTGTAACGCTCATCTGTACCATTAAATGCTCCTTTTCCCATCAAGGTATCACATACTGGGGCATCAACTTTATCTACAAACTCTTTTAATTCATCTGCTGCATCAGAGATAACTGCTCCTCCACCTACTAAGATGTATGGACGTTTTGATTCTTTGATCATCTTGATCGCATTCTGAATATCTGCTTCTTTGATTCTCTCGCTGAAACGGATGATCTTCTCTGGTTTTTCTGCTTCATAAGATGTCACGGCTGCCGTCACATCTTTTGGAATGTCAATTAAAACCGGTCCTGGTCTTCCTGTTTTTGCAATCTTGAATGCTCTTCGAATTGTATTTGCCAGTTCTTCTACATTCTTTACAATAAAGTTATGCTTTGTGATTGGAATTGTAACTCCAGAAATGTCAACTTCCTGAAAACTATCCTTTCCAAGAAGACTCACTCCTACGTTACATGTGAGTGCAACAACTGGAACAGAGTCCATATTCGCTGTTGCAAGTCCTGTGACAATATTTGTTGCTCCAGGTCCGCTTGTTGCAAAGCACACTCCAACTTTTCCTGTAGATCTTGCATATCCATCTGCTGCATGAGAAGCTCCCTGCTCATGAGAAGTCAGGATATGTGTAAAATACTTTTTCTGTTTGTATAATTCATCGTAAATGTTTAAGATAGCTCCACCTGGATACCCAAAAATGGTATCCACGCCTTGCTCTTTCAAACATTCTAAAACAATCTGAGCACCTGTCAATTGTTTCATCATTTGATCCTCTTTTCTTACTTCATTACTCTTTGATTTCTAAAACTGCTCCGCGGTTTCCAGATGTAACTAAAGATGCATATCTTGCAAGATAACCTGTTGTAACCTTAGGTGTTCTAGGTTTCCAGTTTTCTTTTCTCTTTGCTAATTCTTCATCGGAAACTTTTACATTTAATGTATTTGCATCGATATCGATTACGATGATATCTCCTTCTTCTACTAATGCGATTGGTCCACCAACGGCTGCCTCTGGAGAAACATGTCCGATACAAGCTCCTCTGGAAGCTCCGGAGAATCTTCCGTCTGTGATCAAGGCTACACTTGATCCAAGTCCCATACCCATGATCGCTGATGTAGGATTTAACATTTCTCTCATACCAGGGCCACCTTTTGGTCCTTCGTAACGAATAACGACAACATCACCTGGTTTGATATCTCCACCTTTGATCGCTTTGATCGCATCTTCTTCGCAGTCAAAGACTCTTGCTGGTCCTTCCATCTTAAGCATCTCAGGAGCAACTGCTGAACGTTTTACAACTCCTGAATCTGGTGCTAAGTTTCCTTTTAATACGGCGATTCCACCAGTCTGGCTGTATGGATTGTCGATCGGACGGATAACTTCTGGGTTCTTGTTTACGCATCCTTCAATGTTCTCTGCCACTGTCTTACCTGTTGCTGTGATAAGATCTGTATGGAGAAGATTCTTCTTATTTAACTCATTCATAACGGCATAAACACCACCAGCCTCATTTAACTCTTCAATGTATGTATGTCCTGCTGGTGCAAGATGACATAAGTTTGGAGTTCTCTTACTGATCTCATTTGCCATTTCAAGATTTAATTCAACACCTGCTTCATGAGCGATCGCTGGTAAATGAAGCATACTATTTGTACTACATCCTAATGCCATATCAACAGTTAAGGCATTTTCAAATGCTTCCTCTGTTAAGATATCTCTTGGGCGGATATTCTTCTCTAATAATTCCATAACCTTCATTCCTGCATGTTTTGCAAGACGGATTCTTTCAGAATATACGGCTGGAATTGTTCCATTTCCCTGTAATCCCATACCAAGTACTTCTGTTAAACAGTTCATGGAGTTTGCTGTATACATACCAGAACATGATCCACATGTAGGACATGTTTTATTTTCATATTCATCTAATTCTTCTTTTGTGATCTTACCTGCTGCATAAGATCCTACTGCTTCAAACATACTTGATAGACTTGTTTTGCATCCTTTTACACGTCCCGCAAGCATTGGTCCGCCACTGACGAACACTGTAGGTACATTAACACGTGCAGCTGCCATTAAAAGTCCTGGTACATTTTTGTCACAGTTTGGAACCATAACTAAAGCGTCAAACTGATGTGCTAATGCCATACATTCTGTAGAATCAGCGATCAGATCACGTGTTACTAAGGAATATTTCATTCCAACATGTCCCATTGCAATACCATCACATACAGCAATTGCTGGGAATACAACTGGTGTTCCACCAGCCATAGCAACTCCGAGTTTAACCGCTTCGACGATCTTATCAATATTCATATGCCCTGGTACGATCTCGTTATACGAACTTACGATTCCGACCAATGGCTTTTTCATTTCTTCTTTTGTGAAACCTAATGCGTTAAATAACGATCTCTGAGGAGCATATGCTTCTCCCTCTGTAAATTTATTATTCATAAAACTAACCTCCTAGTATAATATACCTTCTTCTATCTATGATAATTATTTAATCTTGTCGATGATCAGCTGTCCCATCTCTTTACATCCGACTTTCTTCATTCCATCAGACATGATATCAACAGTTCTGTATCCATCTGCTAAAACTGCTTTGACTGCTGCTTCAATTTCATCTGCTTCTTTATCAAGATCAAAAGAATAACGAAGCATCATAGCTGCAGAAAGGATCGTTGCGATTGGGTTTGCGATATCCTGTCCTGCGATGTCTGGAGCTGATCCGTGGCTTGGTTCATATAATCCAAACTTACCTTCTGCAAGGCTTGCAGATGATAACATTCCGATAGATCCTGTGATCATACTTGCTTCATCAGATAAAATATCTCCAAACATGTTCTCTGTTAAGATCACATCGAACTGACGAGGGTTATTCACTAACTGCATTGCACAATTGTCAACTAACATATGTTCATATGTAACATCTTCATAGTCTTTCGCTACTTCTTCAACAACGGCTCTCCATAATCTGGAAGAATCAAGCACATTTGCTTTATCAACACTGATTACATGTTTTTTACGTTTTCTTGCAATATCGAATGCTTTGATCGCGATTCTTCTGATCTCATTTTCATTGTAAGATAATGTATCAACCGCTGTTCTTACACCATCAACTTCTTCTGTATGTCTTTCTCCAAAGTAAAGACCACCTGTTAATTCTCTCATAATGACCATATCAAATCCATCACCGATCACTTCATCACGAAGTGGGCATGCTTTCTTTAACTCATCATATAAATATGCTGGTCTGATATTGGCAAATAATCCAAGGGCTTTACGAAGTTTTAATAATCCTGCCTCTGGTCTTAACTGTGCTGGAAGTTTGTACCATGGAGATGTGCTTGTATTTCCTCCGATAGATCCCATTAATACTGCATCACTATTCTTAGCAATCTCTAAAGCTTCTTCTGTTAATGGTTCTCCGTGAACATCAATGGATGCTCCTCCCATTAAGATCTGTGTGTAAGAAAATGTGTGTCCGTATTTCTCACCTACAGCGTCTAAAACTCTCATTGCTTCTGTGACAATCTCTGGTCCGATTCCGTCACCTTTGATGACTGCTAAATTACAATTCATATCTTCTTCCTCATTTCTTCTTGTCTTCTTGATATTACTTATGTCTGTCAATGAATTGGCAGATTTATTTACCCTAAAACTACTAATGCGATAAACGCTCCAATACAGCTTGCACATGCAACTGTAACAATATTTTTTTCATTATATGCAAAAATCATCGCAATTGCAAACCCAATTGTCGATGCAATCCAATTTCCTGTGGCATAAAACACGGCTGGCATGATCATTGCCGCCAAAACTGCATATGGTACATAGTATAAAAAGGACCTAAAAAATCTATTCTCGATCTTCTTCTGTATTGCAATCAGTGGAATGACTCGTATTAAATATGTAGAAACTGCTGTGACTACAATGTAGATCAATAATCTGCTAAGCTTCATCAGTCTCCTCCTCTTCTACTGGAAATAAAATTGCTCCAAGTGTTGCTGCGATCAGCGTACAGATGATGATTACAAAACCACTGGATACAAAAGATAACGCTTTGATATATTTAAATAATAAACTGATGATCATGGATATGATGATCACGATCGTTATATGCTTATCATGTCTTGCCGGTGGAATAATGATTCCA
Organism: Anaerostipes amylophilus; assembly: GCF_025567365.1. Lineage (NCBI taxonomy): Bacteria > Bacillati > Bacillota > Clostridia > Lachnospirales > Lachnospiraceae > Anaerostipes > Anaerostipes amylophilus. Next base: position 107,902 of record NZ_JAOQJG010000003.1, on the reverse strand, counting down.
ATTAACATTCCATAAATTGCAAGTCCAAGTGCATTCCTTAAGATCAATGGTAATAATGTATTCGCTGTTGCTCCTAATAATGTACCTATTGTCCAGCTGATCCACGGAATGGACATCAATGCATAGAAATATTTTGGTGTAATTTCTTTTCTTCCTGCACAGGAAACTGCAAAAATCTCATCAGTTACCATAAATGCCATCGAAAGTCGATTCCATAGTGTCGACTTCTCCGACATTTTCTGTCCGATCGCAATCGACATGATTGAATATCTTAAATTAATAATGATCTGTGATAAGACTAATTCTACTAGTGATCCTCCCGCTGTCATCGTAATGATCGCTGCAAATTGTCCTGCTGATGTTACACAAGTTGCAGAGATCAATGTAAGTGCCCATACAGGGATTCCATGAGATGCTCCTGAAATTCCAAATGCAAATGAAACAGCTACATAAGCTAATCCGATTGGAATCCCATCCATTAGTCCTCTTCGAAATTCATTGTCTGATTTCATTATCTGCTCCTATAGTTCAAAATAATTCGATTCCTGCAAAAATTTATAAATTTCTCCCAAAAATCGAACTTATATAATAGGATACCACATTCTTAGACAGATTGGAAACTATTTTTCAATGAAAACCGCATGAAATTGATGTTTTCGTTGAAATACATCACAAAAAATATTATAATCTTACTGTAAATCTATAAATTCAAAAATAGGGGATGCATATGTTAAAGAAAAAATTTATTTGTCTTGGATTATCTATGATAATGCTTTTTACGAGTATCATAAATACTCCTGCTGCTGTAACTGCTGGCCAGTATTATAAAATCAAGTATACACATAACAAGAAAACTGTTACAAAACGAGCCATTGATGCAAGATATAACAACAAAGTGATCAAAACAAATATTCCTGGATATATTGAAGGTTCTATTTCTATGTACTCTGCATACTGGATCTTTGGACGCTGTTCATCAATCAGCACTAAATATTCTTATTCATCAAAAACAAAGAAGATCACTCTTACGCGTGGTTCACAAAAATTAGTTTTAACGTTAAACAGCACAGCTGCAACGATCAATGGAAAGAAAATCACTCTTCCATCTGCCCCAAGGAAGGTATACTATCCTGCACGTAAGAAGAATTATATTATGGTTCCAGGGGATGCTGTGGCTAAGAATCTGCAACTGAACTATGCATGGAATAATCGTCTGCTTGCAGGCCTTATTACTAAAAAGGGATCAACTAGCACACAACCTACAACAGCAACGTCTAATACTAGCACAACATCTACAACCCTTGGTTCAAAAACTAAGATTACAGCTTCAGCATCAAATTATTCTATCAGAATCAAGAAGCCTTCTGGATTGTCAGCTTCTGCTGTTAGTTGTACCGATGATTATTCAAATAAACGACTAAGAATCATCGTTAATGGGAACTATAAGACTTTCTTCAGTTCTGCTTCTAACAGATATATCAAGGAATCCCTTACATACAATGTATCTTACAGTGGCGGCAAAACTTATATTGATCTTAAGACAAATGTAATCAAGGGATTCAGTGTAATACAGACTTCTTCCTATATATATGTGAAATACGCAGATCCAAAGAAGATGTTCTATCATGTAGTCGTTGTTGATGCTGGTCATGGAGGAAAGGATTCCGGTGCAGTTGGAAACGGATACTCTGAAAAAAACATGACTTTAAAGATCGTTCAAAGTATCAAGAGTAATTTTGACAAAAATTCTAGCTACAAAGTTTATTACACAAGGCTTTCCGACTGGTATCCAAGTCTTTCTTATCGTTATAAGATGGCAAACGAGGTGTCCGCAGATCGTTTCTTGAGTGTTCATATCAATTCAAGTGATAGTTCATCTTCTAAAGGAACTGAAACACTTTACAAAACTTATAAATCCTATGCACAGACCCTTCAGTCATTCGCTTTGACCGGAATGGGCTACGCATCAAACGGTTCCTATAATCGTGGATTAAAATATCGTTCTGATCTAGCCGTATTAAATGGTCCAAAGATGACAACTGCACTTGTAGAACTTGGATTCATCTCAAATAAAACCGAGACTAGCCGTATTAATTCGAGAACATCCACGATTGGTTATAATCTATATAAAGCGATTTGTAATTCTTTCTAATTTTAAATTTCTAAAAGTCATATTGCAAAATATGACTTTTTTCTTGCAATAATATTACATATATGTTACAGTTAATTCTCGGAAAGGAAGATACAAATGAAATTACAGAAATTTATTATCACAACATTGTTATCAGTTTCAATTATCGGTACAGGAATACCTGCAAATGTTTCTGCATCATCATACGCTGTAACAAAACATACTTATACACTAAAAATCAACAAGAAAAAGCAAAAGAAAAAAGCTGTTGGTGCTTCTTACAATGGAAAAACCATTAAAACAAAAGCTCCTGGATATAAGACTGAAAACACTCCGATGCTCTCTGCATATTATGTTTTTAAAAAAGGCATGGGTGTATCTTATTCTTATTCTAAAAAAAATTGGAAAATCACTTTAAAACGTGGTTCCAATAAAATTGTTATGACACGCGGTAATAAATACGCCTATGTAAATGGTAAAAAAACAAAAATGCCAACTCCTGCACGTAGTGTCTATTCTTATGAACAGAAGAGTAACTTTATTTATGTACCTGGATCTTTTTGTGCAAAATATCTTAGATTATCTTATTCTTGGAATGATTCTTCTTATACTGAAACATTCAAAAGTAATTCTACTGCAAGCACTACAAGCAAAACTTCTTATGTACAGCTTGCAAAACCTTCCGGTTTAAGCAATAGAAATGTTTCGAGCACGGATGATTATCATAATTATCGTTTGATTCTTAATATCAAAGGTAACTACAAATCATTTTACGAAAAATCTTCAAACCACAGGGTTGTGAATGATTCTTCATTTAAATCATACTCTGTAAAATATTCTGGTGGATATACAAAAATTTATATTAAGCCACGCAGTAAAACGATCAAGGGATTCCGTGTAACCCAAACAGATTCCTATATCAGAGTTTACTATGCTTCACCTAAATCTATGTATAAACAGATCATCGTATTAGATGCAGGTCATGGTGGTTCTGATTCTGGTGCTGTTGCATATGGCTATAAAGAAAAAAATATGACTTTAAAAATCGTTCAGGCCGCAAAAAAATATTTTGATAAAGACCCTAACATCAAAGTATATTACACTCGACTTTCTGACACTTATCCAAGTTTAAGTGATCGATCTGCCCTTGCAAACAATGTTGGTGCTGACAGATTCTATAGTGTACATATTAATTCCGCCGGAAAATCTGCTCACGGAACAGAAACTTTATATAATTCAAAAGGATATAAATCAACTTCTGGATTAACTAGTTACAAATGGTCAGCTACAATCCATCCATATATCCGTTCTGCTACAGGATTCACAAACCGTGGACTCGTTGATCGTACTGGATTATATGTACTCCGCCACTCAAAAACAGCATCCACATTAACAGAAATTGGATTTGTATCAAATAAAAGTGAATCTAAAAAAATGAATGCTAACCTAAATAAATATGGAAAAGCAGTTTATAATAGTACAAAAGCTTCATTAAACAAAAATCCTACTAAACGTTAATTTACCAATCAATATATTTATTTGAATAAAATATTTCTAGCCATCCTTTACTCATTGCAAAGGATGGCCTTTTTATTTATTCCTCTTTTTCTTATCTTCTGACTGTATAATATGGAATTACCAGATACATTCCATCTGTAATCTGTCTATCATAGATGTGATTCGTCTCACATACTTCATCTATATAATCATCAACAGTATCATATTCATCTCCCATATGTTCCTTAGCAATGCTCCACAAGGAATCACCTTTCTTAACCTGAATACTTGTAAACTTCTTCTCCTTTGTCCCCTGTGCCTCTATAGTAGGAGTTTTCATAAATAATACATGAAATGCCATAAATAATACTCCTAAAAGAATTATTAAAAAACACCATCTTCTCTTCTTACTTATCATAATGTATTCCTCCTCTTATTTATCGAACATCTGTTTTGTCTTTATTATAATTCTCGAACATTTGTTTGTCAATATTTTTTCGAAACTTTGTTCGAGAACACTTGTTTCTATAGTGATTATATGTTATTATGAATATAATAAAAACACGGAGGATATAGTACATGGCAAGAGAACAATTAAGTGATAAACAACAACAGATTCTGGAATTTATCAAGCGCCGCATCCTTGACAAAGGATATCCACCTGCAGTCCGCGAAATCTGTGAAGCCGTGAACCTTCGTTCCACATCTTCTGTCCATTCTCATTTAGAGACATTGGAACGAAAGGGATATATTCACAGGGATCCTACAAAGCCTCGTGCAATTGAGATTATCGATGATGATTTTAACCTCGCTCGCCGCGAGATCATTAATATTCCTGTAGTTGGTACTGTAACAGCTGGAGAACCTATTCTGGCTGTACAGAATATTGAAGATTATTTTCCAATGCTTCCAGATCGTATCAGTAACAAGAATACATTCATGTTACACGTCCGTGGCGAAAGTATGATCAATGCTGGAATTTTCGATGGTGATCTTGTTATTGTCGAACAACAGTCAACTGCTGAGAATGGTGACATAGTTGTTGCAATGATCGAAGATTCCGCCACAGTCAAAACATTCTACAAAGAAGACGGCTACTATCGCCTTCAGCCAGAGAATGATTCCATGGAACCTATTATTGTGAACGAAGTATCTATCATTGGCAAAGTGGTTGGACTTTACCGCTCAATGAAATAAAATAAAAAGAAGCCAGAACCGAGAATCTTAATGCGATTTCTCCATTCTGGCTTCTTTATTATCTTTTTTAATTTAATTCTTCAATAGAAACTTCTTTTCCATCTTTCCAGATTCTCTCAAGATCATAGAACAGACGATTTTCTTTATCAAAGATATGGATAATGATATCTCCAAAATCAAGTAAGATCCAGTTTCCTTCTCTGTATCCTTCCATCTGTTTCATTTCATATCCAGCCTTAAACAGTTCTTCCTGCACATTATCTACCATTGCCTGCACCTGGTTTTTATTATTACCATCTGCAATAATAAAATAATCTGCTAAAACTGAAATGCTGCGAATATCAATGATCTTAATATCTTCTGCTAATTTGTCATCTAACGCATCATATGCGATCTTTACCATATTTAATGACTGATCCATCTTAATTCTCCTTCTTATTCTTATAATACTCATAAGTCTTGATTGTGCGCTGATCAATTTCCTGTCCGCATTCTGTCAGATAATTAATCGTATTGTTAAGAATCTCATATGCACATGCATCCAAATCTTCAAATGCAAGTTTCCGTACCTTTATAAGTCCCGGTATTATTTTTCTATTTGGCTCTATATAGTCTGCAATAAAAACAATCTGATCTAAAGGACTCATTGCAATCTTTCCAGTTGTATGACATCCAATCGCTGATAAGATTTCCTTGTCTTCTTCCTCATAATCATCTTTTGCAAGAAATGGGGCAATCTCCTGATGCATTAACTGTGGACTCTTTGTTAATGTTCCTTCAAGACAAATGTTATATCTCTCACATAACTGTCTTTGCTTCTCAATCGAAAATCCTTTTGCACAATCATGTAACAATCCAGCTCTGTAAGCTCTCTCGGTATCTACATCAAATACCATCGCCATACATGAAGCTGTATAGGCAACTCCTAAAGTGTGTCTGTATCTGGATGGTTTTAGTACTGTTTTTAATTTATCTTCAATCTGCTGTAATTCCATATAAATCATTTCTTTCTATATAATCGATCACATCCTCTGGAAGGAAAAAATGAATACTTGATCCATTTTTGCATCTCTTTCGGATATCATTCGATGAAATCTCGATACTTGGACTGCTTAAATGATAAATCTTCCCGCTATATTTTTCTTCCAGATAATCAATCTGGGCATCTAAGGCACTTCTTGAATCGTTTCTTGTAGCAACCAGAATATTCGCCATATGAAAAATCTGATCTGGATCTTTCCATGTCTCAATCTGATAAAGGGAATCTGCTCCCATAATAAAATAATACCTGCAGTCATCATCTTTCTGTGTAAGGGCTCTTAATGTATCCACTGTATATGTCGTGCCATCTCGTTTTAATTCCATATCACTAAATTTAAAATATGGAAAATTGGCAATTGCAAGTTTGATCATATCGACACGATTCTGCTCGCTGACTCCTCCACTGATCATTTTGTATGCCGGATTCTTTGTTGGCATAACAAGAATCTCATCAAGTCCAAATTCCTCTTTCGCTGCCTGTCCAAGAATTAAATGTCCATGGTGGATCGGATTAAATGTCCCGCCAAGAATTCCTATCTTCTTCATGGCTCTTCCTCCGATATTATTTTCCTGCTTTTGGCAGTTCAATTCTTTTATGATTCTTTGATTCTTTATATAATACGATCTTCTTACCGATCACCTGTACAACCTGAGATCTTGTTCTCTCTGCTAATACAGTTGCCAGTTCTTTTGGATCGTCCATGCAGTTTTGAAGTACACCAACTTTGATCAGTTCTCTTGCTTCTAAGGCATCTCTGACACCCTGTACAAGTTCTGGTGAAATGCTTCCTTTTCCGATGTTATAGATCGGATCGATCTTCATTGCAAGGCTCTTTAAATAAGCTCTTTGTTTGCTTGTCATGTTATCCTCCATTAAATTAATTATATATCTATCTATAGTAGTCAAACTCCAGATTATAAAGACGTACAGTATCACCTTCTTCGATTCCCATCTCTGTTAAACGTTCAATGACACCGTTTTCTTTCATAAATTTCTGGAAGAAGTCAAATCCTCGCTCTGATTCCAGATTTGTATATCCAAGCATTCTCTCTACTTTTGGTCCTTCGACTGTATATAGGCCTTCTTCTGGATGAGCAATAATGATTCCACCTTCTTCTTCTCCAAAGTTTAGTTCATATTCCTGTTCAAATTCTGTTGCACCTTCTGGTAATTCATCTAATAATCCCTGCACGTGCCATAATAATTCCTTGACGCCTTCTCCACTAACTGCAGAGATAGGGAATACCTTAATTCCTTCTGGTTCAAACTCTTCTTTTAATAAATCGATCACAGTCTCTCTGTCTGTCTCAGACATCGCGTCCATCTTGTTGGCTGCGATCACCTGTGGTTTCTCTAAAATCTCTTTGTTGTATTTCTTTAATTCATCTGTAATAGCATGGATATCAACGATCGGATCTCTTCCTTCTACAGAAGCTCCATCTACCATATGGATCATAACTTTTGTACGTTCAATATGGCGTAAAAACTCAAATCCAAGTCCAACACCTTCAGACGCACCCTCAATGATTCCAGGGATATCTGCAATAACAAATCCTTTGCTTCCATCCATATCTACAACTCCAAGATTTGGATTCAATGTTGTGAAATGGTAGTTCGCAATCTTTGGATTCGCATTTGTTACTCTTGATAAAAATGTTGATTTTCCGACATTCGGGAATCCAACTAATCCAACATCAGCGATCACCTTTAATTCCAGCATAACTTCAATTTCCTGTGCTTTTCCACCTGGCTGAGCATATTTTGGTGCCTGCATGGTTGGTGTTGCATAATGCTGGTTTCCTTTTCCACCACGTCCACCTTTTAATAGTACAACTGGTTCTTTTTTATTTGACATATCAAGGATAACTTTCCCTGATTCTTTTTCTTTTACTACGGTTCCTGCTGGAACTTTCAGGATGATATCTTCTCCGTCAGCACCATGGCATCTTCTTCTGCCACCTTCCTGACCATCTCCTGCCTTGAATTTTCTTCTGTGACGGTAATCAGATAAAGTATTGATTCCTTCATCTACAACAAAGATTACATCACCGCCACGGCCACCGTCTCCACCATCCGGTCCACCGTTTGGTACATAAAGTTCCCTCCGGAAGCTTACATGGCCATCTCCACCTTTTCCGGATCTGATTATAATATTAGCTCTATCTGCAAACATTGTCTTTTCCTTTCTGTATCAAAAAACAATTTCCGGTCACAAAATTCCTTCATTATCTTATATCATAATGAAAAACGGCCTCAAATATGTATTTGAAGCCGTAATTACTGAATCTCAAATGATCTGTTCCTGTATGCAATTAAATTATGCTACTGGATGTACAGAACACTGTTTTTTATCTTTACCTTTTCTTTCGAAGCGAACAATACCATCAACTAATGCGAATAATGTATCGTCACCACCGCGTCCTACGTTAACGCCTGGATGAATCTTAGTTCCTCTCTGTCTGTAAAGAATATTTCCAGCTTTTACAAACTGTCCGTCAGCTCTTTTCGCACCTAATCTCTTAGATTCAGAATCTCTACCGTTCTTTGTAGAACCCATTCCTTTTTTATGAGCGAAAAATTGAAGGTTCATTTTCATCATTTTTGTTACACCTCCTTAAAGATTACATCTAAATACTGTTCATGTTCTTCTTCCACCGAAGTAAGTCCAAGAATCAGTGATCTTAATAACAAGCTTCCATCATGTGAAAGCTCTTCCGTAAATACTACGTCAATTTCTGCGTTCTCCTGGTTTACATCAATCTGATAGTGATCATCTGTCAGCTCATCCAGGGAATTCACAAAATTAATTACCAGCGCAGATACTGCGGCACAGACAATATCTTGTCCTTCCGCACTGTAACCTGCATGGTCCTGTGAATGGAAGCCATGAAAGCTTCCATCAACTCCTTGATAGAATGTTATCTTTGTCATAACTCTATCCTCAGGATATTATCCAACGATACTATCGATCTTAACCTGTGTAAATAACTGTCTATGACCGTTTTTCTTATGGTATCCAGTTTTTCTCTTGTATTTGTAAACGATGACTTTCTTACCTTTTCCTTCGCTTACTACAGAAGCTTCAACTTTCGCACCATCAACGGTAGGTGTTCCAACTTTAACAGTATCTCCACCAACTAAAAGTACATTATCAAATGTTACTTTAGCTCCTACTTCAGCGTCAAGTTTCTCAACTTTGATTACGTCGCCTTCGCTTACTTTATACTGTTTTCCACCTGTTGCGATAATTGCGTACATCACGGCACCTCCTATTATCAAATCTCGCCAGCTTTGGTGATTTCTCGCATTCTTTAACCTCGCTGTGCGGCATACTCATATATAATAACAGCACTATTCTAATATGTCAATACTTATTTGTCGAAAAATTGGATTTTTTTCTTTTTTTCTTGTAATCTCCATAATTCCGAGTTTTGTAATGTCTACTGCGACTGCTTTTTTTGAGTCATCATTTAAATAATGCTGCATTACCTGTAATAATTCTTTCTCATCTTCTTTTGATCTCATATCAATGAAATCGATCATGATGATCCCGGATAAGTTTCTTAACCGGATCTGTCTTGCTGCTTCCTTTGCAGCTTCTAAATTTATTTTCTTAATATGTGTTTCCTGATTTTTCTTTCCGATAGATTTGCCAGTATTCACATCAATAACTGCCATTGCCTCTGTCTGCTCAATATAAAGAAATCCCCCAGACTTCATAAAGATCTTTTGCTTAAATACTTCTGACAGATAATGACGGACTCTGTATCTGCGGTCAATATCTCCTGCCTCATAACAGCATAAAGATACCTCATAGCCTTTTTCTTTTAACTGTTCATACAGATCTTCCTGGTCTGTTACAATACTGTCTGCTGCTTCTGGTTTTATATCACATACAAGAACTGACAATGCATCATAATTTGTATCTACAAGCTGTGGTGCTTTGCGGTATGACTTCTTACGGACAATCTGCTGATACTTCTCTGCGAGCATATCCGCCTCATAAAGCACATCTTCCTTATCGGCTTTCGCTGCCTCAGTACGAATAATAAAACCATATTCCTGTGTCACCAGAGGCTCTGCCATCTCTCTTAATTCCTGTTTCTTGTCTTTTTTATGAATCTTATTAGAAATCCCTACAGAAAGCTTGTCTGAAGTCAGCACAAGATATTTGCCAGTTAATTCAATCTGGTCTGATAACATTGGGCGTTTTTCCTTCGTCGCCTCTTTCTTTATCTGCACCAGAACTTCATCTCCCGCTTTATATTGCTTATGTTGCATGGAAAGAAATCCCATCTCATCTTCATCAAACTCGACAAAAGCTCCATTGATATTTTTCACAACATTTTTTACGATGCCTGTGTAAATATTTCCGATTTCGATTTTGGCTTTTTCACTCACACATTGAAATTCCACTGGCTGGTGATCTTTTAATAACATACTTACCAGATGGTCTTTCATCTTTGTGATCACAATCTCTGTATACGCCATTATTCTTTGATACTAGGAATTTCTACAACTGGATCCGTCTCTGCTTCATAGTCAATTCCTTCCTCATTAAATCCAAACATACGGTAAAAATCTTCCCAGTAACCATCAACATCTGCCAGTCCCTTGACATTATCTGTATCAATCTCTTCCCAACGCTTCTTCACTTCATTCTGAATATCATCACGAAGTTCCAGATCATCCATTCGAATCCATCCATGTTCATCTGTGACTGTATCTGCTAATAATTTCTTTTCTTTAAATAAACGTTCAATCTGTTCGATACATCCTTCATGAACATTATTTTCTTTCATAACTTTATATAATACAGACATATATAATGGAACAATCGGAATTGCTGCACTCGCCTGTGTTACAAGCCCTTTATTTACAGAGATCAGCGCCTTTACTCCAACCTCTTTTGTAATCTCATCAGCTGTCTGATGCAGATGTTTCTTTGCTGCACCAATCGTTCCTTCATAATAGATCGGATAAGTAAGTTCAGAACCAATATAAGAATATGCAACCGTACTTGCGCCTTCAGATAATACATCAGCATCCTTTAAAGCCTGCATCCATAACTTCCAGTCTTCACCACCCATAACTTTGACTGTCGCTTTCACTTCTTCTTCTGTCGCTGCAGGAATGCTCTTCATTCCAATACTATTATCTTTCAGGTTAAGATTCTTATTTGTAAATTCCTCTCCTGTTGTCTTTAGGACAGAACGATATGTTTCTCCATCTGGTGTTGTTCTTCTTGGTGCTGCGAGACTGTATATAACAAGATCTACTTTACCAAAATCTTTTTTGATCGTTTCGATCGTCAGATCTTTAATTTCCTTAGAAAATGCATCTCCATTGATTGTTTTTGCATAGATTTCTTCTTCATTTGCAAACTGTTCAAATGCTGCTGTATTATACCATCCAGGACTTGCTGTCTTCTTTCCATTAGATGGTCGTTCAAACATAATTCCAAGTGTATCTGCATGACATCCAAACGCTGTTACGATTCTTGATGCCAGTCCATATCCTGTAGAGCATCCGATCACTAAGACTTTCTTTGCTTCTCCAGGAATTTCTCCCTGCGCTTTTACATAAGCGATCTGATCTGCTACATTCTTCTTACATCCTTCTGGATGTGCTGTTAAACATAAATAATCTTTGACTCTTGGTTTAATGATCATAAATTTTCTCCTTTAAAAAACATCAGTCCAATAAGGCAGATGTATATTTTACTAAAATCTGTTATTTAAAATTATAATATGTATCTGTTTTATCTGTCAAATTTTTATGCTACATATCTTAAATTTTTGTTGGATATCTTCAAAAAGATTTCTTTCTTTGAATCTCTTATATTTTTAAAGTTCTATCTTAATGCACAAAAAAAGACATCTCTCAAATTGAGAAATGCCTTTTTGATCTTACTGAACAATTCTTCTTACTGTTACGATCTTTCTGTATCTTGCATTGTTAGAGATTTTAATTCCACCTCTTGGATATGGTGCTGAATTACTTGCGTGTACAATCTTGTTATTTCCCATGTAAATTGCAACATGTCCGCTATAACAAATTAAATCTCCTGCTTTCGCATTCTTAATTCCACCTTTTACTTTCTTACCATATCTTCTCTGTGCACTTGAAGAATGAGGAAGGCTCTTTCCAAACTTCTTATATACACCTCTTGTAAATCCAGAACAATCTGTTCCTTTTGTTAAGCTTGATCCACCGTATTTGTATTTATTTCCTACAAATTTCTTTGCATATTTAACAACCTGCTGTCCTTTTCTGCTTGCTGCCTGAACTTCCTTTGTCTTTGTATGTACATTCATTGTAACTGCCGCCGATGCCATTGCTACTAATACTGCTAGTCTTAAAATAATCTTTTTCATATTGTCTCCTATATGTATATCAATTTTTAAATTTATTTCAAATGTTTCGTTCAACAGTTAATATTGTACGATACGCAGCAACATTTGTCAACAGTTTTTTAAGATTATTTCAGTTTGCTTAATATTTTTGTAACATTTCTGTTTTTTCTCTTTAATAAATCCAAATGACGTTTTACGATCACTACTTCCTGATCTGTAATATCTGCATCACTAAACTTTGCTTTTTCAATGATCCCGTATGTCATCAGTTCAGCTGTTTTCCTCGATTTTCCTTGGTTTTCTCCATATTTTTTTAATTTATTTTCGTAGAAAAGAATCTTTTCTTTGTTGTCCATTTTCTTTAACTTCTGCAAGTTTTGTAACATTTTTATTAATATTACAACAACCAAAATAATTGCAATTATTGCTACAAAATGCAATACTTTTTTTACATTTGTTACAAATTGTTTTTTATTTGGTACAATCGCATTGCTCTGTTTATCCAATTTTTGTACTTGCTCATATGCTGTTTTACCTGTATTCATCCCAGTAACTTCCACAGGCAACCACCCAATGTGCTCAACATAAACTTCTGCCCAGGCATGTGCTTCATAATCCGTCACTTGTGCCTTTCCAAGTCTCCACTGATCAGATCGAATCTTATACCCTTCTACATATCTTGCTGGAATCCCAGCATTTCGAAGCATAAAAACTGCTGCCGATGCATACTGGGTGCAAAATCCTTTCTTTCGATCTTTTAAGAAATAAACTATCGGATCTTTTCCTTGTGGTGTCAACCCTGGACGATAACTATATTGGTAATTACGTTTTAAATAAGACTGGACTTCTTCAATATTTTGATTCTCTGATTTCTTTAAATCGGTCTTAAGATCTAATGTTTTTAAACATTTTTTTATGGAATCCGGTATTTTTAAATATTCTTTTCTTACATAAGTTCCATAATCATCCATCGTCTTTATGTAATCTTTTTCCATGATCTCTTCCATTGTGCTTCCGATTTTAGAAAAATCAAGCCTTTGTTGTGCCTGAAATACTGCTTTTGGATTCTTTACCTGATAATATACCATGTCATAATCCTTGCGACTGTTTGTCCTGCTGATCATGCTATCAGAAATAACATTTCCTTCTATCTGGCTTATATCACAAAAATATGGAAACAAAAGATATCGATCTTGTTTCTTCTGATAAGAGATTTTCAAGTTCCTTTTTTCCGAAAACATCATATCTTTATCCGTTTTAATGTAATCTTTATCATATGTAACAAAATCGTCCATATGAAGATCTGAAAACAGAAACGGAAGTTCTATTGCTGACTCACCACCATATACAATGGTGTCTTTCGTACTTGCTATCCACTTTCCATTTACGTAGTCACTGCTTACATAACTTTTCAGATAAAGATCATCTTTTTCTGGCGCATAAACCTGAAATAATTTTTTTCCTGTCGGTGATACTTCTCCCACTGAAGCAATATCCCCATTTCCAAGTCCTCCTTCTGCTACATAAGATTCACCTTGCGTCATCTTTCGAATCTGTACTAAGATGCTACGCTTGATCATTGTATCTGCAGGAACCGTCGTTTGGTCATGAAAATATAATGGAAAGATCATCAAAATACATAAAATACCAATTAGTCCCGCAAATTCCTTTTTCCCTTTGCGTAAGCTAAAATAAACGATCCATGATCCAAGAAATAAAAAGAATACAGCAGAAATACTATATGGTGCCACAATCAAAACAAAGCACTCCATCACCCCTGTTAAAGCAAACAAGATCAACGGATATTTCCTTAAAAATGATAAAAGTATCCCTGCAATCAGAAGAAAAAATACAACCGCCAACACACTGTCTCTACGGCTGTTTTCCATCTGTACTGATACATAATAATAAAATCCAAGATCCATACTTTGATTCAACGCAAGTGCCATTTTATTATTGATGATTCTGAATCCATTTAAAAGTTGTGTATGAAACACCGCTAAAAATAATCCAGCCATAATGATCATCAGATAAACTGTCTGTTTCAACCGATCACATAACGTACATATTCCAAGAAACAGTACAACACTTCCAGAAATCATAATCCATTGGTATCTGGAAACCCTAAATCCTGCAAAAATCCCCCATATAACAGAGGCAAAAATAATCGCAGGCAATATATATTCTATTTGTAATTTCCTATTCTTCTGCATTATAACTCCATCTCATATAAATATTTCTGGATATTTTTTATATTATCATCAAGTGTAATTGCCTGGATATTAGGAATTTCCATAGATATCTCTGATATTCCACACTCAAATATATCCGTAAAAAGTTCTTCATATTGTTCTATATACTTTAATAAAAACATATGGTTTCCATAATAGATTTCTTGATTTACCCCGGCATTCATATAAAATAACAAAACGGAATAAACCACTGCAAAATAATCAGAAATTCGATCTTTATTTATATCTTTAAGGCTAATTGCAATCTTTACACTTTCCTGTGCTTCATCCTCATTTTTTCTAACCCATAAATCTCTGGATGTAGCATAAAGGTTCCAATGAATTCTTGATAATCTGTCTCCTTCCCGGTATTTCCTTACTCCATCATATTCAAATCCCTGCTCACAAGAATTCATTTTCTTGAGTCGATCATTCATGGTTCCTAATTCATAAGAATGTGGCATTACAAGAATCCGGATTTCTTGTTGTAAATATTTTTTTATTTTATAAATTCCAGTAAGATCTTCCCATGAAACAGATATCAAGCGAAACACAACATGATCGCATTTTTTCATTTCTTCTGTCAAAAGCAGATTGTCTATCTTCTGATTCCATCGAATCTTCTGTCTTATTTTGTTTTTAGTTCCATAAAATTTTGATTCAATCTCATATTCAACTTCAAAAATATAATCATCATTCCTTGTATTAATTCCAGAAATCTCTGGAATGATCTTGATCATTTCTCCTTGAGTTATGATCCGTTCTTGAACATTTGCCTTAAATTCCAGCTGTTTTTCCTCTTTTTTGCAGCGACTGATACTATAAATCAAAATAAGAAATAAGGATGCCATAAGGCACCCTCCAATCCAGTTTCCATAAATGATCCAGTAAACAGCCGCAAATACTATGACAAAAAAATACATCTTTATCCTTTCTGATTGCCCTTTGGAAGTGGAATCTTGTAAAAAATGTCTTTTAAAATTTCCTTCCTTGTCTTTTTCTGAATCCTTGCTTCTTTACTTTTTATAACTCTGTGTTCAATTGTTTCAAGAAATACATTTTTTATATCCTCTGGTATCACATAATTGCGTCCATCAAGATATGCGTTAGCTTTCGCCATGGATAACAATGCAATCGTTCCTCTTGGACTGATCCCAAGCTCTAAATCTCTAGATCTTCTTGTTTCATTTGCAATTTCTACAATATATCTAATAATATCTTCATGAACAAACAATCCTTTAACTTCCTTACGAGCTTTCTTTAACTCTTGTGCTGAAATCTGTTCTTTGATATTCTGCTCTGTCAGATCAACACTTCCCTGCATAAGCATCTGCACTTCACTTTCCATATCTGGATAACCAAGGGAAGTTCGAATCATAAATCTGTCTAACTGTGACTCTGGAAGTGTATGCGTTCCGATTGATCCAAGTGGATTCTGTGTTGCAAGCACAATATATGGATCCGGCAGATCTCTTGTCACTCCATCGACCGTAATCTTTCCTTCCTCCATCGCTTCTAATAATGCTGATTGTGTCTTCGGAGACGTTCTATTGATCTCATCCGCAAGAAGCAGATTCGTCATTGCTGCACCTTCCCGATATTCAAAAGTTTCACTTTCCATATGATAGATAGAAAATCCTGCAATATCTGTCGGCATAATATCCGGTGTAAACTGAATTCTCTGATATGAGAGACCTAAAACCTTCGAAAAAGCCAATGCAAGTGTTGTCTTCCCAACCCCTGGAATATCCTCGATCAAAACATGCCCTCCGGCAAGAATTGCTGTCATGATCTGATGAACTGTACGCTCTTTGCCGATCATGACACGATTGATCTCTTCCATTGATTTTATGACTTTTTTATCCATCAAGATTTTGCTCATATTATCTTCCTCGTTTCGCTGTCATAACTATAATTGCCATAACAACTGCCAGACTCGCTAATGCTGATGCAAGTCCAATATAACCACTTCCAGTAACTCCAGATAAGATATACCCAATACTTGCACATAACGCTACCGTTAACGCATACGGCATCTGTGTTGACACATGATCAATATGCCTGCATTGTGCACCCGCAGATGAAAGGATCGTTGTATCCGAAATCGGAGAAATATGATCTCCACAAACCGCTCCCGCAAGAATCGCTCCTACACAGACAGACATCATCATATAATTACCACTTAAAATTGTAACAGAAATAGGGATCAAGATTCCAAATGTTCCCCAGGATGTTCCTGTTGCAAATGCAAGTCCCAAGGAAATCAAGAAGAAAATAACAGGCATCACTGCGATTGCCATTGTACTTCCTCCAACTGCTGCCTTTACAAATCCTTGAATATTTAAATATTCAGCTCCACAAATTCCTGATAATGTCCATGCAAGACAAAGAATCATGATCGCAGATGTCATTGCTTTAAATCCTTGTGCAAAACTTCCACAGAAATCTACGAACGCAAGAACTTTTCTTGGAATATATAAAATAAACGTAAAGATCAACGTTAAAAATGATCCTAATACTAGACTTCTCGCGCTAGAACAATTTGCAAATGCTTCTGCCAATGGAACTCCCTTAAAGAACCCTCCAGTATACAGCATAAACCCAATGCATGATGCGATCAAAAATAAAATTGGCAGAATCAGATCTTTTACTTGTCCATGCCCAACGATCGGCACTTCTTCTGCATCCTCCACAACCTCTTCTAAATGTGCATTCAGCTCGTACTGTTTCATCTTTGAATAGTCAATATTTGCAATGATCAAAAATGCTAAAAATGCTAATGTAAGCAATGCATAGTAATTAAATGGGATTGCATTTAAAAATAAAGTGAATCCATCAATATTACTACCTGCTGGTAAAGATGATCCAACTGCTGCTGCCCAACTTGAAATTGGTGCAATGATACACACCGGTGCTGCTGTTGCATCAATGACATAAGCTAGTTTCGCTCTTGTAACTTTATATTTGTCTGTTACTGGACGCATAACTGTTCCGACTGTCAGACAGTTAAAATAATCATCAACGAAAATTACAACGCCAAGACAAATGGTTGCAAACAACGCCTGTCTCTTTGTACGGATTGCTTTCGCTGCCCACTTTCCATAGGCTCTGGAAGCACCAGATTTTGTGATCAGTGCTACCAGAATTCCCAATAATACTAAAAATATCAAAATATCGCAATTGGCTCCAATTTTCTCTCCCATGATCGCAAAAATCGTATCCATGGCCTTGATCAAATGAAAATCATGATACATCAAGGCGCCTGATGCGATTCCGATCATCAGCGATAAATATACCTCCTTGGTCACTAATGCCAAAATAATTGCGATCACCGGCGGAAGAATCGCCCAAAATGTACCTGTCATGTATATTTACTCCTTAATCCTTTAATCTCTGTAATAATTGATGAGACATCCTTTTAAGATGATCTCTCTCTCATCATCTGTTAATTCACCTAATGTTAAGGTGATCTCTTTCATTCCTTCATTTACTACATATGCAGGAATGCTTGTAAGTTTGTCTTCTACCGCTTTGCGGATCTCTGGAACAAAGATGTAATCTTTATTCTTAAATGGAAGGTCACCCTTCTTGATTGTAAATGGTAACATACCCCAGTTGATCAGGTTGGAACGGTATCTCTTTGTCGCATATTCATTTGCGATATTTGCCCATCCACCTAATACTTTCTGGCAGGAAGCTGCCTGTTCACGTGCAGAACCATCTCCTGGTTTTACTGCAAAGATCGTACTTCCGATTCCTAGATTATCCTGAGTCACATCTGCATAAGATTCTTTGACCGTTGCTAAGATATCTTTCACTTCTGGAAAAGCTTCGGCTGCATCTTCACCAGCTTCGATTGCTTTCTGTGCTTTCTGTACTTCTTTTGCAAGTCCTACATATGCAGGATCTTTTCTTGATAATGCAAACTCTGCAAGTCCTAATGGGTTAGAACGATAAGATGAAGTCTCTCCTGAAGGAATCAGTTCATCTGTTGTTGTAACAGGATCATGAATTTCTGAAACAACTTTTAACAACATATTCTGTGGAAGTGCAGACATCTCTGGCCAATCTTTGATGTTTGGTCCAAACTGAATCTCTACAGATGGATCTGCAACACCTTTGCTGTCAAATACACGATTATCGTAAATTGTCTTATCAAAATGATATTTTGGAATAAAATCACTTGCTTCCACATCAGTTGCAGCTGTTAAATATCCTTTATTCGCTGCAGTTGCCGCGATAGAACGTGCATCCATTAATGCTACAGAAGAAATCTGACCATTCTGAAGTTTAGAGCCTTCACGATTTGGGAAGTTTCTTGTTGAATGACGAATACTGAATGCATTATTCGCAGGTGTATCTCCGGCACCAAAGCAAGGTCCGCAGAAAGCTGTCTTAACGATCGCACCTGTCTGCATCAAATCTGCAACTGCTCCATTCTTTACCAGTTCCATATAAATTGGTGTACTTGCAGGATAGACACTTAATGTAAATTCGTCAGAACCGATACTTGCTCCCTTTAAGATGTTAGCTGCCGCACAGATATTCTCATATCCACCACCAGCACATCCTGCAATGATTCCCTGATCGACATAAAGTTTTCCATCACGTACTTTATCACGTAATGAATAATCAACAGCTCCATCTAAACTTACTAATGCACGTTTCTCTACATCTGCTAAGATATCATCAAGGTTTGCATTCACCTCTTCGATCGTATATGTATTGCTTGGATGGAATGGCATAGCGATCATTGGTTTGATCTTATCTAAGTCAACTTCCACGATTCCATCATAGTAAGCAACTTTTCCAGGATTTAATTCCTTAAAGTCTTCAGATCTTCCATGAATCTCATAAAATTCTTTGATCTTGTCATCTGTTCTCCAGATAGAAGACAGACATGTTGTCTCTGTCGTCATAACATCGACACCGATTCGGAAATCTGCACTTAAATTAGACACACCAGGTCCGACAAATTCCATAACCTTATTATTTACATAACCTTTTTCAAATACTGCTCCAATAATTGCCAGTGCAACATCCTGTGGCCCGACTCCTTTGACTGGTTTACCTTTTAGATAAATTCCGATTACTCCAGGCATGTTGATATCATAAGTTCTGTTAAGAAGCTGTTTTACAAGTTCTGGTCCCCCTTCTCCCATTGCCATGGTTCCAAGTGCTCCATAACGAGTATGGCTGTCTGATCCAAGAATCATCTTTCCACCGCCTGCTAACATCTCTCTTGCAAACTGATGAATAACTGCCTGATGAGGTGGTACATAAACTCCACCATATTTCTTTGCAGCTGTTAAGCCAAACATATGATCATCTTCGTTGATCGTTCCACCAACAGCACACAGACTGTTATGACAGTTTGTCAAGACATATGGTACCGGGAATTTTTCGATTCCTGATGCTCTTGCTGTCTGGATAATTCCAACAAACGTAATATCATGGGATGTTAATTTATCAAATTTGATCTGAAGTTTTTCCATATTTCTGGATGTGTTGTGATCTCTCAAAATACCATATGCGATGGTATTTTTCGCAGCATCCTCCTTGGATACTTTTTCACCGACAAGCTGCTTTAAAGCTCCGGCTTCAGATTCTTTTACTAAAGTTGTTCCGTCTACAAGATATGCACCTTCTGAAAATAATTGAATCATGTATCTGTCCTCCTGCAATGCATTTTTTCTAATTATTATAACATACTTCTGCACTTTATGGAAGTAAAACGTTAAAAGGTGCAGACATCGAAGCTCTGCACCTTATGTATTTTATTTACCTTAAATGAGAATCAGATAAACTGTTGCAATTGAAATAACGATCTGAATGATCGCAAATCTGAAAACTGTCTGTGTATTAGACCATCCGATCTTTTTGCGAACATGATCATGAAGCGGCATGGTTGTATTTTCAAAAATATGAATCTTTAAAAATCTTAATAATGCAACCTTTAAAAGTCCTAAACCACCATCAAGGATCAGGATTAACGCTACTAATAAGAATAAGAACGGACTTCCTGTCTTAAGCACTGCAATACTAATAAAAATTCCCATTGCACGGCTTCCTGCATCTCCCATCATCAGACGGCTTGGTGTTGCATTATACCATAAATATCCAAGGATACATACAACAAACAGCAGGATGATATATGGAAACTGTGTTTCGTTACCACGGATCTGGTCGATCACATAGATTGTCATTAATGTAATGATCGTTAATGTTCCTGATAATCCATCAACCCCGTCAGAACAGTTTGTGACATTGATTGCTGCCCATACTAAGACGATCGTAAGGATAAAGAACAATACTGGTGGAATGTAGAATTTCACACCAATCGTTGCAAGCTCTACATAAGTAGAATTAAAATGCATATAGTTAAGTGCTGCTACTGCCGCTACAAGGAAATCAAGAATTCCTTTTTTCAGCTCACCCCATGGCACTTCTGCTGCATCATCCAAAAAACCTGTTAACATTTCAATGAACACAAGTACCAGATAGATAAACATCTCCACAGACATCTCTCCAAACAGCAATGCTGCAATACAGAACACAGAAATAAAGATGATCCCTGCACCCCTTGGTTTTCCTGCGGATAACTTTCCATTATGTGCAAATTCTCTTCCATGATCTCTTGGCAGCCAATCATTTAAAAAGGATGTCAGGATACACGTTGCAGAAAATGCAAAAAATACTCCGATAAATGCCGTGATCGGTAAAACTTCTCCGGCAAACATATTTAACATTGGTATTCCTCCTAATTATCTTTTGATATGCTCTTTTTTATCACACAATTATTTAGTATATCACGGATTTCAAATATTGCAATTCCCTTTTTTCTATTCTTGCTTCATTTTTTTTACTGTTTTTAACAGCTCTTTTGTATCTTTTGTAATATCTTTTGCACCAAAAATTGCTGAAACTACAGCAACACCATCAATCCCTGTTCCTGTTAAAGCATCAATATTATCTTTTTTAATTCCTCCGATCGCCACGATTGGTATATCCACAGCTTCTTTAATCTTTTTAATTTCTTCTTTGGATACAACATTCGCATCTTTCTTTGTCGATGTCGCACATACGGCTCCAACTCCTAAATAATCTGCTCCACCTTTTTGTGCTTTCAGTGCTTCCTTCACATTGTGAGCGGATACACCTATGATCTTATCTTCTCCAAGAAGTTTTCTTGCTTCTTCCACAGACATATCATCTTGTCCAATATGTACTCCGTCAGCATCTACTTCCAGTGCAACTTTGATATTATCATTGATCACAAATGGAATCTGGTATTGTGCTGCCAGTTTCTTCATCTCTCTTGCTTCTTTTATAAATTCTCCCTCTGAAAGCTTCTTTTCACGAAGCTGCAAAAAAGTAATGCCGCCTTTTAGTGCTTGTTTTACCTGCTCCATTAGTGTGACTTCTTTCGCCCATGCTCTGTCTGTGACTGCGTATAATGTCATTGTTTCAGCTTCTACTCTCAATCTGATTACTCCTTTCCATCCATGTTTCATCTATATTACTCATCGCATCTATAAGATGCACTTTTAACGTTCCTGTTCCTTTTGCATTTTCTCTGGCATATTCCCCACAGATTCCCATTGCAGAAACTGCTGTGACTGTTGCTTCTAGGATATTTCCTTGGTTTGCCCCGATAAATCCTGCGATCACGCCATCAAGCATACACCCGCATCCTGTAATTCTTGCCATTTCCGGAACACCATTTTTTATAAAATAAACAGTTTCTCCATCTGTTACAAGATCAGTTTCTCCTGTAATCACAATAACAGCTTTTGTTTTTACTGCCAGCTCTTTCGCCATCCTGATTACTTTTTTCTGATTGTCTTCCGTTATAATATCATCTTTCTTCGCATCCACACCATAAGAATTTTCACTCCATTCATATAGTGTCTTTATCTCTGATATATTACCACGGATGACACTAAAATGAACCTCATTAAGCAGTTTTATTGCTGTATCTTTTCGAAACTTTGATGCTCCGACTCCTACTGGATCAAATACGATTGGATGACCTGATTCATTTGCTTTCTTTCCTGCAAGCAGCATTGATCTTACGATATTTTGCTTTAATGTTCCCATATTGATCACAAGGCAGTCACTGATACCCGTAATCTCACAAACTTCTATTGGGTCATCCGCCATGATCGGAGATGCACCCATCGCAAGAATAATATTCGCTACGTCATTGATCGTTACATAATTAGTAATACAATGAACCATTACTGAATCTTTTCTAACCTTGTCAAAAACATTTTGAAAATTCAATTCTCCCATTATTTTTCCTTCTTTGTTATTTCTTTTCATACATTCTATTGCAGATTATACCACAAACACAAAAAAAGGTATACCAATGAATTTTTCTCACATTTTGCCATCCATAGAATATTATAAACTGTAAATAAATCTTTGGAGGTTTTAGCATGAGTGATTTAGCTGCAACTGGCTGCGGAGGATCTTGTGGTTCATCTGGTTTCGGAGGAAATAACAGCTGCCTGCTTCTTTTAATTCTGCTTTGCTGCTGCGGATGCGGTAATAACGATGGATGCGGATGTGGAAATGGCTGTGACAGCCTGATCTGGATCATCTTAATCCTGTGTTGCTGCGGTAATGGTGGTTTTGGATGTGGAAATAACAATGGCTGTGGATGTGGATGCTGATCCTATCAATTTTGACATAACACGATCTTTCCTTAAAACGTAAAATGAGGATGCCTCAAACTGGCATCCTCATTTTTATTATCGTACGATTAAAAATAGCAGACATAAAATCCATATATTCGGCTGATTTTGTTTTCTACATATTGCTTTTGTTTTCTGTGCATGATAACTGTTTTTATTTCTTATTTCCTTTGAATCCCTCTGTCTTCTCTTTTGTTCTTCTTTTCTTTTTAGACACTCTGCATCTAATTCATAGACCGTATTTTCTTCTTCCACAAAAATTTCACTCATAATTTACTTCACCTCCTAATACTATAGGATATGAGAATAAATCTGAAGGTTGTGACAATCATGGAACAAAACCAAATTTCCTGGGAAAATTTCTTCCGCAGTGATTCTTCTAATATGTTAGAAGATGCTCTTCCATATCTGCCGCCAAATTTAAAAAAAGTGGCAGCAATCTATATTAAATTAACAGAATTATCCCGAATCTCCACTCAATTTGATAATGAACAAACGCTTTCCGCCTGTGGTTTTGACCAAAATCCTGCTTCTATGGAATTATTACTAAATGCCATGAAACTTCGTGCGCCAAAAGAAACTGCCGAGCAAATTGAACAAATTCTCCAAATGATGCAGATGTTTGAAATATATCAAAATTACCAGCGTTTTGTTGACACTACTGGTAATCATAGTCCTTCTTCATCAAATAAAAATTCTAATGCAGATCTTTTTTCAAAACTAATGCCAATGATGATGGCAGGCGATTCATCTTCTAATAACCATCCGAAGCCAAATACTGATTTTATGAACAAATTAAACCAGATTCTAAAAAAATAAAGGAGTTTTTTATGTCTGATCATTCTAGCCATTTAAAAAATTTATCAGATCTTAATCCAAAAAAACTGGAGATCATTGAATTTGTGATCTCCAGCTGTCAGGGAAAGCCTCTTGAACTAATTCTTCCTGATCTTATGGCAGCTGCAAGCCGCCTTTCTGAACAAGGTCTTTCTTTTACAAATGAAGAAATCTCTGTGATCATGGATAGTCTTAAGGAAACAATGTCTCCTGAGGAACAGCAGCGTATTGATATGATCCGTCCATTGATCATGTAACTTTAAGAAAGCAGTTCTTCTGCTTTCTTTAAATAACCGCGGATCACGTCACAAGAATGAGCAAACTGTGCCTCTTCCTCCGCTGTAAGTTCCATTTCCACAATCTCTTCTATTCCATCTGTTCCGATCACAACAGGTACTCCTGCTGCCACATCTTTCTGTCCATACTCTCCATCTAGATGTACAGATAATGGCCAAATTCGTTTTTCATCATGAAAAATAGATTTTACGATCTCACTTAATGCAATTCCGATTCCAAATTCCGTACTTTTCTTTCCAATAATGACCGTCATTCCTGCCTGACGTACTTCATCCTGTAACTGTTCGATCGTAATCTTTCCTAATGTATCTGGATTTTCTTTCTGTAATTTTACAAATGATTTTCCACCAACGGACACATGAGATAATGGGACGATCTGGGAATCTCCATGTTCTCCCATACAGAAAGCATCAATAGAATTTCTATGATATCCTGTTTTTTCTTCCAGAATTCGCTTAATTCTCAAACTATCAAGACTCGTTCCTGTACTAAAGCAACGGAATCTATCAATTTCCAATGCCTTTCTTAAACATTCCCCAACAACATCTGCAGGATTTGTGATACTGATCAAAATTCCTTGAAACTTTGTGTTTTTGATCTTTGGAATGATATCTTTGAGTCTCTCTATAGAGTCTTCAAACATGTCAAGTCTCGTCTCTCCCTCTTTACGGCTTCTTCCGATCGCATTAACAAGAATATCTGCATCACAAAGATCGTCGTAATTTCCTGAGCGAATCACAACTTTTGCAGGAATGCATGCTCCCATATCATCAAGATCCAGCACCTGGCTTTTTGCTTTTTCTTCATCTGTGTCGATCAGCACAATTTCATTTGCAAGAGCACGAAACATCAATGATAATGCACAATGTGTTCCAACATGTCCTGCTCCTAAAATCACGATTTTTCTATTCTTCATCTGCTTTTCCTTTCATTTTAATTAAGTATCTGTATTTTCCGTTATCTGCACTCGATCACTGCATAAGGTTTTTGGTTCGCATCACACATGCTGACCAGTATTCTGTTATCTTCTTTTGCATATCTTGGATATAAAATATCTCCTTCATATGCTTGTTTTTTGTATTCCACACGAAGTTGTCTGACCTCTAAATCCTGGGGCAGCTGCTCAAATGCTGTCTTTACATACCAGCTGTTATTGACATGTTCATTGCTGTCGATCCAACTTCTTTGTACCTTTACTGCTTCTTTGTCTTCCCATTCTCTGGATAGTTTGATCTTTCTTGGTTCATATTCCATCTCTAACGGAGTTTCTAATTTGTAAACATTTATTTCTTCCTGTCCTGGTCGGACTGGCATTCCTGTTTCTGTGTTTATATATACCCAAATTGAATTGGCATACGCTAATCGTTCACCTTTTGTTGTCTCCATAATAAAATTCCTTGTCGCATGGAACTTATCAAATCCAGAGCCCCATGTTCCAACTATAATATTTTCACATTCTTCTGGTCGTCTTTCAAAGACGATCTGCCAAGAATTCAAGATCCATGCACGTTTTTTATTTGCAAGATATTCTACTCCAACACCCAATTCTTCTGACTGAAAAGCACTGCAGTCCTGAAAATAATCAACTACTGCCGGAATTGATAGCCTTCCGCTTCTATCGATTTCACTGTATCGGATTCTACTGTCAAATGTATACATATTATAACCTTTCTGATTTTTAAGTGAAAAAATAGCGCAGACACTTTTCATCGTTATCTGCGCCATTTGTATCATTTTATTTCTGAACGATATTTACGATTCTTCCTGGTACATAAATTTCTTTTACAATGTTTCCATTTAATTTATCTCCAAGAACTTCTTTTGCTTTCGCAAGAACAGAATCTTTATCTTCTTCTGCAGCAATGACAAGTTTTCCTTTGACTTTACCATTGATCTGAACAACGATCTCTACTTCGTCTTCTTTCATTGCTTCTTCATCATATGTTGGCCATGTCTCAGCAAATACACTATCCTCATGTCCCATTGCTTCCCATAATTCTTCTGCGATATGTGGTGCAAATGGTGCTAGTAATACAACTGCATCTTCCAGAGTTTCTTTGTCAACTCCATCTTTTTTAGCCATTGCTGTTAATGTATTTGTGTATTCCATGAATCCACTGACAACAGTATTTAAGCTGAAGTTATTTAAACGTGTTGTAATATCATAAATCAGTTTATGACGAACTTTTAATAATTCTTTATCAGCTTTTACACCTTTATCTTTCTGGTCCATAACGAGTTTGTAGAATCTTGTTAAGAATCTATGCACTCCGTCAATACCACTCTCATCCCATTCTGCATCTAATTCAGGTGGTCCGACGAACAGTTCGTACATTCTTAAGGAGTCACATCCATAGTCTCTTACAAGATCATCTGGAGATACAACATTTCCTTTAGATTTACTCATCTTGATACCATTTTTACCTGTGATCATTCCCTGATTGAACAGTTTGTGGAATGGCTCGTCAAAGTCGATCACTCCGATATCACATAAGAATTTCGTGTAGAATCTTGAATATAACAGATGTAATACGGCATGCTCTACACCACCAATGTACATATCAACTGGTAAATATTTATCTGCTTTCTCTCTGGATACTAATTCTTCATTATTCTTGTTATCGATATATCTTAAGAAATACCATGAAGATCCAGCCCACTGAGGCATTGTATTTGTCTCACGTTTGGCATCTTTGCCACATACAGGACACTTGCAGTTTACCCATTCTTCGATATCTGCTAATGGAGATTCTCCTGTTCCTGTTGGTTCGTATTTCTCTACTTCTGGTAATGTTAATGGCAATTCTTCTTCTGGTACCGGAACTGCTCCACAGTCTGGACAATGAACAATAGGGATTGGTTCACCCCAGTAACGCTGACGACTGAATACCCAGTCACGTAATTTGTAGTTTGTTGTCTTCTTACCGATTCCCATCTCTTCGATGATCTTTGGTGCTTCTTCTTTTAATTCAGAAGATTCTTTTCCATTCCAGTCTCCGGAATTGATCATGATACCTGATGCTTCTGTGTAAGCTTCTTCCATGTTCTCGATCTCTTTACCATCTTTGGCGATAACCTGGATGATAGGAATGTTGAATTTCTTAGCGAATTCAAAGTCACGATCGTCATGAGCTGGTACACACATGATCGCTCCTGTACCGTAATCAGCAAGTACATAGTCAGATAACCAGATTGGTACTTTTGCTCCATTGATTGGGTTGATCGCATAACTTCCTGTAAATACACCTGTCTTTTCTTTATCCTGCATACGGTCTACGGATGATTTTAATGATGCCTGATAAATATATTCTTCTACTGCTTCTCTTGTCTCATCTGTTGCAAGTTCTTTCGCAAGCTCATGTTCTGGAGCTAATACCATGAATGTTGCTCCATGTAGTGTATCTGGACGAGTTGTGTATACTGTGATCTCATCATCTCTTCCGTCCACCTTAAAGTTAACTTCTGCACCATGGCTCTTACCGATCCACTCTGCCTGCATCTTCTTAACTTTCTCCGGCCAGTCAAGTTTATCAAGATCTGCTAACAAACGATCTGCATAAGCTGTGATCTTTAACATCCACTGTCTTAAGTTTTTCTTTGTAACGTCTGCTCCACAACGTTCACACTTACCATTAACTACTTCTTCATTTGCAAGTCCTGTCTTACATGATGGACACCAGTTGATCGGCATCTGTTTTTCATATGCAAGACCTTTCTTGAACATCTTTACGAAAATCCACTGTGTCCATTTGTAAAATTCAGGATCTGTTGTGTTAACTTCCATATCCCAGTCATAGATTGCTGAAATCTCGTTGATCTGGCGTTTGATGTTCTTAATATTGGCTTCTGTAGAAATGCGAGGATGTGTTCCCATCTTGATCGCATAGTTCTCTGCTGGAAGTCCGAATGCATCCCATCCCATTGGATGAATGACATAATATCCATTTAACAGTTTGTAACGGCTCCATACATCACTGATCACATATCCTCTCCAGTGACCTACGTGAAGTCCACTTCCTGATGGATATGGGAACATGTCTAAGCAGTAATATTTTGGTTTCTTACCGTCATTTACATTGACAGGATGTTCCTGCCAGTGTTTTCTCCATTTTTGTTCGATTGCCTTATGGTTATAAGGTGTTGCCATATTTTATTCCTCCTAGCCGTATCTATCTCTTGCTGACTGTCCTATTGCTTATGCCAGCTGATAAATTCTTTAATCTTTTTTATTTTATCATACTGAAATGTCGTGTCAACTATCCTGCTAAAAAACTTCAAAAATTATAAAGAGGAAATGCATCATTTCCAGATACATTTCCTCTCTTAAATTATAATTACTGTTCAACTGGCTGATCAGTCTGCTCTTCTGCGGATTGTTGGGCTTCCTGTTCTACATTTACTGTTACTGTAACTTTATATGTTACAGTCTTTCCATTCTTTCCTTTGTAAGAAACTGTTGCTGTAATAACTCCTGTTTCAGTATCTTTTGAAACTGTTACAGTTGCTGCAGTTGATTTTACAGTTGTTCCATTGTCTGTGATCGTAATTGCTTCATATACTGCTTCATATACTGCTTTCTTGATCTGATCATCTGTTGCTGAATCTTTCACTGTCACTGTCACTGTTTTTGGTGATTTGATCACTGCATCACCTAAAACTGTGATCTTAACAGTTTTTGTAGCTGCACGATTTGGTTTGTTCACATTCTTCGCAACATACTGTACATAATATGTTCCAGCTTTTGTAAATTTGTATGCTTTTGCTTTGGCATAGCTGTATGTTGTGTAGCTGCTTGCACCTGGTGCTTTAATCTTCACACTCATGCTGCTTGTTACACTCTTACCACTTTTCATCTTCGCAGATACACCGCTGACTGCATTGGTTGTATTGATATTCACTGTACGATTCTTAGCTGTGATCACTGGTGCCTTTGTATCAACAACTCTCACTGTAAATGTCTTTGTTGTTGTAACTCCTAAAGAAGATTTTACAGCATATTTGATTCGATATGTTCCAAGTGATTTTGTTGAGAATTTTGCCTTCTTATACTTACCATTGCTGTATTTTGTTACTCCGTATGTAACTTTGCTTGTAAGACTTCTCTTTGTGATCTTATCTTTTGCTGTTACACCAGATTTTATATTATAAGAAGTTCCATACTCTGCTGTCGCAGCTTTCTTTGATGAAATACTGATCGTTGCTTTCTGTTTGCGATATGGATTCTTCTTATCTGGATCTGTTGGATCCCAGTACATTCTTCTGGATGTTGACACTTTGATTCCTTTTGGTTTACCAAGAGGTCCTGGGTTCTTGCTGCTGTATACAGTAACTTTTGTTCTTAGTGCACAGTTATCATAGATCCATTTTGCATCTGCTACTGATAATCTGACACATCCATGAGATGCCGTCTGCCCAAGTTTATTAAACTGTACCGTTGACTGTGTTCTCTTATCTTTCTGATAATACCATACAGAATGGAAGAGGATTCCTCCATGGATCCTTGTACAATACTGTCCATAACTTGGTCCCATCAATGTCTGCCAGCGATATTTGGCTGGTGTATAGAAAGTACCTGATGGTGTGTTAGATCCTCCACAGGAAACCAAAAATGCTTTGATCGGTTTATACTTTCCTCTCTTTAACTGATAAACAGTTGCTACATTTGCCCGTTTGTTAACTTTGATCCAATACTTTGTATTGGCAGCCTTCGCAGTCTTTGGTGCTGCAAATGAGAATCCAAATGCTGTCACGATCATTAATACGACTGCACATAATTTTTTACATCTTAATTTAAATGATTTCATATTGCTCCTTTCTTTCCGCCTGTTCTTTTTTATTATATCTTTGCATTTTCTTCTTGTAAACATATAAATATGCTGATATGATAAATTTAAATTTTTTTTAAGATTTGTAATCATTTTTTATTCATTTTCAAATGATTACAGTACAATAAGAAAGGATGTTTTTATGTTTCAATTTAATCACTTTAATTTTAACGTTTTAGATCTTGAAAAGAGCTTAAAATTCTATAAAGAAGCTTTAGGACTTGACGTTGTCCGCGAAAAGGATTCTTCTGATGGAAGTTTTAAGATCGTTTATCTTGGCGATCACTCTTCTGATTTCTTATTAGAGCTTACTTGGATGCGTGATCAAAAAGAGCCTTATAATCTTGGAGATGAGGAATTTCATCTTGCTTTGACTGCAGATGATTTTGATCAGGCGCATGCACTTCATGAGAAGATGGGATGTATTTGTTTTGAGAACCATGATATGGGGATTTATTTTATTAATGATCCGGATGGGTATTGGATTGAGATCATTCCAGCGAAATAGATTGATTGATACTATCTAGGCTATAAATGAAGAATTGCTCTATCATCTGGCTCGGAACGCGTGTTCATACGGTTCTGTGCCAGATGATAGAGCAATTCTTCTTATACTTTAATGTATTGGATACTATTTCGGTATTATTGAATGTTCCATCTTTGGCTTCTTTTGTTTCTCTCCTTCTCCTACCGCTACAATTATTCTTAAAAAATAAATCTGCTGGAATTGAGGAAATCTTAAATTTTCCAAGATGAGCTGATCTAATGCCATTTCAGCTAACTTATATTCATCTCTTTGCACATTCGCCCAGGCCATCTTCAAAAGATATCCATTTTTTATACTATATCATATCCCCCCTATATTAAAACAAGCTGACACCACATATTTCTGTGATATCAGCTTATCTTCACATATCTTATCAAATTTTATCTACAATTCTTCAAGAATGCCTCATATCCTTTTTCCACTTCATAGATATCGGACTTACTTGTGATTTCCCATGGTGCATGCATGCTTAGAACTGCAACGCCACAGTCGATGACATTCATGCTGTAGGCTGCTGGAATGTAAGCGATCGTTCCTCCGCCTCCTTCGTCAACTTTTCCAAGTTCAGCTGTCTGAAACGCTACTTTTGCATCATCAAAGATCTTTCTTAACTGGGCGATGTATTCTGGGTTTGCATCATTGGATCCTGATTTTCCTCTGGCTCCGGTGTATTTGTTTAATACTAAGCCCTTTCCGAAATATGCACAGTTTTTCTTCTCCATAACACTTGGATAGTTTGGATCGAAGGCTGCGCTTACGTCGGATGATAGCATGTAGGAATTCTGCAGGGTTCTTCTTAATCTCAGGTCATTGTAATCTCCTGTTAAGGCTAAGATTTCCGCGACTGTATTTTCAAAGAATTTAGAGTGCATTCCAGTTGCTCCAACACTTCCGATCTCTTCTTTATCTACTAAGATGCAGCAGGATGTTCTCTTTGTTGCTTCTACATTTAACATAGCTGCTAATGATGTATAGGCACAGACTCTGTCATCTTGTCCGTAGGACATGATCATGCTGCGATCTAATCCAAAGTCTCTTGCTTTTCCTGCTGGTACGACTTCAATCTCTGCGGATAAGAAGTCTTCTTCTTCTATTCCGTATTCTTCATCTAATAACTGTAACAGCTGTTTCTTAACTGCTTCTTTTTCTTCGTCTTTTAATGGTTTACTTCCGATCAGAACGTTAAGGTCTTCTCCTTCTACGATCACATTCCCTTTCTTCTGCATCTGTTTTCCTGATAAATGGATTAAAAGATCTGTAATTCCCACTACTGGATCTTCGTCTTTTTCTCCAATACAGATGTTGACTCTTGTTCCATCTTTTTTAACTACAACTCCGTGTAATGCCATTGGAAGTGTAACCCACTGGTATTTTTTGACTCCACCATAGTAGTGTGTGTCTAATAATGCCATCTCTGTATCTTCATATAATGGATTTTGTTTTAAATCCAGTCTTGGGGAATCGATATGGGCTCCTAAAATATTTAATCCGTCTTCGATCGCATCTTCTCCAATCTGGAATAATACGATCGTTTTCTCCATCCATGTGCGATAAACTTTATCACCTGCTTTTAATGGTGTCTGATTCTTGATCAGTTCTTCTAAATCCTGATATCCGGCTTTCTCTGCCAGTTCTATAGATTGTGCCACGCATTCTCTTTCTGTCTTTCCATTGGATAAGAAATCTTTGTATTCCTTACAAAGTTCTTCTAACGCCTTTAAATCTGCTTCTTCATATGTTGTCCATGCATTTGCTCGATTCATCTATAATGTCTCCTTCCATTGTGCTTCTTTAAATCCAATCAGCACGAAATCATCTCCTACAATCAGTGGTCGTTTTACTAACATTCCGTCTGTTGCAAGCAATTCATATTGTTCTTCTTCTGACATTTCTGGTAATTGATCTTTCAATCCAAGTTCACGGTATTTCATGCCACTTGTATTAAAAAATCGTTTCAGCGGCAGTCCGCTTCTTTGATGCCAGTCTTTTAGTTCTTCGGCGGTTGGATTGTCTTCGATGATATGGCGGTCTTCATAGGATACGCCATGTTCATCCAACCATTTCTTTGCTTTCTTGCAGGTACTACATTTGGGATATTCTAAAAACAGCATTGTTTCGCCTCCTCGCATTTATCTTATCTGTTTTATCATAGCACATTCTCGTGTCAGCGTAAATCTTTGAATAATTTTCTCAAAATAGTACCAGTAATCTTTCCGTTTTATGTTCTGTTTTGTGTAAACAGGTATGGCCTTTTGACTTTTCCCATTGACCAGATATCGAATTTCTCCAATCTTTTGCCCTTTTTTCACAGGGGCATCAACGTATGAAGGCAAAATACTCTCAACCTTTATCTGATCCGTTTTCTTTACCAGAAATGAAACTTTCAGATTTCCTGTTTTTAATAAGACTTTTTGTTTTAAGCCATCTTTTACATAAATCTCTTTGATCTTACTTGTATCTGCAACAATCTCTCGTTTCTCGTAATGATCTGTGGCATATTGGACCAGCTTTCTTACATCGTTCCATTTATAGGTTTTATGTGGCGGCCATCCACTTGCAAGAACTGAAAGTGTCATCGTCATATTTTTCTGCTTCACTGCTCCGACATAGCAATATCCCGCTTTCGAAGTATACCCTGTCTTCCCAGATATAGCTCCCTGCATAGTAGATAACAATGCATTATGATTGTTACAGGTAAACCTTCTCTTCCCACTGTCATCCGTAAATGTATGCTGTTTTGCCTGTGTAATTTCAAGGAAGTGCTGATTCTTAATGCAAGATGCCATAATCTTTGCCAAATCCTGTGCGGTTGTTTCATGCCTTCCGTTCTTGTCTGTCCCATCCAGTCCATTTGGTGTTACAAAATGTGTATTGGATGCTCCAAGTTTTCCTGCCAACTGATTGACTCTTTTTTCAAATTTTTCTACACTTCCTGCGGCGTATTCTGCCAGCACTACTGCACAATCATTATAAGATTCCAGCATCAGTCCATAAAGTAGATCTTTCACTTTATAACTTTCTCCTTCTCTAACCCCTAATCTTACTTTCGGCTGTATTGCAGCATTTTTGGAAACTTTAGCCTTCTTTTCAATATCACAATGTTCTAAAATATATAAACACGTTAAAATCTTTGTCGTACTTGCATTTGGCATTTTCTGGTCCTTAGATTTTCCATAGAGAATCTTGCCGCTTTCAGCATCCATGATCACAGCTGCCTTTGCATTTAAATTTAATTCGTCTGCTGATATCGAATATATCTGTACACTGCATATGATCATATATAAAAAAACAAAAACAATGGTTTTCATATCCTCATACCTTTCTTTTTATTCATCGAAAATTCAATATAATACAAGTATATGGAATCCATTGTTTCTTTATTATAATTTTATGATAAATACTGGCATTGGCGGATTGTTTTTCTTGTTCGGGAAGTCCTGTCTTGCAATAAAATATTTACGATCATCCAGCTGACTTAAGTATTCAAGTACACCATCTCGTTCCTCAAATCCACTATCTCCTCCACTGTAAATACAGATACTCATGATCCCACCAGTTTTTAGCAGCTCAAACCCTGCTTGTATTGCCTCAATCGTTGTGTTTGTCTTCGTTGCAAGATGGTGATCTCCACCCGGAAGATAGCCAAGATTAAACATAATACAGGATACTTCTGATTCTTTGACGTACTTTTTCATATGTTCGTGTCCATCCAGGATCAGTTTTGCATTCATTTCATGCTTATCTAACTTTTCTTTTGTTTGTCTTAATGCATCCTCCTGCACATCAAAGGCATATACTTTTCCATCTATTCCTGTTTTACTGCATAAATAATAAGTATCTCCACCTTTTCCCATCGTTGCATCAATGCAGCAGTCTCCTTCTTTGATATATCCATCCAATACCTGATGGATCCAATCTGTCATAGTAATTCTCATTTCATTATTTCCTTTTATTTGCTTATATTAATGAGTCCTGTTTTTTAAGGATTCTCCACCAACAATAAAAAAGCAGGGAAGTTTATTGGCAAACTCCCCTGTATTTTTATTAATAGTATGTTACAACCGGATCACCCTGGCTTACTAATTTGTATAATGTTGCTGCGGAAGATGTTGGAAGGTTAACGCATCCATGAGATCCGTTAGAAACATATTCACTTCCACCAAAGGATCCTCTCCATGGTGCAGAGTGGAATCCTACATTGCCAATGAATGGCATCCAGTATTTAACGTCAGAACTGTATCCCTGTCCACTTAATGTCGCACTTGGCTGTTTATAAAGAATATACGCAACACATTCTGGTGTCTTACGGTCTGCTGTAAGCTTACCAGTAACACAAGCTGTCGCAAATTTTAATTTTCCTTTTTTATAATAATAAACAGTCTGTGCACCCATATCTACTTCTACATAAGTATCTCCGATATCTCCGTTAACACCATCATAGACTTTCGCTTTTTCTCTCCAGTATGGCTCTCTTGTTTCTGTTGTTCCTTCTTTTAACATCTTCTTTACAGAAGCCATTTCTTTGTCTTTACTGATACGCCATCCATATGGTCCACCATAGATCTTCTTTGTACGTCCATCATGTGTTTTAAACTTATGCCATCCATACTGTGTATTGTATTTATACATAAATTTTAATAGCCAGTTTTCCATTGCATTTTTGTCTACTTTATATCCTGAATAATCTTTCTTGGTCTTTAACCAGCTACTGTATGTATTCTTATCAAGAACAACTACCTGTTTTCCAAATTTATATGTAATACTTCCTTTTAACTTCTTGTTCATCTCTTTTGTAAGACTTACAAGCTTGTCACTCTTAGATGTATATTCTGGATTGTTATAGCAGTTCTCTTTATCCAGAGAAATTGAAGGAATTCCATCTTTGACAGCTTGTCCAATCTTCTTTGCTGCTATATCTTCCTTAAGTTCTGTTCCTTCCTCTTCTTTCTGGATGATGAATTTTCCATCTTTATATACTGGTTTTGCATTCGCCGTCTTGATCATCTTCTTACTATTGAATGCATCTAGTTTCTTATATGCTTTATTGAAAGACTTTGTATCATAAGAATACATTGTCACATTGTCATAATGTTCTGTACCAAATAGTCCTTTAATCCATCCAAATGATCCTTGATCTTCTTTAATCTGTTTAATCTCATCGGCACCTTCAAACTTGGTTTTAACCTGATCACTTGTTAATGTTTCTGTCTTTCCTTTTCTTTCCTTGATAGTTAAAGAATAGTCACTTGCATTCTTATTGAAAATCTCAACAACTTCATCTGCTGTCTTTCCAGCAACATTCATTCCATTGATCTTAGTTCCCCAGAAGAATTTCTTACTGAAGTAAAAACCAATCACAAAATAGATTACCAGTACCGCAACAACTGCAATTCCAAGATAATGTTTCCATGTTAGTTTTTTATTTTCCATTTGTTTTATCCCTCCTAAATACAACTTCCTATTATAGTGCAATCTTTCTAAAATAACTACTGTTTTTTTATACTTTTATGTATTTTTATAGAATCAATTTTCATAATTTTTTTGGTTTTTTTAAGATACTTTGATAATTTTTTAACATTTTCTCTTGTACTTACACATTCAAAATGATAAAATATAACTAGTGTGTTAACAATGAAACTTAGATTTCATCTAATTTATTTTTAGGAGGACTTATTATGTCATTCACGCAAGAATATCAAAAAAAATTAACAACAGCAGATGAAGCAGTTAAGGTTGTAAAATCTGGAGACCGTCTGGAATATGGATGGTGCGTAACAACTCCAGTAGCTTTAGATGAAGCACTGGCAAAACGTATGCCAGATCTTGAAAATATCCAGATCCATGGTGGTATCGTTATGCGCCCACTGGCAATCACTCAGATTGAAAATCCAGCGGACCATTTCACATGGAATTCCTGGCACATGGGTGGTTTAGAAAGAAAATGGATCAATGAAGGATTCTCTTTCTATGCACCAATTCGTTACTCTGAATTACCAAGCTACTATCGTGATTATCTTCCAGAAACTGATGTCGTTATGATGCAGGTTGCACCTATGGATGCTCACGGATATTTCAACTTTGGTCCTAGTGCATCTCATACAGCTGCTATGCTTGAGAAAGCAAAATGCGTTATCGTTGAGGTTAATGAGAATATGCCTCGTTGCCTTGGAGGATTTGAAGAAGGAATCCATATTTCCAAAGTTGATATGATCGTTGAAGGAAATAATCCAGCAATCGATGAATTAGGTGGCGGAGGAGCTGCGACTGAAGTTGATCAGGCAGTTGCAAAACTGATCGTTGATCAGATTCCTGATGGAGCTTGTTTACAGCTTGGTATTGGTGGTATGCCAAATGCCGTTGGATCTCTGATCGCAGAATCTGACTTAAAGGACTTAGGTGTTCATACAGAAATGTACGTTGATGCGTTCGTTGATATTGCAAAAGCTGGTAAGATTACTGGAGCTAATAAAAACATCGATCGTTATCGTCAGACATATGCTTTCGCAGCAGGTACTAAGAAGTTATATGATTATTTAAATGATAACCCAGCATGCATGAGTGCTCCTGTTGATTATACAAACAGCATTGCTACTATTTCATCCATTGATAACTTTATCTCTATCAATAATGCGGTAGATATTGACCTTTATGGACAGATCAGTGCTGAATCTTCAGGAATTCGTCAGATCAGTGGTGCCGGCGGACAGCTTGACTTCGTTATGGGTGCTCACTTATCTAATGGTGGTAAGAGTTTCGTATGCTTGTCTTCTACTTTCACAAATAAGAAAGGTGAGACATTCTCAAGAATCCTTCCTACATTACATAATGGATCTATCGTTACTGATACTCGTGCAAATGCTCACTATATTGTTACCGAATATGGTATGGCTAACTTAAAAGGTAAGTCTACATGGGAACGTGCTGAAGCATTAATTAACATCGCTCATCCAGACTTCAGAGACCAGCTGATCAAAGATGCTGAAACTGCTCATATCTGGAGAAGATCTAATAAATAAACTTCCAAAAGAGGTTTAATAGTTTTTTAAATTTTCCAAATTTTAAAAATCCCGAATCCATTCATTCTGTTGGATTCGGGATTTGTTTTTATTTAATTTTTACGCTCTCAATATTCTTAATGATGATCGTGCTTCCACCACCTGATTCTTCAATGATCTCAACATTATCTTTCATATTATATTCTTCCATTGGAATCTTAATCTCAATCCCTGTATCTGTTTCTAGCATCTGATATTCAAGTCTCTTTACTGTATTTTCCTTTGCTACAGTAAATGTATCATACTGCATATCGTATCGTTCAATCTTCTCATCAAATTCCTGTTTCTTTCCTTGATGATTTCCAAAAAGTTTATCTCCGATCTCATTAACTTTAAACGCCTGATTCTCTGAAAATTCTTCTCTTAAACGGCTTTTCATATCCAGCCTTTTTGCAATACCATCTTCTGGATAATGATTGTTGATATCATTGATGACTTTATTTAAAATCTGAAATTTCTTTTTTGGTGCAAGATCTGCATAACATTGTAAAAAACGTTCTGACAGATAATTGATCTTATCTCCATTTAACATCTCATATTTCTTTTCTACCAATCGCACTTTATATTCTGACAGATCAATAATAACTGCTTCTGTAAGTTTTGCCGAATCTGTCGGCATAACTCTTTGTTTCACGATATCATTTGCCTGTACATCTTCTTCTTCCTGATGCACATATGTCACCTTATAATTCATTTTTAGCAATGCCAGATGAACTACACTTTGAACTTGAAATGTAACACAAAGTAAATCTCCTGCTGGGATTGTAACACTATCACACATGATGTCAAATAAATTTTCTCCAAGTATTCTCGTTGCCTCAATAAAACTCTCGTCATCGGTCTCATCCATGCTTTCTAACAGACTTAAAATTGGTGAAACACTGCCATCAAACTGACATCTTTTCGCATCATCACTTTCCATAATCTTAAAAATATGCCCTCTGACAAATTCCATAAGATCTGGTCCCATATCAAGAAGCTGGCTGGATAGCCCAAGGTAACCTGTATGACTATCTAATATATGTAAAATTCCTTTTCTGATGATAATATCGTCTTTCTGTATATGTTCCATCTTTATCTCCTTTTTGTTTTTATTCCTTGTATTTTATCATATCGACTCTTTTTAGGCAAAAGATAATCCTGGTTCGCAGAAAAAAATTTTATAACAAAAAAGTCATGGTTCCCTACACCATGACTTCTGCTAATATGAAAAATCCCCATGTATCCTCACTACATAAAACTGGCAACCCACTGTCAGTGATTCTTTCTGCGAACCCCTTCACAAAAACAAATCAGTGAGAAATGTAAAATTCCATATTCTCTATAGGATCCACTCATTGATATCTTACTCGTGGCAAAATGTTATCTTCAGGCTCCCTATTTCCTAAAAATAAAAAACCGTATATAGAATAATCTCATAATCTATAACGGTTGCCTCTATCAGGATAAAATATCCATATCACATTCCCTTAATGTTAAATGTGGCAACCGGCTGTCATAATCTCTAAAAAGACCTTAGACCCTTTGGCTTTGCGTCCCTGCCTTTCAACAGGTTTGCCCTATGAATAAATATGAACTTTTATTTACATATATAATATCATGATTCATAAATAATGTCAATCATCTTTTTCTTAGTTATTAATATTTATAATAGTTTTCTTTCCTTATACATATAAAAAGTCCGCGATAAAATTACCGCGGACTACTTAAGGATTAAATTCTCAAAAGTTGATTATTTAACAACTGCTCTTAATTTTTCTGTTAAAGCTGGTACGATCTTGTTTAAGTCTCCAACGATTCCGTAATCAGCTACATCAAAGATAGGAGCTGTCTCATCTTTGTTGATTGCAATGATGATATCAGATTCTTCCATACCTGCAACATGCTGGATTGCTCCAGAAATACCGATTGCGAAGTATACGTTAGGACGTACAGTTTTTCCTGTCTGTCCAACCTGAATATCTCTTGGCTGCCATCCGTTATCTACAACGGCACGAGAACAGCTTACTTCTCCTCCAAGAACATCTGCTAATTCTCTTAACATTCCGAATCCTTCTTCTCCAACTCCACGTCCACCAGATACTAAGATCTTAGCGTCCATGATATCTACTGTATCTGTAACAGATTTAACGATATCAACGATTTCAACGTATTTGTTGTCTGGAGTAAATCCAGGATTGTATTCGATAACTTCAGCTTTTGCTCCTTCAATAGGATCGATCTTCTGCATAACACCAGGACGAACTGTTGCCATCTGAGGTCTGTTGTCTGGGCAAGCGATTGTTGCGATTGTGTTTCCACCGAATGCTGGACGAGTCATTAATAACTGATTATGTTTCTGTTCTTTTCCTGGGATTGCTCTTAATGGGAAATCACCGATTTCAAGAACTGTACAGTCAGCTGTTAAACCTGTCTGAACACGTGCAGATACACGAGGTCCAAGGTCACGACCAATTGCTGTCGCACCAACTAACATAATTTCTGGTTTGTATTCATTGATTACAGATGCTAATGCATGTGTATATGGTTCTGTTCTGTATTCTTTTAATTCTGGATCGTCAACTACGATTACTTTATCAGCACCGTATTTTGCAAGATCATCTACTAATCCTTTAACGTCAGAACCTACAAGAACAGCAGTTACGTCTGTATCTAAGTCTTTTGCTAAGTCTTTTGCTTTTCCAAGTAATTCGAATGCGATTCCGCTTAATTCGTTATCTACCTGCTGTGCAAAGACGTATACGCCTCTATATTCTTCTAAACCCATTTTATTCACCACTTTTCCTTTTCACTAAATTACATGTTTTTCAGCTAATTTATCCATGATATAATCTACTGCTTCTTCTGGATCAAGTGTAACTTTTTCTCCAGCACCTTTTCTTACTTTGTCAGATGCTTTTGCGATCTTAGTTGGAGATCCAGCAAGACCAAGGTTAGAATCATCTACATCTTTAAGGTCTTTTCTTCCCCAAACAGTTACTTCTGCATCATATGCATCAAAGATTCCACCTGGAGTCATATATCTTGGCTCGTTTAATTCAGCTAATGCTGTAACTAAGCAAGGCATTTTAGCTTTTAAGATGTGGTATCTATCTTCATACTGACGCTGAACAACTACGCTGTCACCGTCAATTTTAATGTCTTCTGCATAAGAGATAACTGGAATATCAAGATGTTCAGAAATCTGTGGTCCAACCTGAGCTGTATCACCATCGATAGCCTGACGTCCTGTGATGATCAGGTCATAATCAAGATTTCTTAATGCTCCAGCTAATGTAGTAGAAGTTGCCCATGTGTCAGCTCCTCCTAATACTCTGTCAGTTACAAGGATACCTTTGTCAGCACCCATTGCCATAGCTTCACGAAGAACTTCGTCAGCTTTTGGAAGTCCCATTGTAAGAACTGTAACTTCAGCTCCATATTCATCTTTAATTCTAAGTGCTGCTTCTAATCCAGCTTTGTCATCTGGGTTCATGATAGTAAGCATAGCACCTCTGTCTAATGTACCATCTGGGTTGAATTTAACTCCACCTTTTGTATCTGGTACCTGTTTTACACAAACAACTATCTTCACGGTAAGTACCTCCCTATTTCAATAAGTTTCCAGAAATAACCATACGCTGAACTTCAGATGTTCCTTCGTAGATTTCTGTGATCTTAGCATCGCGCATCATACGTTCTACATCGTATTCTCTGATGTATCCGTAACCACCATGTAACTGAACAGCTTTTGTTGTTACTTCCATAGCAACTTCTGCTGCATATAATTTAGCCATAGCAGCTTCAACACTGTATACTTTCTGAGTAGCTTTAGCCATAGCAGCTTTGTATACTAACTGTTTTGCAGC
This sequence comes from Anaerostipes amylophilus, assembly GCF_025567365.1. NCBI lineage: Bacteria > Bacillati > Bacillota > Clostridia > Lachnospirales > Lachnospiraceae > Anaerostipes > Anaerostipes amylophilus. The sequence goes on along the minus strand of NZ_JAOQJG010000003.1, from coordinate 66,340 downwards.
TTCTACTTTTGTTGCCATATCAGCTAACTGGAACTGTGTATTCTGGAACTGTCCGATAGAACGTCCGAACTGTTTTCTTTCTTTTACATATTCGATTGTTCTTTCTAAAGCACCTTCTGCAAGTCCAAGAGCCTGAGAAGCGATACCAATACGTCCTCCATCAAGAGTATGCATTGCGATACCGAAACCTTTACCCTGTTTTCCTAACAGATTTTCTTTTGGAATACGGCAGTCTTCAAAAATTAATTCATATGTAGCTGATCCGCGGATACCCATTTTCTTTTCTTTTGTTCCGAATGTGAAACCTGGAGTTCCTTTTTCTACGATGAATGCAGAAATTTCTTTCATCTTTCTTCCGCGTTTTTCAACAACACCTGTTACTGCGATTACAATATAAACGTCTGCGTAGCTACCATTTGTAATGAAGCACTTAGATCCGTTTAATACCCATTCGTCTCCGTCTAATACAGCTTTTGTCTGCTGTCCCTGTGCATCTGTACCAGCACCTGGTTCTGTCAGACCAAAAGCTCCTAATTTCTTACCAGATGCTAAATCTGGGATATATTTTTTCTTCTGTTCTTCTGTACCAAAAGTCTGGATTGGATCGATACAAAGAGATGTATGTGCAGAAACGATAACACCTGTTGTACCACAAACTTTTGATAATTCTTCAACACACATAACGTATGTTAATGGATCGCATCCCTGTCCACCATATTCTTTAGGAACTGGAATACCTAAGAATCCTGCTTTAGCCATTTTTGCTACAGTTTCAACTGGAAACTGTTCATTTTCATCCACGTCCTGTGCAAGAGGCTTTACTTCTTTTTCAGCAAACTCTTTGAAAAGAGTTCTTGCCATTTCATGTTTCTTACTTAATGTGAAATCCATTCTTTATTCCTCCATCATGATTTCTATAAAGTTAACTTCTGCATCCGGAGTTCACCATCTCCGGATGCAAAAGAAAAGCTCTTTTTCTTACTTGCTGTAATCGTAGAATCCTTTACCAGTTTTACATCCTAATAATCCTCCACGAACCATCTTTCTTAATAATGGATGTGGACGATATTTTGTATCACCGAATTCATTGTAAAGTACTTCCATGATTGCAAGGCAAACGTCTAATCCAATTAAATCACCTAAAGCTAAAGGTCCCATTGGATGGTTTGCTCCTAATTTCATAGCTGTATCAATACCTTCTACAGAAGCTACTCCATCAGCATAAATTCCGATTGCTTCGTTGATCATAGGAATTAAGATTCTGTTAACTACGAATCCAGCACCTTCTTCAACCTGTACAGGTGTTTTACCGATTTCTTCAGCGATTGCTTTGATCTTATCAACAACTTCTTTTGGTGTGTTGATACCAGCGATAACTTCAACCAGTTTCATAACAGGAGCTGGGTTAAAGAAATGCATACCGATCATTGGACGATCAAGTCCTGCACCAATTTCTGTGATTGATAAAGAAGATGTATTTGTAGCAAAGATAGCATCTGCTTTACAGATATCCTGTAATTCTTTGAATGTCTGTTTTTTGATTTCCATGTTTTCAATAGCTGCTTCTACGATTAAATCGCAGTCTGTACAGATATCTTTTACACCTGTTGTGATCTTTGCTAAGATAGCATCTACAGTTGCCTGTTCCATTTTTCCTCTTGCAACACGTTTTTCTAAACCTTTTGCGATTTTAGCTTTTCCGTTTGCTGCAAATTCTTCATTAATATCACATAAGCATACTTCATATCCTTCTGTCTGTGCAAATGCCTGTGCGATTCCGCTACCCATTGTTCCAGCGCCGATTACTCCAACTTTCATTATAATTCCTCCTGTAAAATTATTTTATTATGTGTTTTTCCAGTCTGCAGAAAATACCGCAGACTGAAAATATATTAAATTTCATTATTATTTGTTCTGGAAAGGAACAACTTTTAATTTCTTAGATTTATCTTTCTCTAAAAAGTTACCCATTCCTGCTTTCTGGTCTTCTGTTTCAAAACAGCTTCCAAAAGCTTTTTCTTCAACAACGATTGCCTGATCCATATCTACCTGAAGGCCTTCGTTGATTGCTTTCTTACATGCACGTACTGCGATTGGTGCATTAGATGCGATCTTGTTAGCTAATTTCTTAGCTGCTGCTAATAATTCCTCCTGTGGATATACTGCATTCACAAGTCCGATTCTGTAAGCTTCTTCAGCTTTGATGTTAAATGCTGTATAGATCATTTCTTTGGCTTTTCCAACTCCGACGATACGAGCAAGTCTCTGTGTACCACCGAATCCTGGTGTGATTCCAAGACCAACTTCAGGCTGTCCAAAGATTGCGTTTTCAGAACAGATTCTGATATCACAACTCATGGAAATCTCACATCCACCACCTAAAGCGAATCCATTGACTGCTGCGATAACTGGAATAGGGAATGTTTCGATCTTGCGGAATACATCGTTTCCTGTCTTACCGAAAGCTTCTCCTTCTGCTTTTGTTAATGTACTCATCTCTCCGATGTCAGCACCGGCAACGAAAGATTTATCTCCAGCACCTGTTAATACAACGGCTCTTGTTGCATCTAAGTCAATTGCATCAAAAGTTGCTTCGATCTCTTTTAATACTTCACTGTTTAATGCGTTTAATGCTTTTGGACGATTGATTGTTACAACACCTACAAAACCATCCTGCTCATATGTAACGAATTCCATTCTAAGAATTCTCCTTTCCTAATTATCTATAATTAATTAGTCTCTTTCAACGATAGTTGTGCAACCCATTCCACCACCGATGCAAAGTGTTGCAAGACCTTTCTTAGCGTCTCTCTTCTGCATTTCATGAAGCAGTGTAACGAAGATACGGCATCCTGAAGCTCCTACTGGATGTCCAAGAGCGATTGCTCCACCGTTTACGTTTACTTTGCTCATATCGAATTTCAGATCTCTTGCTACTGCTACAGACTGTGCTGCGAAAGCTTCGTTTGCTTCGATTAAGTCCATATCGTCAATTGTTAAGTTTGCTTTTGCTAAAGCTTTCTTTGTAGAAGCTACTGGTCCAACACCCATGATAGATGGATCTACACCACCAAGAGCTCCTGTTACATATGTAGCCATTGGTGTAACACCTAATTCTTTAGCTTTTTCTTCGCTCATTACTACGACTGCTGCTGCACCATCGTTGATTCCTGATGCGTTACCAGCTGTAACCATTCCACCTTCTTTTCCTGAACAGCATCTTAATCCTGCTAAAGATTCAGCTGTTGTTCCAGGTCTTGGTCCTTCGTCTGTATCTACGATAACTGTTTTCTTTCTCTGTTTTACTTCTACAGGAACGATCTCATCTTTGAATCTTCCTGATTCCTGAGCTGCGACTGCTTTCTGCTGAGAAGCTGCTGCAAACTCATCTAATTCTTCACGAGTTAATCCCCACTGTTCTGCTACGTTTTCAGCTGTGATCATCATGTGATAGTGATTGAATGCATCTGTTAATGCATCGTTAACCATTGTATCTACCAGTGTTCCGTTGTTCATACGATATCCGAAACGTGCTTTTGGTAATGCAAATGGAGCCATTGACATGCTTTCCATACCACCGGCAACAACGATATCAGCATCTCCTGCCTGAATCATCTGTGCTGCCATGTTTACACAGTTTAATCCTGATCCACATACTACGTTAACTGTAACTGCTGGTGTTTCAATTGGAAGTCCTGCGTTTAAGGAAGCCTGACGAGCAACGTTCTGTCCTAATCCTGCCTGGATAACGCATCCCATGTATACATGGTCTACCTGATCAGCTGGAACTCCTGCTCTCTTTAATGCTTCTTTGATTACGATTGATCCCATGTCTACTGCTGGTACTGTGCTGAGTACTCCACCCATTTTACCAATCGCTGTACGGCATGCTCCTGCGATAACTACTTTCTTTGCCATATCAATTTTCCTCCATATTCTTGATTATTATACTTTGGCGATCTTCTCTCTCGCCGATATGTTAATACTATCACAATCTTTTCTCATTTTCAATTGCTATTTTTTAAAAAGATTTTCAATAAATTGTGCAAAGTGCCAAAAACCGCATAAATACGTATTTTTTTGATGTATACAATACCCTTGTCGGATTGTATTTTTTTTAACACAATCCGACATAACTTATGACACTTTCTCACCGAATTGATAACTTTCTTGTATTTTCTATGAAATAATCCTGATTTTTTCGTGAAAAAAATAACAATTTTTACAATATAAATATATTTATACTCTTTATAAATTGATTTTTTGTTAAATTTACTTCACTTTCAACATGTCTAACTTAACACATCCCTGTATTTTTTCATTGAAAGAAAAAACTTTTTATTCCTATGAAAAATCCCCATATTTTTTAAAAACTTATTTCTGTACACGCAAAAAAGAGAGCTTGGTGTGTGCGTTAAAACGCCAAACTCTCTTTTCTCTTCTATATTATTGTCTTCTGATCATTAACGATCCTGCATGCTGATACAATCGATCGCTACCGGACCACCTCTGACTACTTCAATATTTGTATAACGTTCTTTAAACACCTTTAAAATAGAATCATTCTTTGTCTCTGTACGAATTGCTTCTATTAATAAGCTGTCTTTTCCCATATCCTTGATCAGGAAACGGAACACTTCTGCCATCTGGAAGATCTCTGCCATCTGCTTCTCTGTAAGACTTTTCACTTTGATAAACATGATTTCCTTTGTTCGGATCGATGTATCTGTATAGTCAATAACTTTAATAACTTCCACGCTTCGATTTAACTGTTTCTTGACCTGTTCAAATGTCTTTTCATCTGCATCAATACAGATCGTCATACGAGACATTGTTGGATCTTCTGTTTCTCCAACTGTAAGACTGTGTATATTGTAGGCTTTTCCAGAGAATAGTCCGGAAATTCTTGCAAGAACACCAACACGGTTTTCTACGAACAAGGAAAGCCATCTTCTTTCCATCTGATTATCCATTTTCATTCCTCCTATTCTTCTCCACGTTCCATGATCAGATCTGTGATAGATCCATTTGGTTTCACCATTGGCATAACAAGTTCTTCATTCTCAATGATAAATTCAATGATCGTTGGCCCATCTGTTTTCGCTTTTGCTTTCTCAAATGCTGGGATAATTTCTTCTTTCTTAAAGACTCTGATCCCCTGTGCTCCATAACTTTCAGCAAGTTTTACAAAATCTGGTGTATATGGCGGACATTTTGAAAAATCTCCATCACAATGATGTTCACAACTCTTTCTTCTTCTTAAACATGTACCTGCATATGCTTTATCATAGAAGAGATCCTGCCACTGTCTCACCATTCCAAGATACCCATTATTTAAAATACAGATTGTAATAGGAAGTTCCTGAATCACAGCTGTCGCGATCTCCTGGGAATTCATCTGAAATCCACCATCTCCAGATACACAAACAACTTCTCTTCCTGGATTACCAATTGCTGCACCAATTGCTGCTGGAAGACCATAACCCATCGTTCCGAGTCCACCAGATGTCAGCATCTGTCGTCTTCCATATAGTTGTAAGAACTGTGTCGTCCACATCTGATTCTGTCCAACGTCTGTTGTAACAATTGGTTCATCAAAGTACTCATTGATCGCATCAATGACCTGTTTTGGAACTAATTTTTCTTTTTCTTCCATTACTAATGGCTTTTGTTCATGCCATTCATTCATTCTTGACAGCCATTCATCTACTTTACATGGTTCTTCATTTTCTGCAATAGACAACATTAATGCGATGGCTTCTTTTGCATCTCCTACCAATGGCACATCAACTGTAACGTTCTTAGAGATCGCCGCTGTATCAATATCAATATGAATGATCTTGGCATCCGATGCAAATGTTCCAAGTTTTCCTGTAATTCGGTCATTAAATCTTGTTCCAATGGAAATCAACAGGTCACAACCATTTACTGCCTGATTTGCAGCATAATTTCCATGCATACCAATATTTCCATAATATAATTCATGATTTGTTGGTACGATTCCTCGTCCCATGATCGTTGTAACAACTGGAACCTTTAATGTTTCCATTAATTTGCACATCTCTTCTTGTGCCCCTGCGATCTTCGCACCTCCACCAATTAAGAATAATGGACGTTTCGCATCATAGATCATATTCATTGCACGAAGAATCTGTCCATGGTGTGGTTTCGTGTTTGGTTTATATCCACGGATATTGACTTCCTCTGGATATTCATCACTTCCTAATTCTGCCATCACATCTTTTGGAAGATCTAATAAGACTGGTCCCGGTTTCCCTGTTCTTGCAATATAAAATGCCTCTTTGATCAGGCGATTCAAATCCTCTCTTTTACGGACAACTATAACAAATTTCGCGATATTTCTTGTAACTCCGACAATATCGATCTCCTGAAATGTATCATTACCGATCAGATTTGTGGCAACCTGTCCTGTAAAACACACCAATGGCACACTGTCATAATTCGCTGTTGCTATTCCTGTAACAAGGTTTGTGGCACCTGGTCCACTTGTTGCCAGACAGACACCAACTTTTCCTGTAGCTCTTGCATATCCATCTGCCGCATGGATCAACCCCTGCTCATGTCTTGGAAGAATCAGTTCTACTTGATCCTGCTTATAGATTTCATCAAAAATATCAATGACACACGCACCCGGGTATCCAAAGATCTTCTCTACGCCTTCTTCCTGTAATGCCTTTACCAGAAATTCATTTCCTGTCATTTTGCCCATACTATATCTCCTCCATCTCTTCTTCCAGATTAGTCTCATCTAGTGTATATTTCACTTCTTCCTGAGCCTGTATTTTAAAATCTTCCACCTGTTCTTCTCCAACAACTGGAAGATCATCTGTTGATTTTACTCCAAAACATCTCAAAAATTCTTCTGTCGTACGAAACAAGATCGGACGCCCGATCGCATCCAGCCGTCCAGCCTCTTTGATCAGCCGGTATTCTAACAGCTTGTTGATCGGATGATCGCATTTCACACCTCGGATCGCTTCAATCTCTTGTTTCGTTACTGGCTGCTTATAAGCAATGATCGATAAAGTCTCAAGCATTACATCCGTAAGCCTTGGTTTCTTTGGATGATTCACAATTCTTATCAATGATCCATAATATTCTGTTTTGGTACAAAGCTGATAAGCATCATCCAGTTCCAATAACCGGATTCCTCTCTCTTCTTTGTCATATTCTGTCTGTAACAGTTTGATCAACTCATCAAACTGTTCATCATCTATCTCAAGTGCCTCCATCAGCTGCCGCCTTGTCACACTTGTTCCCATCGAAAATAAAATTCCTTCGATCGCTGCAAGTTTATTCTTCATAAATTCATTACTCCAGTGCCCGTATGAAAATATCATCTTCGATATTTTCCTGTTGAACGTAAATCTTTCCTGTCTTCATCAATTCAAGAACCGCCAGAAATGTGACGATCACTGCTTCTTTTGTCTCCTGTTCGTTTAGAAGGTCATAAAAGTTCACTTCTTTATATTGTATAATATAATTATACACTTCCGTGATCTTATCTTCTAATTTGATCTCTTCCTGCTTGATCTCCCCAAATTCGCTTCGGATCGGATCTAACTTATCCTGTCGTTTTCTCATCACAAACTGAAAAACTTCAGAAATCCTCTGTAAAGTTACCTCTGATAACATCTGCACAGGATCGATCTCTTCTCTGTATGCAAGTACTTGCGGTGGAATATCTGGTGATCTAAAAAAACTCTTCTCTGCCGTCATCTCTCGTTCTTTCAACTGTAAAGAGGCATATTTATAAATCTTATATTCAATCAGTCTTCTTACAAGTTCTTCTCTCGGATCTCCTTCTTCTTCCTCTTCTTCCTTCACTGGAAGCAACATCTTCGCCTTGATCTTTAATAATGTGGCTGCCATAACGAGAAAGTCACTCATCACATCAAGATCTTCCTCTTCCATAGAGCGGATATAATCAAGATACTGGCTTGTGATCTCAGAGATTGGAATATCATAAATATCCACTTTATTCTTCTCGATCAGATGCAACAGAAGATCTAATGGTCCTTCAAATGCATTTACCTTAATATCTATTCCCATAAATCAGTCTCTCTTCTTTAATTCAATGCATGAAATCTCTGGTTTATTAAACAATCTTAATTTGATGGAATGGTTTCCAAGTCCACGGCTTAAGATCATCGTTGTCTTTCCCTCATGAAACTCTCCTGCATCGTATTTTGGAAAAATCTGAAATTGCGGTGAGATCACACCTCCAAATTTCGGAATTCTTACCATTCCTCCATGGAAATGACCAGCTAAGACAAGATCACTGCCCCAATCTGCATATGTTTTTAAATAGTTTGGGTTATGTGCTAATAAAATATGAAAAATGTTTCCTGGAGAACTTCCTACCACAGATTCCATATGAGAAAGCGGCATGCGCGGTACATGAAATCTCTGATAATATTTCTTCTCAAGATCAAACGCAGTTAAAGAAATAAATCCAGTCTCTGACTGAATTACGATCGTTTCATTCGAAATGTGATGTATGTTATACTCTTTCAGACTATGAACATAATCTTTATAACGCACACCAAAGATTTCTTCATTCCTTGCAAGTTTCAGTTCGTGGTTTCCATCCGCATAATAGATCGGATACTTTGCAGATAACTCTTTCATCAGTGCAAGCGGCACTTCCTCATTCGAAGATTCGCGGCTTATTACCATATCTCCTCCAACCAGGATCATATCCGGTCTGCATTCATCAATTCGTTCGATCAATTCCTGATTATTCTCTCCAAACTGTGCACAATGCAGATCTGTTAAAAACACGATCCGATATCCATCAAATGCTTCTGGAATCTTTTCTGACTCTATTTCGTAATATTCAACTGTCAATCTCTTATTTTCATAACTGCTTAAAAGCACTGCCACGGCAATCCCCACAACCAACAGCACTGCTATGATCCATATCCATAAAGGAATCATAAACACTCCTTCTCTCTGTTTCCCAATCCATCTTCTGATTCGTAAATGTCTTTTTCCTATTTTACTAGATATAGCAAAAAAAAACAACCCATAGCACAACATCTTTAGGAATATTGTACAAAAAAAGAGAATGCCCAGATTCTGACATCCTCTTTTTCTCATTATAATATTACTGTCTGGAAAGCAGCCTTATTTTACGATTGCGATCGTGCTTCCGATATCAAGTGCTGGAAGCTCGGCCTTTTCCATGCAGATAGTTCCTGGAAGACACTCAGCGTCTTCTCCACCGAAGTTATATGTAACATGTCCTAAATTCTTCAGATTCTCGTTGGCAACTTCTCCAACTTTTACAATCTTGAATTCTTTACCGTCAATTACAAGTTTACATCCAGGAGTTACTTCTCCATCTACTGGATTTACATCGATGGAATAGCAGAAATCTTTCAGAGTATCTGGTGCGTTATCACCAAATGTAACGAAGATCCCTTCTTCTCTAAATGCGTCTACCATAGCTCCTTTTCCTTTAATCGTTACCTGATACATAATACTACTTTCCTTTCTCACTAATAATTATTTTTATTTTGCTGCATATAATCCAAAGCTTGCTAAGTAACCAACGATAACTCGAGGTACACCAGTGATAAATCTTGAGTACAGTACAGCTGGTACACCAACTTCTACTGTTTCAGGATCTGCTTCTGCAAGTCCAAGTCCTACTGGAACGAAGTCACAAGCACACTGTGTATTGATTGCAAATAATGCTGGAAGTGCAAGGCTTGGTTCAATGTTTCCTTTACCAATTTCTACACCGATCAATGTTCCGACGATCTGAGCAATTACAGCTCCAGGTCCAAGCAGACAGCTTAAGAATGGAATAGAACAAATAAATCCTAAGATTACAAGTCCAATGATATTTCCACATAATGGCTGTAATAATTTAGCAAACCAGTTACCGAATCCAGATCCCTGAATGATACCGATCAGCAATGATACGAATCCCATGAATGGAATGATCGTATGAAGTACTGTGTTTGTAGATTCTTTCGCTGCACTATTGAAAGTAGCAACGACTTTACCAGCTCCCATACCAATTTTCTGGATAAAGCTTGATTTTGATGAGCTTCCCATTGTTTCAGATACTTTCTTATCTGCGCTGTATTTGAAGTCTTTTTCTTCTTTTGCAGGTGCTGCTTCTGAAATAGGTGCTGCAGATCCATCTGCCAATGCAATGTTATCATTTTTAACACCAGATACATAAATATCTTCTGTAATATATTTTGCCATTGGTCCAGATTTTCCAACTGGGTTGATATTGATCGTTGGAATTCTCTTCTGTGGATAAATTCCACAACGAAGTGTTCCACCACAGTCAATGATCACAAGGAAGATCTCTTCTTCTGGAACAGATGTCTTAAATCCGTTAACTGGGCGGCATCCTGTTAATTCTACGATTTTAGGTAAGATATCAGGTTCTGCTCCACCACCTGTGATATATAATAATACATCTTTTCCTTCTTTAGGTTCTACTGTTAATGGACCACCAAATCCACCGCTTCCCTGTGTGATCGTAATCGCTCTATATTCTGACATAGTTTTTCCTCCTAATTATACTCGTAAATCCATCTTATTTCAATTCGTTACTTAATTCGATTCCCTGCTGTTTCATAACCATCTTTGTTGTAAAGTCTGTTACCCATCCTGAGAAGAAGTTCATAACAAGACCAACTAACATATAACGAAGACCTAATTCTGTCATATCAAATCCAGCTTTCTGAACACCCTGTGCAATTCCAAGGTAGATAAAGATTTCACCTGGGTTAATATGAGAGAAAATTCCACTGTTTGTATGGCAATGATAAGAAGCTGATGCATAATAGCTTGGTTTCATTCTTTCTGGAAGGAATTTACCCATTGATAATGCCATTGGGTTTCCTAACATAAATGCTGAAATAAATGGTAATACTCCATATGCAAGGATTACGTTTCCTGAACATACTTTAGCAAATTTATTAACTCTTTCCTGTCCAATCAGGGCGATGATCGTATTCATTAAGATTAACAGTAATAATACCTTTGGTACGATTCCTGACACCCAGCTTACAAATGTTTCTGCACCTGTATCAAACAATCCCATGAATCCTGATGCACCTTTAATAATGATATTCATATAATTCTCCTTTCATTTCAGGCTTTTTTCTTATTGACACCGTAAATCTTGTCTCCAATTCTTGTAAACAGACTCGGCTTTTCTAAGACTTCGCCTCCACTCATAATCGTGTTGTAATTTGAGGAAGCATTAAGCACTGCTCTTCTTAAGGATACACCGATCGTTGCACAATCATCTTTTTTAATCGTTCCAACATCAATTCCATTAAAGAAATCCCAGTTTTTAAATCGTGCAAGCATTGTAAATCCTCTCATAAAGCAACCATCTATGATCACTCCATCCTGATCGATCGCAAACATAACGATCGCACCTGCATGAAAACCGCCTTTTGCCTTTCCTATGGCAACCCGGCCTTTTTTTCGAAGTTTTGTATAAAATTTATTAAAACTTTTCATCTGCACCATCTGAAATAAAAACTGCAGACAAAATGCTGCAAGCATCGCCACAGCTATGACCATAAATGACATCGTCTTCCTCCTTTTCGTTTACTCAAATATATTATTTTCTTCTGCAATATAGAGAAGAAATTCTCTGTAGCTTTCCATTTTCTGGATCTTAGGAATGACATCCGGTTTCTTGCCGATCGACAAAATATCATCATACAATCTGACAAGTACTGTGTCATCTTCCATTGATTCAGGGATTCCCAGTAAAATAATGATCCGGATATTTCCGTATTTATCATCTTTTAACATATCTGGAAATACACCCATTGCCAATGTTAATTTTGGCAGCATATTCTTTGTATGTGGAAACGCAATATTCTGGTCAAGAACCATTGTTGAATATTTTTCACGTTCTCTCACTCTCTGGGCAAATCCTGCATCAAGTTCTCCCTGATTGGTAAGTGCCCTTGCCATCCGATCAACATTCTCATCATATGAACTTTCTTGATCCAGAACAAAAAATCTCGTTTCATCTAATAAGTTCATAAACAAAGAATCTATTCCCTTTCGGATCGTTCGTCCTGCTTCAGAAAGATATCTCATATTTTCAAATTTACGTTGAATATATTCTCTATCGAATACTTCATCCATAAAAACAATCGGGGTTTTCGTATCCATATGTAATTCTGTCGTCGTAACAATATAATCAAAATCATCTTTGCGATTTTCATCGAAGATACCATAGAAAAATTCAAATTCCGGTTCTACATCAAAGACTTTCTTTAACTGATTCTCGATCAGACGTCCGATGATCTTTCCAGATCCGCAAACGATCGCGATCTTGCATCGTTTCTCTTCTGGTTCCTGCTCTAATAAAAACACTCCAAAATAAGCAGCCAGAAATCCCATCTCATCTTCTGTCATTTCGATTCCTATGCGTTCTTCCAAAACACCTTTTGCAATCTCCGCCATCTTATAGGCTACACTGTATTTGTTCTTGAAATTATCAACCATCGGATTATAAATATGGAAGCCATATTTTAGCCGGTTGATCATAAAAAATACGTGATAGACAAAATCATCAAATAATTCATTTGCTACAACTGTTACATTAAGTTCTGCTTTGATCCGATCTAAAATTTCAATGATAAGATCTGCAACACCTTCCGAAATACTGATCTTTTGCTCGATCTCTGCTGTATTTGCCGGTGTTCTCATTCCTGCTACAGATATGCTTAAAAACAATCGCTCTTCTTTGGATATCTTATATCCTTTGACCTGTTCAATTTCATTAAGGAACTCATCCACGATCATATATGCTGAACTTTCGTATAGTTCTTCATATTTCGGCTTCAGCTTTTTGATCGTATGACCGCTTTCCATTCTCTGGATCATCACAACAAAAAATCTGTAAAAGAAACCAAACCCTAGGGCATCCATCGATAATCTTTCCTGAAAATCATATAGTTTTTCACGAATTGTCTGTCCAAGTGGGAAATTTAAATACAGTTGTTCATAAATATTTTCTAAGATAAATAGGCGAATGTTAAACTCATCACCACAAAGAGCCAGTCCTGTATTTGCTTTTCCTTTGATCTTCAGGTCGTATTTCTCGATTGCCTTTCTTAATCGGTTCAGATCACCGATCGTTGTTGTTCTGGCAACTTTCATCTCCTCAGAAAGATCATCGGTAAGATACGGTTCCTCGGCATGCATCAGCTGCCAGAACATATATGCCATTCTTGTATGACTTGAATTAAAAAGGTCTTCCTGCTTGTAAATCTTATTGCGGATTTCTGTAAAACCTTTCGGTGCAAACACGATCAGTTTACATGTTCCTTTGTTATTGCTGATACATGCGTATCCTCCAAGCAGGCAATTCAATTCCTTAATGTCATTGCGGATCGTTTTTTGCGACACATCAAGCTTTGCCGCGAGGCTTTCTACACTGCAAACAGATTGCATTTCGATATTCTTTAAAATAACTGCGATTCTGTTTTCATTGTTAAAAAGCTGTTTCATATTGATCCTCTTTTCTATTGATACAGGTTAATTGTTTTTAACCTCTTGTTTTTCCTCCTGCTACATTCACTGTAACTCCATGAACATAAGAAGCTCTCTGACTTGCAAGATATACACACAGATCTGCAACTTCTGATAATTTACCAGATCTTCCTAGTGGAATTGTAGATGTTTTAGAATATCCAGCTCTTAAGTCATCTACTGTGATTCCTCTTGTATATGCTAATGCTGATTCATAAGCAATTGTACGAAGTCCTGTAGCTTCCATGATTCCAGGTGCTACTCCGACAACTCTGACTCCCTGTTTTCCAAGTTCTTTTGCCCAAGATCTTGTTAAAGAGTTTACAGCGTTCTTTGTTGCTGCGTAAACGCTCTGTCCTTCAGATCCTTCCAGACCACTTTCAGAAGACATGTTAATGATAACTCCTTCACCTTTTTCAACAAGCACACGTCCAACGGCCTGCGCACAGAAGAATACACCTTTTAAGTTTACGTTACAAACTTTATCCCATACTGCTTCATCTAATTCATACTGTCCTTTTGGATCTTTTGGATCTACTAACAAACGAGGAATGTTAATTCCGGCATTGTTTACTAATACGTCGATCGTTCCGAATGTTTCTTTGGTTTTTTCTACCATTGCTTCAACATCTGCTACTTTTGTAACATCTGTTTTCACATACAGTAATTTTCCTGCTGCTTCGTCCATCTCTGGTGCTTCAGATGCCATATCAGAAATGACTACGTTAGATCCTGCATTTAAGAATCCCTGTGCAACTGCTTTTCCGATTCCAGATGCTCCACCAGTTACGATGACTGTTTTTCCTTCAAGATTTAACCAAGATTCGCTCATTATAATCCTCCTTTGAATCTGTGTTTCTTTGCTTCATGAGTTCATTATATAGAGCGTCAAGAAAAAATTTAATTCTTTCATTTTCCATCGTGAAGAAATTTTGTGGACTTATTACAAAAAATGGCTTAAAATCAAGAAATATTGAGTGGAAATTTTTTTAATCTGTGTCAAAAAATCTGCCTTATTTATTGTTTCTTGTGCCAGGATCTTTTCTTTATGGATCATAATATTACCTTTGCTATATTGAATCTCACCAATCTTCTGTCCTTTCTTCACTGGTGCTTTCACAGAATCTATCTTGATCTTTTTCACAATCTTTCCCTTCTGTGTTTTAATATCGATCAGATCAGCAGTCACCTTTTCCTGGCAAGATACCTCTGATCTCTGACCCTTTTGTACTGGAATCCTTCCGATTTCTTTTCTTGTAGTTTCGCTGTGTATCCGCTGGCAGTTTGAAAATCCATAGTCCAAAAGAGTTCTTGCATCTTTGATCCTTGCTTTAGAGCTTTCACACCCCATCACTACCGCAATCATATGAATCTTATTTCTTGTTGCAGTTGCACTTAGACAAAATCCTGCTTTCCCTGTACTTCCAGTCTTCATTCCTGTACATCCATTGTAGTGGCGGATCAGTTTGTTTGTGTTACTTAAACCAAATTCTTTCTCACCTTTTTTCGTTTTATGTATGATCGTATCCATCCAGATCTTTGTATATTTAAAAACTTCTGGATATCTTTGTGCAAGTTCTCTCGTCATCAACGCAATATCATATGCACTTGTCACATGTCCTTTTGCATCAAGCCCGCAGGCATTTTGAAATGTCGTATGTTTCATCCCAAGCTCTCTGGCTTTTTTGTTCATCCTTGATACGAACGCTTCCTCACTTCCGCAGACATGCTCTGCCAATGCAACAACTGCATCATTCGCACTTGAGATCACAACACATTTGATCAATGTTTGTACCTGCTGCTTCTCTCCTGTTTCTAAAAACACCTGAGAGCCGCCCATAGATGCTGCATGTTCACTGACTGTAACCGTATCTGTAAGTTTGATCTTACCTTGCTTTAAGTCTTCAAAAATAAGCAGCAAGGACATTATTTTCGTTACACTAGCTGGTGCAAGTTCTTTATCCTTATCTTTCGCAAATAAGATCTCCTTGCTTTCCTGTTCCATAACTACTGCTGATTTTGCTGAAAGATCAAGTACTGGTGCTGCTGTTTCTAAAAATCTTGCCTCTCTTGCCATGACTGGACAATGAAAGCTTTGAACGAGTATTGCTGCAACGAGCAGTATCACTTTCCATTTCTGCATGCATCCACCTCAAACCTGTTTGTTATAGTTTAGTGGCAGATACTTAGATTTATACATAATTTCTTTGCTGTATATGTTTTTTAAAAAAAGAAAACCAGAAATATCTTCTGATCATATCTCTGATTTTCCTTCATTTATCTTGTTTTCTTACCCCAACGATTCGCAGATCTCAACTTTTTATATTCATCATATGCTTGTTTTAAGATCTCTTTCTCATTAGGAAATTTCAATAAGTGGTAAGCCTCGTGAAATTTGTAATACCCTGAGTCTACAAAAAACTCTTCCTTCTGAGGTTTTGAGTGATAGTTCTCGGATTCCATCAAGTACCAGTGTACACTCTTTATGATCTGTTCATGAAATGAATAGAAAGAATATTCACTTTTCCCTACATACTTGATAATTGATGCGTCCGCGTCTGTCTCTTCCTTTACCTCACGAAGTGCTGTCTGCTCGTGAGTCTCTCCTTGCTCAACAGTACCTTTCGGAAGTACCCAGCCATCATATCGGTTCTTATAACTTTTGTATAACAGCAAAATCTTTCCTCTAAATATTACGACACCACCACAGCTCGTTGCTTTTGTCACCAGTTACAACCTCCTGTCTCTTAAACGATCTTATTCGCCTAAGTATGTGTGTCTTTCTCTGACAAATATTATACATGGATTGTGAACTGATTTCAACTGCTATCTGTTTTACTCTTTTGAAAACATCAATCTAAAAATGCATGAAATACTTTATCTGCGATTGGCGCCGCAACTCGTCCTCCAGAATCTCCACCCTCTACAAGAACACTGACTACGATCTTTTTCCCGCCTCTTTCGGCACATCCGATAAACCATGCGTGGGAATCTTTCGCGCTGTTATATTCTGCTGATCCTGTCTTTCCATATACATTATAGTGTGAAGAATAAGCTCTTGTTCCAGTTCCCTTTGTGACAACTTTTCTCAACATTTTCTTTAATGTCTCACATTCCGATGCCTCTAAAGGTTCTGATAGTTTTGATGCTTTTGTTTCCTTGATCACTCCACCGTCAATATTTTTGACATTCTCTACCAGATATGGCTGCATCACAACTCCATCATTGGCGATCACAGACATGACCATCGCATTTTCAAGTGGTGTGATCAAAGTCTGACCTTGTCCGATCGAAGTGTGTGCCATCTCATTAGTTCCTGATTTCTTATCAAGAACAAAACGACTTCTGTTTGCAAGAAGATTGATCGGAACTTTCGAATTATACATCAGATCTCCTGCAAGACTTGCGAGTTTTCCTTTGTTGATCTCTTCTGACATATGCACAAACGCACAGTTACAGGATTTCTCGATTGCCTGTTCAAGATTCACCGTTCCATGTGCTTCTCCTCCATAACAATGAATCTTTAAAGTTCCAACCGTTGTATATCCAGTACAATGGTATTTGAAATTCTTATATGTGTTTTTATGTTCTCTCATATATTCTAATGCCGTCACAACTTTAAATGTTGATCCTGGCGGATATAATCCTTGCGTTGCACGGTTTAACAACAAAGAATTCTTGCTTGTATTTAATTCTGTCCAGTTTTCTTTGACGTAAGCTGGTCTGTAATCTGGTTTGGATACCATTGCATAGATCTTTCCTGTCTCTGGATCCATCGCAACAACCGCTCCTTTTTGTCCCTGCAAGGCATAATATGCTGCTTTCTGAACTTTGGTATTTAATGTTGTGTATACATTATCCCCTATACTTTTCTCACCTTTTAAGCTGCTTGTGATCTGTGTCATCAAGTTCGCATCCGATTTTAATAGATCAAAATTACATACAGATTCCAGTCCTGACTTTCCTTTATCGTTATATCCTACAACATGTGCAAACATTCTGCCATAAGGATAATCTCTGATTTCTGATCCATTTTCAGTAAGTGTCTGTGCCAGCACTTTTCCATCACTACTGATGATCTTTCCTCGTACTACTTTCTCTGCCATAGACTGTAATCTCCGGTTATGCGCATTCGTGACCACATTTTTACTATCTACCGCAACAAAATGTGCAATATAAGCGATCAATGCCAAAAATGCTACAACAAATATATAAGTAATCTGCAGAATCTGGCGATTTGCTCTTTTTTTCTTTTTCTTCTTTATCTTATTGATTCTTTCGGTTGTTTTGTCTTGTATATTGTTTTTCTGATTCTTGTGCCTTAATATGCTCATATTCTTCTTCCTCGCTATCTGCTAACATATGTAATCCTTGTATGATATTAAAAATGATCAAAGTACTGATCACAGAGGTTCCTCCATAACTTACGAGTGGAATCGTAACTCCAGTGGATGGAATGAATTTTGTCACACCACCGATACTTAAGAATACCTGGAATAAGAAACAAACTCCGAATCCAAGGCATAACAATTTGTTAAACAATTTTCTGCTTCTTGTGGAAATATCCATAAAGAGGATAAAACTGCTCATTAAAACGAAGATCAGGCAGATTCCAAAGATCACACCAAATTCTTCACAGATCACAGAAAAGATAAAGTCTGATTCCCTGACCGGAATATCAAACGGCCGTCCGTTTCCAAGCCCCATTCCAAACCAGCTTCCAGTTCCAATAGCAAATAAGGATTGACAGACCTGAAGTCCTCTTCCTTCGATCATGGAAAACGGATCTTTCCATACCGCTACACGGATCTGTACATGAGTAAAGATCTTATCTGCAATAATAGCAGCCACAGATCCTGCTGCCAAACCGCCAAATAAGTAACTTGCTTTTGCGGTTGCAACATAAAGCATCATCAGATAGATCACAAAATAAAGCAACGCTCCGCCTAAGTCCTTCTCAACAACAAGCACTAATACATAAAATGCTGCAATCACTGTGATCTTTACCAGATCTTTAAATTCCTTTGCCTTAGAAAGCAGTGCTGCAACAAAGAACACAAAGATGATCTTTACAAATTCAGAAGGCTGAAATTTAAGTCCCGCAATGCTGACCCAGTTATACGCCCCATACTTGTTGATGCCAAACACGAATACTGTAGACAACAGTAAAAATCCTGCCCCTGCATAAAGCCATCCAAATTTATTCCAGATCGTGATCTTATGCATCATCAATGGAATAAAACTTGTCACGATCACACTTCCTGCCGCGATCGCAAACTGTTTCATTGCCAGATCAAATGATAATCTTGTTAATATCACAAACCCAACTCCTAACAAAAAACAGGTGTTATTGATCAGCGGTCTTGAACATCTTTTATAGATTCTCGGAAATACGATCATCAAAATCTCGAAAAAGATCACTTGTGCCGCAAAAAAGATCAAGATCTTTAATTCAAATTTCTGCAAAAACAGTACCATGTAACATAAGAACAAAAATACAAACATATAGATGACCTGATTGTCTAACAGGTCTTCCTTTCTATCTCTATTCTTTGGACGAAATACTGTATAACATGACAGTGTATAGATCAGACACATAATGATGATCAGATATTTTGCTATCGTAGTAATAATGTCTATCATATGGTTTTATAAAACTTCCCTCTTTAAATGCCCTGTCGTATATTCTGTGGCAAGAGAAGCTCTTTCCCCTTTCTGTATAGATTTCGCTGCATTTAAAATCTCCTTGACCTGCACCTCATTTTCTCTTGTAATATGAAAACGGATCACGGATGGATGAAGATCATTAAGAATTCCTGCTTCATTTCCAACCCACAATGGTTTTCCATTATAAATCTCATTGATGCAGTCACAACAACTTGTGTGAACGAAGAAGTTTGCATTGTAACGATCCTTTAATGTCAGCCAAGATGGAGTCTTATCACATCCTCGAAGATTATTCTTCACGCATTGTGCAGACACCATCAATGGCTGATAACCATAGAGGAACAGGTCCGCATTCAGAAGTTCTAACTGTTCCATCTCTTTTTTGTTTAATTCCGATGGATACGTCATTCGAATTTGAATACCTGATAATCTTTGATATTCTTTGACAGCCTCTTTGTTATATCCATAAAACATGTAATCCGCGATCATTTCCTTTTGATATCCCTCTTCGATCAACCATGAAAATTCTTCTAAATTGCGTACGAGCAGCCCATCAATTTCATTTGTAAATATAAGATCTTTCTTTGCCTTTAATTCTTCCATCTGACGTTTTCTTGCAATCTGTGGAAGCATCAGATAACACTGTTTTCCTGCAGTCTTTATTTTATTCAGGATAGATTGTGGATCCTCCTGCTGTTTGAGTTCCATCCATGAAAGATAGATCTTCATTACTTCCCTGTCTTCTGTTACAATATCCAGATACTCAAGGTTCTCCATAGAAACTGCAATCTGTATCTTGCTGTCTTCCTGTTCCTGACTGCTTGCTACATCATTTTCTTTGACTGGATCTTCGTAAGTTCTTCTGTATTTTAAAATCTTTGTCTGATCCATCTGTGCAAATGCTTCTTTTCTTAGTTTCTTGAGCACAGAACCTGGTACGAACAAGTTCTCTCCAAGATCAACTTCTAATTCTTCAAATGTATAGTGGGTCTGTCCTGTTTTCTTAAGAAGCTTCTCAATATCTGCTGGCATGGCACCATTTTTCTTCGCTTCTTCGATCACTGGACCAATTACTTCTACGTGATTTTCTCCGTCTTTGAGAATGAGTTTAGCACACTGATCTTTCTGAATTATGATTTTTCCCTTAAGATTTTCTTTCTTTTTTTGCTTTAATCCTTCATCAATCCGTTCGATCATTGGATGATTCAAGGTTCTTTTAATTTCCATGCCTTCATGAAGTTTCTTCATTTTCTGTCCATTTAAAACAACCTTGCTGCCTGCTTTAAATTCAGAGGGACTGGTAAGTTCTACTTTTTCTTCTGAATTGATACGGATCTGCAAAGCATCTCCTTTGTGGATATCTTCTTGGGCCGTAAAAGAAATCTTACCTTTCATAAGCTTGCTGATCTTCCCAACATATAACCCCTGATGATCTGGCCGTTTCATACTCATCATATCTTTTCCATGATATTCTTTATAATATCCGCCAGTAAATCCCCCACGGTTAAATACTTCCATCAAGATTTTCAGATCCTCGGATTCTACTTTATATGGTTTTTCTGAAAGATAAAGATCTACGTATTTGCGGTAGATTCTTGTGACTTCCCCGACATATCTTGGACCTTTCATGCGTCCTTCAATCTTTAAGGAATCCACTCCATGATCTAAAATCTCTGGTAAATGTTCAATGGTACATAAATCTTTCAAACTTAATGGATACGCATTCTTTGTATTCTTTGTCCCGTCAAGATAAAATGGCAGACGGCATGTTCCTGCACATCGCCCACGATTCCCACTTCTTCCACCTAACATACTACTCATAAAACACTGTCCTGAATAGCAGTAGCATAATGCTCCGTGAACAAAACATTCCATGTCAAGTCCTGTATCATCCTTAATCTCCTGAATCTCTTCCAAAGATAATTCCCTTGCTGGAACAACTCGTTTTGCACCCATTTTCTTTGCGATCCTTGCTCCATGAACCCCTGTGATCGTCATCTGGGTGCTCGCATGAATCTCAAGTTTCGGAAAGTGTTTTCGGATCACGGATACAGCTCCCAAATCCTGTACAATCACCGCATCCAGTCCTTGCTCATAAAAAGGTTTTAAAAATCCCGGCAGTAATGGAAGTTCTTCTTCTTTCATCAGAGTATTGACTGTAAGAAATAATTTTTTACCATACAAATGTACGTAATCGATTGCTTCTAATAGTTCTTCCTTATTAAAATTCCCGGCATAAGCTCTGGCTCCAAACATCTCTCCACCTAAATAGACGGCATCCGCTCCATTTAGAATTGCTGCTTTTAGGCATTCCATGGAACCAGCTGGAGCTAATACTTCAATTGGTCTGTTCTTTGTTCTCATCTGTTATCTATCCTCTGGTATTGGTAAATGAAAATGCTCATATGCACTTCTTGTTACAACTCTTCCTCTTGGTGTTCTCTGAATCAATCCGTTCTGGATCAGATATGGCTCATACACATCTTCGATCGTTCCTGAATCTTCTCCAATCGCTGCTGCTAATGTATCAAGTCCGACTGGTCTTCCTTCAAATGTCTCCATCATCGTCTTTAATAAATTTCTATCTGTCTGATCCAGCCCGATCGTATCAACTTCTAAATGATTCAGTGCATCTCTTGCAATCTCTAATGTAATCTGTCCATCGTATTTTACCTGTGCAAAATCTCGCACACGTTTCAATAAACGATTGGCAAGTCTTGGTGTCCCTCTGGATCTTCTTGCAATCTCTAATGCACCCTCTGGATCGATCCCAATCTCTAAGACTTCTGCAGACCGTTCAATGATCGTCTGTAACTCTTCACTGTTATAGAAATTCAAGCGGTTTACAACTCCAAATCGATCTCTTAACGGTGCTGTTAACATTCCAGCTCTTGTCGTTGCCCCGACTAATGTAAATCTTGGCAGTTCCAGCCGGATCGATCTCGCAGCCTGTCCTTTTCCTACTAATATATCAATGGCATAGTCTTCCATTGCTGGATACAGAACTTCTTCTACCTGTCGATTTAAACGGTGAATCTCATCAATAAATAAGACATCTCCTTCCTGCAGATTATTAAGAATTGCCGCGATTTCTCCTGGTTTCTCGATCGCTGGTCCACTTGTTACTTTCAAATGTACACCCATTTCATTTGCTACGATCCCTGCAAGTGTTGTCTTTCCTAATCCTGGGGGACCGTAAAACAGTACATGATCTAAAGATTCTCCTCGACTTTTGGCTGCCTCAATAAAAATTTTTAAATTCTCTTTGACTTTTTCCTGTCCAATGTAATCACTTAACATTTGTGGGCGCAGATGATTTTCAATTTTGATATCTTCTTCCACAAGTTCTGTGGAAATCATTCTGTTTTGCATAATTACCCTCTATCTATATCATAATATTCTTCAATGCTTTTTTAAGAAGTTCTTCTGGGGTGAGATCTTTCGCATCTTCTACCTTGTTAACTGCGATCGCTGCTTCACTTTTTGAATATCCAAGACTTACTAATCCTTCAATCGTGATCATCACAGAATCACTGCTGTCTGCAGATGTATCAAAGATCTCTGCTCCCACACCATCTTCTTCTAATTCTTCAAAGCTTAACTTATCTTTTAATTCTAAGATCAATTTCTTCGCTCCCTTAGGTCCAAATCCCGGGGTCTTAGAAATTGTCTTGACGTCTTCACTGATCACTGCCATCTTAAGTTCATAAACGGACAACGTTGATAATACAGACAATCCTACCTTCGGTCCGATCCCATTGACTCCGATCAGAAGTTCAAATGCTTCTTTTTCTTCTTTTGATAAAAAGCCAAATAAACTGACATCATCTTCTCTTACATGCATATGGGTATAGATCTTGATTTCTTGTCCGATCTTAGGAAAAGATTCTCCTCTCATCGGAACCATCATCTGGTACCCAATCCCATGATTATCCACAACCACCATCCCTGGTGACATATCTTCTAGTATTCCTTTTATATATGAAATCAATTTGGTTTCTCCTTATTCTGTCTTTTTCCATTCGTTTCGTATTATACCTTATCATGTCTTAACAGTCCAGTCTATTGGATCAGAATTCACAAATAATCCGTACGTATGTTCTTATCTTAAATGATCATATGATGGAGTGTCATACTCTGGTTTTCCATTCATTGCAAATCCGATCAAAAGCCGATATAATAAATCTGTGGATATGATTCTTGTTCACAGAAAGGATTTTTATGGAACATAACATACAACAATCTTTATTTTTTGATATAGAAACAACTGGATTGAGTGCTGATATCTCAGCGATTACTGTGATCGGATGCTGTGATATGGATGGAAATGTAACACAATGGTTTAATGAAGACGGACTATCTCAGGAACAGATCTTAACTGATTTTCTTGCATTTATCCAACCTTATAATACACTGATTACATTTAATGGCAAAACCTTTGATCTTCCTTTTTTGACATCGAAGATCAAGGAGTTTAAGATCAATGCATCATTTGATCAGTATGAACATCTTGATCTTTATCAAATTTTAAAACCTTATAAAAATCTGTGGGGATTAAAGAATTTCCGGCAGAAGAATCTGGAAGAATATTTAGGAATTCAACGAACCGACAAACTTTCTGGAAAAAAACTTATCAAAACTTATCAGGATTATCTTGAGAATGGAGAGATCAAGAATAAAGAATCGCTACTTTTACATAACCTCGAAGATCTTATCGGTTTACATAAAATTTATTCGTTGATGTCTTATCCCGCATTGCTTGATAAAGAATTTACTTTATCATCCTATTTTATTGAAAATGATCATTTTGTTGCTCATCTGAATCTTGATATACAGATTCCTGTCAGCTGCAATTACGAAAAGTCTGGCATATCTCTGACTCTTGATCATTCAAATGCTATACTTACATGTCCTTTGGAAAATGGTCATCTAAAACATTACCTCAAAGATTATAAAAATTATTATTACCTCCCTATGGAAGATCTTGTGATCCATAAAAGTATGAAGTCATTTGTGGATACTACGAGTATCATTCGTGCCGATAAAAACAATTGTTATTCAAAATTTACTCCAGGAGATAGCTTCTTATCTGCAAAAACTGATGTTGCCAATTATTGTGCTGACATTATTTATTACATTTTATCTGAAAAATAAAGTAAAAAAACATCCATCTGAACTTTAATTCTCGATGGATGTTTCTATTTTTAATCTCTCCCGATCTTTCGGATTTCACGATGTTGTAAAATTTCTTGTTTTAACACATCTACAGAGCGATTCACTACTAGTTCTTCTGGGAAATTCATCTCTTGTAATAAGACTTCCACATGATCAAATACGCCAACCGCACTTGAAAAATGTGCATCTGTCCCTGCGACTACTGGCACTTTCTTCTCTTTACACATCTGAATCATGATCTGCAGATTCTGCCATGCTCCAACTCTTGATGACAAAGAATCCAAGGAACTGTTATTTATCTCTAATAATGTATGATTTTCTTTTGCCGCATCTACGATCGTTTCATAATCAATCGGTAT
The DNA here is from genome assembly GCF_025567365.1 of Anaerostipes amylophilus. Classification (NCBI taxonomy): domain Bacteria; kingdom Bacillati; phylum Bacillota; class Clostridia; order Lachnospirales; family Lachnospiraceae; genus Anaerostipes; species Anaerostipes amylophilus. Next base: position 41,582 of record NZ_JAOQJG010000003.1, on the reverse strand, counting down.
TCTGCTGTCATCTGGATGACTGATAATATCGATCATTGGATTCTCGATCGCTTTTACATAGGCATTCGTATTTTGCGTGACGGTTCCAACTTCATAACATGGAAGATGGATTCCCGCAATTCGGATATCCAATGTCTTCTCAATAATTTCTTCTTCCATACTTAAAGTTCCATCATGATCGATAATGTTGATCTCAGAGCCAAACATCAGATCAATCCCGTACATCTTCCTTGGAATAATACGCATATTATGGAAATAAATCTCATCGCATGTTCCAGGAATTCCTTGTGCATGTTCTGTGATTCCTAAAAGTTTCAATCCTTTATCTGCCGCTGCTTTTGCCATCTCCTGTACTGTTGAATACGCATGTCCACTGGCTACTGTATGTGTGTGTAAATCTAATGTAAATTTCATTTTTCAAAACCTCGTTTTATCATCCACTTCTGATCTTTATGAAATTCTTGCGATCTGTTCTTTGACCTGTTTTAACATCTGCTGATATTTGGCAAGTTTGTCTTTTTCTTCCTGAACTTTCGCTTCAGGCGCTTTGCTTACGAATCTTTCATTTCCAAGCATTCCTTCGCAACGTTTGATCTCGCCATTTAAACGTTTTTCTTCTTTTGCAAGACGTTCTTTCTCTTTTGCAATGTCAACTAATTCTGCAAATGGCATGTAGATCACAGCTCCTGCGATCACACTTGATACTGCATCGTCTCCGATTCCGTCTTTGTTATCCTGAATGATAACTTCACTTGCATATCCAAGTGTAGCAAAGAAAACTTTCCCTTGTTCAAAAATATCTCTGATCTCCGCATCTTCAGATACCACGTAAACCTGTGCTTTCTTCTTTGGTGATACGTTCATCTCTGCACGAACATTACGGATTCCTCTGACTGCTTCTTTGATCGTCTCTACAGCCTTCTCATCAGCCTTGAAGTTCCATTCTTCTTTGAACTCTGGCCATTTTGCTAACATAATAGATTCTTCATCTGTTAAATTACAATAAATCTCTTCTGTGATAAATGGCATATATGGATGTAACAGTTTTAATGCTTCTGTTAAAACTGTATTTAATGTCCAAAGTGCTGCTGCCTTTGTCTGGTCTTCATCATTGTACAGACGAGGTTTTACCATCTCAATATACCAGTCACAGAATTCTTCCCATAAGAAGTCGTTTAGTTTCTGAACTGCGATACCAAGTTCGTATTTCTCCATGTTGTCTGTAACATCTTTGGCAAGTGTATTTAACTTAGATAAGATCCATTTGTCTGCACTTGTAAGATCTTCTAATGTAACATCAGAGAAATCAGCCTGCTCTAAGTTCATCATAATGAAACGAGATGCATTCCAGATCTTGTTTGCAAAGTTACGACTTGCAATGACACGTTTTTCTGTGTAACGCATATCATTTCCAGGGGCATTTCCTGTGATCAGTGTAAATCTTAAGGCATCTGCACCATACTGTGCAATGACATCCAATGGATTGATACCATTTCCAAGGGATTTACTCATCTTACGTCCCTGTTCATCACGAACTAATCCATGGATCAGTACTGTGTCAAATGGACTCTTTCCTGTCTGTTCGTATCCTGAGAATACCATTCTGACTACCCAGAAGAAGATGATATCATATCCTGTTACCAGTGTATTTGTAGGATAGAAATAATCTAATTCTTTTGTCTTCTCTGGCCATCCGAGTGTTGAGAAAGGCCACAATGCAGAACTGAACCATGTATCCAATGTATCTTCATCCTGTGTGAAATGCTTGCATCCACACTTAGGACATACTTCCGGTGTTTCTCTTGCTACGACAACTTCTCCACATTCATCACAGTAATATGCTGGAATTCTGTGTCCCCACCATAACTGTCTGGAAATACACCAGTCACGGATGTTCTCTAACCAATGAAGATATGTCTTTGTATAACGTTCTGGTACGAATTTCAGATCTCCGTTCTTCACAGCTTCGATCGCTGGTTTTGCGAGTTCTTCCATCTTCACAAACCACTGTGGCTTGATCATAGGCTCAACTGTTGTTCCGCAGCGGTCATGTGTTCCTACGTTATGTTCATGTTCTTTGATCTTAACTAAATATCCCTGTTCTTCCAAGTCAGCAACAATGGCCTTCCTTGCTTCATAGCGATCCATACCTTCGTATTTACCACCATTCTTGTTGATCGTTGCATCGTCATTTAAGATATTGATCTCTGGCAGATCGTGGCGTTTTCCAACTTCAAAGTCATTTGGATCATGTGCTGGTGTGATCTTAACGGCACCTGTTCCAAACTCACGGTCTACATATTCATCTGCTACAACTGGAATCTGACGGTTGCATAATGGCAATTCTAACATCTTACCAACTAAATGTGTATATCTTTCATCATCTGGATGAACTGCAACTGCAGAGTCTCCTAATAATGTCTCTGGACGTGTTGTTGCGATTTCTACATATTCACCTTCGCTTCCAACAACTGGGTATTTAATATGCCAGAAATGCCCTGCCTGATCTTCGTATTCTACTTCCGCATCAGAGATAGATGTCTGGCAGACCGGACACCAGTTGATGATTCTTGATCCACGGTAAATATAACCTTTTTCATATAATTTAATGAAAACTTCTTTGACTGCTTCAGAACATCCTTCATCCATCGTGAATCTCTCACGATCCCAGTCACAGGAAGATCCAAGTTTCTTCATCTGTTCGATGATCGTTCCACCATATTCTTCTTTCCAATCCCAGGCACGTTCTAAGAACTTCTCTCTTCCAAGATCTTCTTTCTCGATTCCTTCTTCTTTCAGTGCATTGATGATCTTTACTTCTGTCGCAATACTTGCATGGTCTGTTCCTGGTATCCATAATGCATTATATCCCTGCATCTTCTTAAATCGGATCAGAATGTCCTGAAGTGTCTCATCTAACGCATGTCCCATATGAAGCTTTCCTGTGATATTTGGAGGTGGAATCACGATCGTATATGGTTGTTTTGTCTCATCTACTTCTGCATGGAAATACTTGTTATCCAGCCATTTCTGATACAGGCGTTCTTCAATCGCACCTGGATCATAGGTTTTTTCTAGTTCTTTCTTCATCTCTAAACTCCTTCTATAGTTTCGGAATCTGCTTGTTCACCGATTCCTTCTAAAATCTGCTCATGACGAATCAATTCCTTGCTACATATATCTTTTCTCTGATTCAATGCATTCAGATAATCCCTTCGTTTGATCAGATTATATAAAACCTTTGGATGATACATCCAGAATCCAGATGTCTTCCATTGGTTCTTGTCTAATAATTGTTCCAGATCAGCGGACGCTTCAATGATTGCATCGCTAAATCTTAATCTGGCTGACACTTTACCACAAAAATCAAATAATTTCCACTGTTCTGGGGAAATATATGAAAATACGTTCTCAAATTTCTCATAGTAGAATTTAAGATCATTTCCAATCTCTCTTTTATCATCTTCCAGCCGTTTTCCTGTATGACCTTTGTGAGTAACCATCATCTCTAACAGCTTTAACTGGTCAGAAACTTTCTTGTGTGATTGAAATAAGATTAGTAGGAATAATACCACGATCACGCCCGCACACGCAAGCTGCCATGCATACTGCTTGACTGGCACTGTGAAATGATACAGATAAAATCCTGTCACACAAACTGCCGCAACAGCCATCAGGCAAAAAGAAATCAATATTGCTTTCTTATTCTTCTTCTTTTCATAAACTGCCACAATCCTGCCATCCATGGAAATCTCTTCTTCATTGGCACGTGCAAGTTCTTTCTCCAGCTGTTTTTGTTCTCCTTCCAGCGAATTAATGGAATTGATCCCTGTTTTTAATTCTTCTTCGCGTTCCCAAAGATCAAAGAACTCATCATCACTGACTCGTCCCTCACAGACATCATAAAATTCTCTTGCAAATGCCCGGTAATAGGCTCTTGCTTTCTCTTCCACTTCTCCTTTTGCATCAAAATCTTTCTGATCAAGTTTCTTAAGATCACTGATCTGTTCATCAATCTTATCAATCTCTGATTCATACAATTTTACAAAACGTTTTTCTATGATGATTTCGCCATCATTTAACAGGTCATTAGATAATCTCTGCTTTGTATTCATCTTTCCACTTCCCTAACGTTGTTTTTACTAACCGGCGGGTCATGCTTTTATCTGCCTTCTTTCTATGATAATCTATTTTCGCCAGTTTATCAAACTGTTCTTTCTCAAAAATCTCTTTTTCACATTCTTTGAGGTTTTCATATATGGTTTTGCAGTGTTCCTCGTCAAAAGAAACTGCTTTTCCATCTTCGATAAAGCTTTTTTCATCCCCGCTTAGATAAGATATCATAAAATACGCTTCCTGAATCTGTTTTTCTGGTTTTAGCATCAATGCTTTGCGAAAAGATTCTTTTGCCTCATCAAAACAAAACATTCTACTCTGGCATAATCCCATGTGATACCATACATGCATCTGTTCATTTGGATTTAATTTTCCTGAGACCATCTCTAATTTCTGATAAGATGTTAGTGCCATCAGATATAAATGATGTTTCAGGTACATATCTGCCAGAAGCTTTTGTTTCTTTGCAGCGGAATATAAGTAAGTTGTCCTTATCTTCTGCTGAAACTGAATCTTTTCATCTGCTGTAAAATAATTCTGAAAATTTATGATTTCTTTTACCTGCTGGACTGCATCTTCACTCTTAATCTCCAGATTCAGATATTCTTTTAAATAATTTTTTAATGAACGATCAATCCCCTCACTTAAAAAGAAGATCAGATAATGTTCCAACAGCCAGCAAAGTTCTTCATAACTTTGAAAACTTCGATTGATCTTATGGATCGTATACGCTGTTTTTGCAGGTTTTGTTTCACACAAAACAATCTTACTCATTATAATCACCTCTTTCCAGATAAATGATCTGCTGCCATGTCTGATAACTTGCCGGTCTTATCTTTCCAAATCCAAGATCTGTGATCTTGATCTTGCACTGATCTGCTTTTATGTATTCTCCCTGTATCTTTAATTTATACACAATATCTGCATCCTTTTTCATTCCATCAAGCGGCATACGGATAGATGCTTTTTTCATTCCAGAACGATTTCTTACTTCAAAGCTTAAGCCATTGATTCCAGATACAAAGATTTCCATCTCACCTCTGCTCTCTTCCCATGGTTTTCCCTCCATGATCAGTGGGCAGAACATATCCCTGCCATGATGATGAACAACCAGACCAATCTGACTGATCGTTGTATGATTTACGGTTGCCGGAACTTTTTGTTCTCCTTGTCTGTTTGCACACAAATACGCCGCTCCAGATGCAAAGAGATGTTTTCCCATAAACACTCGTCTTCCGATACAAAGAGCATTGGTTGACTGACTAAACCAGTTTCCATCAAATCCTTCTCCACATAAATAGATCGTCGTTGTAATTCCTCTGGCCAATGCCTGTTTGATGATCGTTAAAAATGCTGCATCTTTTTCCTGGTCTGTAACAGCATGTTTGATCTGTTCTGTGTAGTCTTTTGCTTCCACGATCACTGAATCTTTTTGTTTCTTTACTTCATAATATACAAAATGTTTTCTTGTGTAGTCAAAAATTCCTGTGTTTCCTTTTGCCAAATTGTCTCCTCGAAATAACACAACCCCAAGTGCTGCTTCTTCTTTTGTAAAGAAGTTTACCTGTCCTTGCTGCAATCCAGATCTAATGCATTGTTCTTCTGCATCCTTTACGATCTTTCCTGTTGCATCATCAAAAACAACTGCGATTTTTCCTTCTTCCTGTGCCTTGGCAGTCTGAATCACAAATTCTACTCTCGATCTTCCATAGGAAACAGGCTCTTCTTCTTTAATTTTTCCATGATCAGATACACATATATATGCCTGATCTCCTTCAAAATGTATCGCTGTCTGCATATTTTATTCCTCTGTCATTGGTTTTACCATCTGTGTCATCATTGTTTTTACTGCATAACGTTCCATCATTTTCTGAACATCTTCATCCTGCTGATGAATTAAAAGTTCATTTAATTCATAAAATCTGCTGCCTTTGCTGTATTTCATATGGTCTGATATGATCACATCTTCTCTGTATCTTCTTAACTCTCCTGATACACTAACATAGCAGTCTGACAGCTCATGATAAAAGACTGCCAGGGACAAAACATAATATCCAGGGAGTAACTCATTCATTGGCTCTTCAATCCAATGCCCATTGTCACTGTCCATATAATGAAATACTACATTGGCACTGCTCTTTGCATAAAACTGTACAAATGTTTCAGCACAAAGATATTTTGGCAGTGAGATCACATCAACATATTCAAATAGTACAGGCAGAATATGATCTCTCCTGATGATCTGATAGTCTTTGATCTTTTCAATACGTTTTAAACTTCGCTCAGATAATTGTTCTTTCTTATCTTTGTAGTAATCAAGATACAATTGCTGGTACATCCAGTCCATCTTCCCATGATCAATCTTCTCTCCGATCAATTCGTAAAATTTCTCTGGAAGTTCTTGCTTATTATCATATGCATAATTTACATATTCCACCAACATTGCATTGATCAGACCTTTGTCTGTTTCTGACTGGTTTAAGTATTCTTCAAACACTTTAAATTCAGTTCCATCCACGCCATCTGCAATACATGCTCTTAGCACACTCTCCACAAATACTCTGTCATACATACTGACTTTCTGTCCTGCATCAAATACAGCTAACATCTCTTCTTTTGTTCCATGGAAGTATTTTTGCAGATACTTGATCACTTCGTTATTTTCATTGCCTAACTCAAAAGATTCCATACACATTTCTACCAAAAGATCTGACCGTCTGTTACTCAATGTTGTAAGTGCATACAAACAGATCTCTTTTAACTGATCTTTGTCAAGAAATTGATATCCGTACTGTCCAATTCCTTTCAGTGCATCCTCATACAGTCCTGCAGCAATAAAATATCCAATCATGTGTCTTCTGTTCTCATCTTTTAAATTCTTCCATTCGACATAAGACAATGCATTCTGCAATTCTTTCTGCAATTCATGTGCTTTATAATACTCAAGAACTTTCTCAAACAATTCCTGCTCATAATCAACATCTAAGTTTCTGCTTTTTAATGCATATAGCACAACTGGGAAATCTTCTTCTTTAAGCTTTTCTCTTATTCCAAATCCTGCTGCTTTATACATAACATAATGTGGATTATTTCCATCCGCACTCTCACAATACATCTCCATCTGTTCTCTTGTAAAAACTGGTTTTAACTGATACGCAACGGATCCAATATAACGATTTCCTTCATTGTCAAAGAAAATAAATGCTGCATTCTGGTCAAAGATTTCTACATAGCGGTTAGGCTCTGACAGATAGCAGACGTCCAGATTTTTCTTCCACTCCTGACTGATCTCTGCTTTCTGAATAAATTCATTATCACATATCAGCTTCTGTACAAACACAACATTTCCAAGATTTTGTCTGGACACCTCATTCTGAAGAAGTTCCTCATAATAATAACGATACAGTAAAATAAGATCTTCGTTGATCTGTCCTTTTTGCAGTTCTTCTCTTAAAAATGTACGAATCAGTTCTTCATAATTCGGAAAGATCTTATGATAGTTGCGTCTGTTATGTACTACATTGGCAAACAGGCGGCTTTGTTCTTCTGCCCCAAGACTCATGCTGTATGTAAAATACATAAGAATCTCTTCTGGCAGTAATGGGTACTCTCCTTTGGGAATCGTTCTTAAAAATGCTTCCTGTAATCCAATCAGCTGTACACCTCGCTGCAATGCTTCCTCATAGTATGGATGGCAGTCTTCATCCATACAGTTTCCCTGAATCATCATGGCACAAATTGCCTGCAGCACATCTGTCTGTGGATATTCTTTATATATACACATAAATAACCATAAGATTTCTTCTGAAAATATCTTATTTCTTGAAACAAGAAAGCATAACTTTCCAATCAATCTTGTATTTAAAATCTTCTCCTGTGCACCGAATTCCAGTACCCATAATTCATAAGAATCTATACATGTTAATAATTGTTCATCTTCCCCTAAAATACAGCAGCCTTCAAAACGAAGCAGAGGGTTTTGACATCCCTCCTGATATAATTCTTTGATCTGTTTCATTCGAAGTGCTGAATCTTTCATCAAATCTTCACTTAAATTCATAAGAAACCAGAACAAATATCCTTTAACATTGATATCATCGCTGTTTTCATAGAGAATTTTCATCTCTTCTCTGGCTTCATCTATCGTATCATCTTCTTTATCGTAACATGCCTGCAGATACCAGACATATCCCTGACAGATTTCAAGCGATTCCTTCTTTGCATCTTCCGGAATGTGCTCTTTTAGATCTTCCTTGCCACAAAGAATATCCAAATGAAGTTTCATAAGATCATAAATCCGATTTCTTACCGGATGATCTGGCATCTTATCAAGTACAGATCTTGCACGTTCAGCAAACTGCTCCAAGCGAATCCTTCCACTGCAAAAATCAATGTATAATTCATAAAGTTTCTTTTGTCTAAACTCTTCTTCCTTTTTTCTTTCACTTTTTTCTTCTTTGTATATCACTTCAATCTCGATCGTCTGATAGACAGTCTGCACGATTAAATGGTCTCTGTCTCCATCTCGTGGTATTGTTTTAAGATCCACATAAATAGCCATCTGTCCATCTTCAAAATCTTCAGCATGAAATGTATCTTTGTGAAGAGTGATAAACTTTCCTTCTGTCTTAACTCTTCCTGCAATGTATCCCCATCCATCCTTCCTTATCGTAATTTCCAGCGGTTCATCTAAATTTGCAATTGTTGCATGATACATTGTTTTTGTTACATCAAGCAATACTGGTGATTTCTGGTCTGTACTTAGTAAAAATTCTTCTAAGATCTGATCTCTGTTTCTTCCCAACAGCAGCTGATGATATAGTTGTTTTTCTTTTTGTTTATCTTTCAGAAATTCTTCCTTAAATGCTTCAGAAAAAAAGAGCGTTTTAGCTCTTTGATGATCTTCCTTCGCAATACTTGTAAACTTTTCTAATGATTCTGACATATTCTTATTCTGCTCCTTGCCAACCAAAAGATTTTGTGGGTATAATAATACATAATTTCAATTAGTATTCATTATACCAAATTTCGACACAATATTAAAGGAAAAGAGGAATTACCATGTCAGAAAAAAAACAAGAATTTCACGGAAGTGATCTTGAGAAAGTCGAAGCTTATTATGGAATCAAAAAAGAGACGATCATTCCTTTTGCAGGAAATGTCAATCCTCTAGGAATTTCACCTTTATTGAAGAAAAGCATGGCATCTCATATTGAATGTATCAGCGAGTATCCTGACCGTGATTACAAGGAACTTCGTTCTACCCTTTCACTATACTGTAATGTCCCAATGGAACATATCATTGTTGGAAATGGTGCAACCGAGATGATCAGTCTTACAATGCAACTATTACGTCCAAAACACGCACTGCTTCTATCTCCTACATATTCCGAATATACACGAGAGATCGATCTTGTTGGTGGTCATGTAGAAGAATATTATCTAAGAGAAGATCTTGATTTTCAATTAGATCTTGATGATCTTTTTGCAAAACTCGATGACAGTGTTGATCTTCTTGCAATATGTAATCCGAATAATCCAACCTCTAGTGCTCTGAATACGGAGGAAATTTCAAAAATCCTTGCACATTGTAAAAAACATAATATCTTTGTTATGATTGATGAAACTTATGTAGAATTTGCCCCCGATATCCAAAAGATCTCAGCGGTTTCTCTCACTACAAAATTTGATAATTTCATGGTTCTTCGCGGAACTTCCAAATTCTTCTGTGCTCCAGGACTTCGTCTTGGTTACGGAATCTGTGGAAACCTTTCTTTCCTTGAACGTATGAACAGCATCAAAAATCCATGGACGATCAACACACTGGCTGCCCTTGCCGGAGAAGCAATGTTTATGGATAAGGATTATATCAAAATGACGAAAGATTATATTGATTCTGAGCGTTCCCGCTGTATGAATATTTTATCCAAACGTCCTAATCTTAAGGTTTTTAAGGCTTATGCAAACTTTATTCTTGTAAAACTTTTAGATGGAACTACTTCTTTTGAAATGTTTGAACGATGTATCAAAGAAGGTCTGATGATCCGCGACTGTGCGAGTTTTCATGGACTTGATGGTGAATTTATTCGTTTCTGTATTCAGAAAAAAGAAGATAATGATCGTTTATTAGCATTATTAAAATAAAATATTTATTTTATATAAAACTAAAAAAGTTCCGGTAATGAATCTGTTTATCCATTATCGGAACTTTTTATTTTCTTGTTATTATTTTACTGCAATAACTTCAATCTCGATCAGTGCTCCTTTTGGAAGAGCTCCTGCCTGTACACATGATCTTGCTGGTTTGTTATCTCCAAAAGCTTCTTCATAAATTCCATTGATCTCTGCGAAATCATTGATATCTGCTAAGAATACTGTTGTTTTGATAACATTGTCTAATGTAAGATCAGATGCTTTTAATACTGCTGTTAAATTTGCTAACACCTGTTTTGTCTGTTCAGCGACACCTTCTTTTAACTCCTGTGTCTGTGGATCTAAACCAATCTGTCCGGATGTAAACACAAAATCTCCTGCTTCTACTGCATGGCAGTATGGTCCAACAGCTGCTGGTGCATTCTGTGCATTAATGATCTTTGTATCCATGATAGTATTTCCTGCCTTTCTTCATCTGTTACTTGATCCGTTTGATTGATGGGTAATATCGAAACCACGCTTTTCCTAAGATCTCGTCTCTGGAAACATAGTGTATATCCCATTCTCTCGCATCATTTGAATTATTCCGATTATCTCCCATAACAAAATATCCATTCTTCGGCACTGTATATGGTCCAAAATCTTCTACTGGTTCTTCTTTGATATATGGTTCACTAAGTGGTTTACTGCTTCCGTTAATGTAGACTTTACCATCTTTAACCTGCACAGTCTCTCCTGGAAGAGCGATCACACGTTTAATATACCATTCCCTTTCATCCTCTGGATACTTGAAGATAATAATATCTCCCCTTTTCGGATCTTTAAACCAGTAAGAGGTCCTAAGAGCAATCAGCTTGTCATTCGTCATGATCGTATTCTCCATCGAACCACTTGGAATATTGGCGTTGATAATTACAAAATTCAAGATAAATTCTGTGAGAAGAATGGTCACCACAATACAGATCACCCAGCTTAAAGCTTCTCTCTTAAAGCCTTTCTTCTCTTCTTTATCTGCTTTCTCTCTGCTCATATTGGCTGTCCTTAAAATTTAGTCCTCAAAACCACGTCTGATGATATCATGTCTTTCTGGTCCGTTGGATACTAATGTGATCGGATATCCAATCTTCTCTTCTACAAACTCGATGTACTTACGGCAGTTCTCTGGAAGATCTTCGTAGTTCTTGATTCCACGGATATCAGATTTCCATCCTGGAAGTACTTCTAAAACTGGTTTTGCTTTCTCAAGTTTTCCTGTTGTTGGGAAGTCTGTTGTTACTTCTCCGTCAATTTCATATCCTACGCATACTGGAATCTCGTCTAAATATCCAAGTACATCTAATACTGTAAAGGCAACATCTGTTGTTCCCTGCATACGGCATCCGTATTTAGTAGCTACAGCATCAAACCATCCCATTCTTCTTGGACGTCCTGTTGTTGCTCCAAATTCTCCACCATCTCCACCACGACGGCGAAGTTCATCTGCTTCATCTCCAAAGATCTCACTTACGAAAGCCCCAGCTCCTACGGCACTTGAGTATGCTTTTACAACTGTTACAACTTTCTTGATCTCATATGGAGGAATTCCTGCTCCGATCGCACCATATCCTGCTAATGTAGAAGATGATGTAACCATTGGATAGATTCCATGGTCAGGGTCTTTTAGTGATCCTAACTGTCCTTCTAATAAGATATTCTTTCCTTCTTTGATCGCTTCGTGTAAAAACAATGATGTATCACATACATAAGGTGCTACCATCTCTTTGTATTCCATTAATGTATTGTATAATTCATCTGGATCAAGAAGTGGTTTGTGATATAAATGCTCTAACATAACATTCTTTTTCTCACATACTGATTTTACTTTTTCTCTTAACACTTCTTCTTCATCGAATAATTCACTTACCTGGAATCCGATCTTTGCGTATTTGTCTGAATAAAATGGTGCGATACCGGATTTTGTTGATCCAAATGAGTTCTTTCCAAGACGTTCTTCTTCATACTGATCGAATAAAATGTGATAAGGCATTACCATCTGCGCACGATCTGATACTAAGATCTTAGGCTTAGGAACCCCCTGGCTTACAATTTCTTCAATCTCTTTAAATAATACAGGGATATTTAATGCCACACCATTACCGATCACACTTGTTGTATGGTTGTAGAATACCCCAGATGGTAATGTATGCAACGCAAACTTACCGTAATCATTGATGATCGTATGACCAGCATTTGCTCCTCCCTGGAAACGAACGATAATATCGGATGTTTCACCTAACATGTCTGTAATCTTACCTTTTCCTTCGTCTCCCCAATTGGCTCCAACGACTGCTTTTACCATATGTGTATCCTCCTAATAAAATCAATTATTTGACTTTTTCTTGTATTTATTGTGTGGTCGTACTTATCTTAAATACTACACAGCAACAACTTTCATTCTATATCGTTTTAGGCACTCTGTCAAGACAGAGTGCCTAAAGCTTTTAATTTCTACATATTTTCTTTTGATTTTTTATATTACTTACCATTTCCTACGGAAAATAATGTATTACTAACATGTTTTGTATCCATCAAACTGTTATATTGCAGATAGTGATACTCATTGATCAGTTTTGTATATTTGTTCTTTTCAGAAAATTCATGATCTTTTCCATCTTTATCCACATAACCATTCGCATTTAACGCTGGTATTGTCTTTCTTAAATTTAACAAATATTCATTATATCTTGATAATTTTAAGTTTGTCTGCTCAAGCATCATGCTGGAAAGATAGTTTGCACTGACATTTTCCATATCAGAAGCTTCATCAATATCATAATTTGCCCATATGATAAATGGCACCTTGTATTTCTTCTGTAATTCCTTAAGGCTTAAATTATTTAAAGATTTTCCATATAATAATTCATAGAAAGAATCCGGAAGTTTTGGCTGATGATCTCCAAACATTACAACAATCGTTGGTTCTTTTTGTTGTTTAAAATAGTTGATGATCTTTTCAAACGCACGGTCTGACTCATGGATCAGTGACAGATAACGGTTTGCTGTATCCGTTGCTTTCTCATCCTGAATCTTGATCTCTTCTTTAAATTTGGTATCTTTGACATAATAACCACCATGATTCTGGATCGTTACATTAAAGAAGAATAGTGGTTTCCCTGATTCCTTTTTATTAAACACATCAATGATCTTATTATAATCCTCAGAATCAGAATACCATCCACGGAATTTTTCTCCGTTTGGATTCATAGATGTCTCGTCAATGAATTTATCAAATCCAAGCAATGGATATACCGTATTTCTATTCCATCCATTCGCTTTATATGGATGGAATGCCATCGTATCATATCCTTCCTGTTTTAACTGCGATGCAAGACTTGGCACTTTATGTTTGATAAACTGTGTATAAGCATTACCATTTAATGGCAATGTTGATACAGAGTTTCCTGTCAGAAATTCATATTCTGAGTTGCTTGTTCCTCCTCCAAATACAGATACAAGCATATGCCCTTTTATCGTATTTTCTTTTAAACTGTTAATAAACGGCATAACCTCTTTGTTGGTCTTAATATGATTGACTACATTTAAATCTGCAAATGTTTCATTCATGATCACGACTACATTTGGTTTTTGTTTTAAAGTTTTATTCTTTCCTGTTGTTACCTGATAGTTATCTGCAATCTTATTTACCGTCTGCGGATTATATCCATCTGGCTGAGAAACAAGAGTATACTGAACATTTAAAATAAAGCTTAAAATATATCCATTTTTCAAATATCCATTTTTCTGGTTAAATAAATTAACTTTGATTCCATTTTTGGCAAGATCATCTACTTTTGTCATGTGAACGGAACTTGCAACTATCACTATTGCCGTGATAACAATTGCAACCAGTCGTTTCTTGATCGTAAATGCCTTGAAAGTTTCTAATTTACATGCGATCACACATAAACCAAGTAAAATGATCGTTGCAATAATGGCTGGTTTATCAAAACTTAGTACATAATGATCTGCAACATCCATCGCTGTTCCAACCGCATAAATATCTGCTGGTGTGATTGGATTTCCTCTAAATGCAAGTACAAAATAATTTGCGATCGCTGCACCGTAGAAGAAAATATTTCCTATCATCAGTGCCCATTTAATACGGTTAAAGAGCATCAGCAATACTGCATATATAATGTAATACCACAGCACATTTAAAGCAAATGTCAGTGGCTTCATAATGCTGATCGGATTATAAAACACTTTCTCAACCATATAAAATGCGATCCACGGATTCACAATAAATAATATCCAACTAAATCGTTTATTCCATTTTTCTGGAAGTTTTAATGGAATCAGAATAATAGCCATCAGTGCAACTGCGATTGCTACTGTCATTATGATCGCACTTACATCAATACGATTTGTCCATACTCTCATTCGGATATGAAAGTCTTTTTGTGACTTTCCATTGATCACTGCTGGCTCATATATCTTGCCCATCTCCTTTGATGTATATAAATACAATGGATGATCTTTTTTGATTCCTCTGGCTTTGATCGTAAGAGTATATGTATCGCCCTTTTTGATATCCTTATTAACGATCAAGCTATACCATTTTTGGGATGTATATCTGCTTGTCTTTAAAGACGGCTGAATGTTTCTCATTCCATCCACATCCAGCAAATCTTTTGTGACATGATAAACTGATTTTCCTTTGCTGTCCTTGATATTAACAGAAATACTTCCTGCTCTTTTATAGCTCTGATTTCGATCGATCATGAACGTGAAGCTCTGAATGTTATCATACGTCGCTTTAAACTTCTGCACAATCTCATCATTACCTGTCACTGCGATCTGAGAAATTTCCTTATCTGGTCCACCCTTAGCGATTTTTTCTGAAAACTCAGCCTTATTCTTTAGTACAAAAATAATAAAAAGAAATAATGCGAATACAACCACGCCTTTCATCGCTTTGTTTATTATATTATGAATTTTATTTTTTCCATTTCGTTCTGACATATTTCTTTCCTCTCGTCCTGCTTATTTCACAGAAAACAAATCTGTACTGACATGTTTCTTATCCATCAAACTATTATACTGCAGATACTGATACTGTGTGATCAGTTTTGTGTATTTATTTTGTTCTGAAAAATGATGATTTTCTCCATCTTTGTCTACATACCCATTTGCATTCAATGCAGGAACATTTTTTCTCATATCTAATAAAAATTCATTATATCTTGACAATTTTAAGTTTGTCTGCTGAAGCATCAAGCTTGATAAATAGTTTGCACTGACATTTTCTACATCGCTTTTTGCATCAATATCATAGTTAGCCCATATGATAAATGGTACTGTATACTTCTTCTGCTGTTCTTTCAAACTTAAGTTGCTTAATGATTTTCCATATAACAGTTCATAGAATGAATCTTCCAGTTTCGGCTGATGATCCCCGAACATTACAACGATCGTTGGTTCTTTCTTATTCTTAAAGTAATTAATGATCTTCTCAAATGCACGGTCAGATTCATGGATCAGTGACAGATAACGATTTGCTGTATCTGTTGCCTTTTCATCCTTGATCTTGATCTCTTCTTTAAAGTTCTTATCAGCGATCAGATATCCTCCATGGTTCTGAATCGTTACATTAAATAAGAATAATGGCTGCCCTGCCTTTTTCTTATTAAAGATATCAATGATCTTATTGTAATCCTCGGAATCAGAATACCATCCTCGGAATTTTTCTCCATTTGGATTCATGCATGTTTCATCTAAGAACTGATCAAATCCAATCAATGGGTAAACAGTATCTCTGTTCCATCCATGTGCTTTGTATGGGTGGAATGCCAACGTATCATACCCCTGTTGTTTCAACTGGGATGCAAGACTTGGTACTTTATGTTTTACAAACTGTGTATAAGCGTTTCCATTTAATGGAAGTGCTGATACAGAGTTTCCTGTTAAAAATTCATATTCCGAATTACTTGTACCTCCACCAAAAACAGACACTAACATATGACCTTTGATGGTATTTTCTTTCAGATTGTTAATAAATGGCATAACCTCTTTATTTGTCTTGATCTTATTAACCACATTCAGATCAGAAAACGTCTCATTCATGATCACGACTACATTTGGTTTTTGTTTTAAGTTTTTGTTACTTCCCTGTGTAACTTCGTAGTTGTCTGCAATCTTATTTACTTTATTTGCACTATACCCTTCTGGCTGGGATACGATCGTATACTGAATATTCATTAAGAAACTTAAAATATATCCATTATTGGTATAACCTAATTTCTGATTCCAAAAATTCACCTTAACTCCCTTAGATTGTAGTGCATCAACTCTTGTCAGTGTAAAAGCACTTGCTGCTGTAACAAGAACCGTAACTAAAACAGCAATCAATCGTTTTCTCCATTGAAAGATTGGATATGTTTCAAGTTTGGATGCAAGCACACACATTCCAAGTAATACAACTGTTGCTACGATTGCTGCTTTATCGTAGGATAATACATAATGATCTGCTACGTCCATTGCAGTTCCAAGGGCATAAATATCTGCTGGTGTGATTGGAGTTCCACGGAATGCAAGTACAAAATAGTTACCTATCGCTGCTGCATAGAAAAATACATTTCCAACCAACAATGCCCATTTCACTCTGTTAAATATAAGCAACAAGATCATATAAATAATATAATACCATAATACATTCAGCCCGAATGCCAGCTTATTCATAACACTGATCGGATTATAGAATACCTTCTCAACCATGTAAAACGAAATCCACGGTGTTATAACAAACAATATCCATGTAAATCTCTTATTCCATTTTTTCGGCAAATATATTGGAATAAGAATCAATGCGATCAGTGCCAATGTAATTGCAACTGTTAAAACAATTGCTGAAACATCAATCTGTGTTGTCCATACTCTTGTACGGATATGTACATCCATCTTCTGTCCATTGACTTTCACAGGACTAAAAATATTTCCCATTTTCTTTGATGTATATAAATATAATGGACGATCTTTCTTGATTCCTTTTGCTGTGATCTCAATCGTATAATTCTCACCTTTGTTCAGTTTCTGGTTTACTACAACTCTGTACCAGCGATATTCAGCTCTTTGGGTACGTCTCATTGTTGCCGTCATATTCTTTAATCCATCAACCTCTAACAGGCTCGGCGTAATATGATAGATTGATCTTCCCTTACTATCTTTTACATTCAGATCAATACTTCCAGCTCTTCCAACCTGTTCATTTCTGTCAACCAGAATATTCAAACGTTCCATCGTATCACATGTTGCTTTAAACTTTTGTACAACTTTATCACCATCTGAAATTGCAATCTTTGATATTTTCTTTTCTGGAACACCTTTTGCAACTCTTTCTGAAAACTGATTTTTATTTGTTAAAACCAATACAATAAATGCGATCAATGCAAGGACAATCCCATATTTTAAGACTTTTTGCATGACGCTGTGAAATTTTTGTAATTTTGTTTCACTATTTCTCTGTGTCATTTTACATTACCTTCCATTCGTTTGTATTTCCCCAGTCTTTTTTTCACATTCATAATTTTTAGAAATTTCCTAATATTTTAAAATCCTTTGTCTCTTCTTTGATTCCTGCCAGTGCATTACGGATTGCTGGATCATTTAAATTCCCGATCACGTCAACATAAAATCCATACTCCCACTTTCTTCCTGGAAGCGGCCTGGATTCAATATTACTCATACTGACATTATTAAACATAAAATGAGTCAAGATATTATACAAAGACCCTGATTCATGTGGTACGCTGAAACTAATACTTACTTTTCCTGCATCTTTTCTATATTGTTTCTTCTTTGACATGATCACGAATCTTGTTGTATTGTTTCCTTCATCATTTACCTCTCTTTTTAAAATCTGAAGACCATACATCTTAGCTGCACGTTCACTGCAGATCGCAGCTTTTGTATTCTTGCCATCATCTGCTACTTTCTTTGCACTAATCGCAGTATTAGCAACTTTTACCTGCTCCCATTCTGGATGTTCATCTAAGAAACCTTTGCATTGCATCAATCCTTGCGGATGTGAATACACTTTCTCGATCTGTTCTAAACTGCTTCCTGGAAGTGCTGCAAAAACATGTCTCACATCAACAGATTCTTCTCCTACCACACAGATATCGTAATCAAGAATCATATCATAAATTCCACTGACAGTTCCTGCTGAAGTATTCTCAATTGGAAGTACTCCATAATCAGCTTCCCCTCGATCTAATGTCTTTACAACATCTTTAAACTCCGGTACAGAGAAATTTTTAACATTTTCTCCAAAATACTGTACCATTGCCTGTTCCTGATATGCACCAGGAATTCCCTGATATACGACTTTTGTATTTTCATTGATATCCAGAGAATCAACTTCTTCAAATGTTCCATCGATATAAGCATCTTCCTGTGATAACAGACTATACTGGTATCTGCGACTGATACTCATCATCTGAAGAAACATCTCTTCCACGGATTTCTTAATGATCGTTTCCGTTTCATCTTTTGTTAAAACATCAATCTTCTGTCTTTCTCTTACAGGGTCATAAATTGCTTTCCCTGTCCCTCTTTTATATTCTGCTACGTCCGCAGAACATCTCATTCGTTGTTTGAATAAAGAAAGCATCTTCTGATCGATCTCGTCAATCTGTTGTCTTATTTCCATCAAATCTCTCATAGTTTATTGTTCCTCTTTTATCATTTCTTTTAATTGTGTGACTGTTTTGCCAAGCAGTGGATGCATAAGATATGGTGCAATCTCTTCTAATGGTTCTAAAACAAACAGTCTTTTGTGCATCTCTTTGTGAGGGATCGTTAATTTTCTCTCATTCATCACAAGATCATCATACATTAAAATATCAAGGTCCAGTGTTCTCGGTCCCCAATGAATTGTTCTGACTCTTCCTGCCTGTGCTTCCACATCCATCAGAAAATCAAGCAGTTCTTCCGGTTCTTTTAACGTATCGATGGCAATACATCCATTCAGAAAATCATCCTGCTTAACTCCTCCATATGGCTTTGTCTCAATCAGGCTTGAAACATGAACAACTTTCGTATCATCCTGTGCCTCGATCGCATCGATTGCTTGATTGATATATTCCATACGGTCTCCCATATTGGACCCAACACCAATATAGGCTCTATGCCAGCCACGTTTAATCTTAACAGAAACATAATCAAGAGGCAATCCAATTGGTGCCCATGGTTTTTTTACTTCAATCTCAAGTTTTCTGACTAATGGAAATTTAAGAAGCAGTTTCTTTGCCACAGTTTCTGCCACACATTCGATCAGGTTAAAGTCATTCTCTGTCAGAATATCCTTGATCACGCGGCATACTTTTCCATAATCAACAGAAAATTCCATCTGGTCACTGACACCTGCAAGCTTCGTATCCACATAAAGTACTGCAGATACTAAAAACTTTTGTCCTAATACCTTTTCCTCTTTATATAGACCATGATTTGCATAAACTTCCAAATCTTTGATTATAATCTGATCCATCATCAATTCTCCCTTATTTTGCACAAATTGCTTCTATCATCTTCATAGCACGCATGTTTTCTTTTACATCATGTACTCTGAAAAATCTGCATCCTTTCATGTATCCACTCACTGTTGTTGCAACAGTTCCTTCCACTCTCTGATCAGATGGAAGATCCAGAATAAGTCCGATCATTGATTTTCTTGAAGTTCCAAGAAGAACAGGTACATCCCACTGGTTTAAAAGTTCTAAATGATTCATAAGTTCTAAATTCTGATCAAGATCCTTGGCAAATCCGATTCCTGGATCTAACATGATCGTATCTTTTTTGATCCCTGCCTTCTCTGCCATCTCCATTGTCTCATTCAGATCAGCTATCACATCATTTAAATAATCTTTGTAGTCTGTATCCTTGCGGTTATGCATCAAACAAGAAGCGATTCCTGTTTCTGCTAACACTTCTGCCATTGTTCCATCCCACTTAAGTCCCCAGATATCATTGATCAGATCAGCTCCTGCTTCAATCCCTGCTCTTGCCACACCTGATTTGTAAGTATCCAGAGATACTGGAACATCAAATTCTTTCTTAAGGGCCTCAATCACTGGTGTTACCCTTCCAATCTCTTCTTCATCGGAAATCAGAGTGTACCCAGGTCTTGTAGATTCTCCACCTACATCAATGATCGCAGCTCCATCTTTAATCATTTCTTCTGCATGTTTTAATGCTGCATCTAGATGATCATATTTTCCTCCATCAGAAAATGAGTCTGGTGTCACATTCAAGATTCCCATAATATATCCATGGTGTTTCGTATCAAATGTTTTATTTCCAATAATCATTGTATCTCTCCTAGTAAATATACCTGCTGTTTTTCTTCTCTTGCGGCCAATAACATTCCTGTCTGGCTTTGCAGTGGATACAGTCTCTGGAAAGTTTGTCTGCACGATAAAAAATAGCTGCAAAGCTGTCTTCTTTCTCTTCAACGTCACGATGCTTTAAGATCGTATCGACCATGATTTTTCTTTCTGCGGCTGTATAGCCACAATCTTTTAAAATCTCTTCTGCAAGAATTGCACCTGCCTCATCATGTGAAATTCCTTTTTCATACTGGTCAGCTCTTCCCATATCATGAAGAAATGCCGTCGCATATATGATATCTTTCGGAATATCAAGATTCTTCTCAAGCACCATAAGATAACTGATTCTTGCTACCGAAAGAAAATGTTCCATATCATGCCCGCAAAATTCACGGTCTTTTTCTAATTCTTGTAGTTTTTCGTACGTTTGTTTGTATGTTTCATGGCATACGATCTTCTGGAATCTTTCCACCTGTTCATCCTCTGCTATTGGTTTATTAGTTCATTTTGAAAAGATAATGTTCCACAGATTATGATCACATCATCTTTCTCTGCCTTCTGCCTTACTTCACTAAGACATTCAGCGAGTCTTTGTCTTTCCTCTACGTTCTGATGATATTTACTTATACAATTACACAGCTCCCTGCTTGAAAGAGCTCTTGGATTATCCGGTGCTACTGTATAAATCTTATCTGCCGCTGGGGCAAGAATCTGTACCATCTGTTCGTAATCTTTATCTGACAATACTCCCATTATATAGATTAATCGCTGGTTTGTAAAATTATTTTGCAAAAAACTTAATAAACTCTTTGCACCATCTGGATTATGTGCACCGTCACAGATTACCATAGGTTCTCGTTCCAATATCTCAATTCTACCTCTCCAGATTGTTTTTCGCATTCCGTCTTCCGTCTGAAAATCACTGATACAATAATAGTTTTTTATAACATTTAAAGTTTCTAACGCAAGTGCTGCATTGTTGATCTGATGTCTTCCAAGAAGTGGTATCTCAATCTTTTCATACCATCTTCCATCAGAAGAACGATAAGAAAAACTTTCCCCATTCAGTGACTCCTGAAGCACTCTGATCCCTGCAGAATTCACAAAAGTTACTTTTGCATGCATCTGTTTAGCTTTGTTCTTTATCACTTCATTAACTTCTTTTGTATTGTCATAAGAAATGACCGGACATCCTTCTTTGATGATCCCCGCTTTTTCTGATGCTATTTTTTCCAGTGTATCACCTAAAAATTGCATATGATCCATTCCAATTGATGCTATAACTGTTGCAATCGGCTTCTTTACTACATTTGTTGCATCCAGTCTTCCGCCCATTCCCGTCTCTAATAATACAACATCTACTTTTTTATCGAGAAAATAAAGAAAACTAAGTGCTGTCTCAATCTCAAACATTGTCGGATGGGATAGACCATCTTTTACCATTTCTTCGGCAACATTCTTTATTTTTTCCATATAAAAGCACAGGTCTTTTTTAGAAATATTTTCTTCATTGATACGAAACCTTTCTTCATAGTAAAAGGATGCAGGGGATACATATCTCCCTGCACGATATCCACTTTCCCTAAAAATACCTGCCAGAAATGCAAGTGTTGAACCTTTTCCATTGGTTCCGGCAATATGAACCACTCTAAGCTGTTCTTGTGGGTTTCCAAGTCTTTCTAATAACTCTCTGATATTATCAAGTCCTAAGACACTTCCAAATTTATTTGTATTTTGTATAAAATTCATTGCTTCTTCGTAATTCATAACTGCCTCCAGTTTTTATTTTATCATGATATTAATGTACGAACGCTTCTTTGATCACTTGTGTCATTGTTTTTACATAAACGATCTCAAGTCCTTCGATTACTTCTTCTTCAAATTCCTTAACATCTTTTTCATTCATCTTTGGAACTAAAACTTTTGTGATCCCAAGTCTTTTAGCTGCAAGAAGTTTCTCTTTTAATCCACCAATCTGAAGGACATCCCCTCGGATCGTTACTTCTCCTGTCATCGCAAGATTTCCATAAACTTTGTGCCCTGTGATCGCTGAGAGTACTGCTGTTGTCATTGTAATTCCGGCAGATGGTCCGTCTTTTGGTACCGCTCCCTCTGGAATATGAATATGAATGTCATGTTTTTCAAAGAAGTCATTCTTGATCTTATATTTCTTACTTTGACTTCTGATATAACTGATCGCTGCCTGTGCAGATTCTTTCATAACATCCCCAAGAGAACCTGTGATCTGAATGCCACCCTTTCCTGGCATAACATTCACTTCAATCTTTAATGTTACTCCTCCAACTGCAGTCCATGCAAGCCCATGAACAACTCCAATCTGATCTCGTAATGTATCCTTCTCCCATTCATAGACTGGTTTTCCAAGATAATCTTTGATTGCCTTCTTTGTGATCGTAACTTTTCTGTGTTTCTTCTGGTAAATGTCTCTTGCAACCTTTCTTGAAACCTGTCCGATCCTTCTCTCTAAATTTCTGACTCCAGATTCTCTTGTATAATCAGAGATCAGAAATCTCAGTGCATCTTCTTTCCAGTGAATCTGTGTATCATCTAATCCATTGGCTTCCATCTGCTTCTTCACAAGATAATCATTTGCAATGTGATATTTCTCATTCTCTGTATAGCTTGTAACTTCAATAATCTCCATACGATCAAGCAATGGCCTTGGAATTGTAGAGAGATCATTGGCTGTCGCGATAAACAAGACATCACTTAAATTTAAAGCAACTTCAAGATAATGATCTGTAAAATTCTCATTCTGTTCTGGATCAAGGACTTCTAATAATGCAGACGCTGTATCTCCACGCTGATCTTTTCCAGTCTTATCAATCTCATCTAATAACATCAGCGGATTTCTGACTTTGACTTTCCTTAATGCATCAACGATTCTTCCAGGCATCGCCCCAACATACGTCTTTCTGTGTCCTCGAATTTCTGATTCATCACGCACACCACCTAAAGATAAACGAACATATTTCTTATTCGTTGCCCTTGCGATTGATTTTGCAATCGATGTCTTTCCTGTTCCTGGAGGTCCTACCAAGCAAAGGATCGCTGCATCTTTCTTGCCGCTCATTGCACGTGCTGCCAGATATTCAAGCACTCTCTCTTTTACCTTCTCCATGCCATAATGGTCTTCGTCTAAGATTTCCTGCGCTCTATCTAGATCTGTACTGTCCTCACTCATTTCTTCCCATGGTACAGAAAGCATTGTTTCGATATATGTTCTTAACACAGAACTTTCTGGTGTCTGATTTCCCATTGTCTGAAATCTTGAAATCTCTTTTTTGATCTTTTCTTTGACTTCATCGGATGCCCTCAGTTCTTTTAACTGATTCATAAATTCATCCGCTTCATCTTCTACATTTGTCTCACAAAGTTCTTCACGGATTACTTTCATCTGCTCTCTGAGCATATATTCTTTCTGATTTTTATCAACATTTACTTTGACTTTCTGCTGAATCTTCTGTTTCAGTTTCAAAACATCCAGTTCTTCTTCCAGCATAACGAGCATCAGTTCACAGCGCTCTTTTAAATCCATCTCTTCCAGAATCTTTTGTTTCTCCGGATAGGAAAAAGGAATATGTGTTGCCAGTTCATCTACCAGAATCTCTACATCAGACTGAAGCAGGATATAATTAATAATATTCTGGTCCAAATGCGGCCATGCCTGTGCATAACTTTCAAATGCTTCTTTGATCATTCGTAAAAATGCTTCTCTTTCGAATGCTTCAAATGGTTGCTGCTCCACATGATCATATAAAATCTCTACTTTAAATAATGGATCATATTCTACAGTTTTGCTAAGTTCTGCACGGAATAATCCCTCTGCAAACACTCTTAATGTATTCTTAGGGAGTTTTACCACCTGCTTGATCCTTGCTAACGTTCCAACACGATATAAATCATCAATTCCTGGATCTTCTACCATCGGATCAATCTGATTATTTAAAAAGATCAGCTGGTCATGCTCCATTGATTCTTCTATTGCTTTAACCGACCGGCTTCTTGACACATCAAAATGAATCACCGTATTCGGAAATATGTACTTTCCTCTGAGTGGAAGCATTGGTAAAGTCTTTTTCATCTTGTATTTCCTTTCGCTTCATAAATTTAATTCTAAAATGTATGTCCATAAGAAGAAAAACTGCTTTGACACAAGAATCTCTTGCACGAAAGCAGTTTTTATTTTGGCTAATCTATCTATGCAATCTCATGATTGCTTGTTTTAACCCGTTTCTTTGGTACTGTAGCTTTTACCTTCTGGTCTGAACATCCAATCTGTGGATCTTCTGTGCCTTCCACAACACCTTTCGTGATCAGACACTCTGTCACATCCGTCTGTGATGGAATCTCATACATTAAATCCATAATCACTTGTTCCACAATAGCTCTTAAGCCTCTGGCACCTGTCTTACGATCTAATGCTTTCTTAGCGATCGCACTTAAAGCATCATCATCAAATGTAAGTTTCACGCCATCCATCTCAAACAATCTCTGGTATTGTTTCACAAGAGCACTCTTTGGTTCTTTTAAGATTCGTACTAATGCA
Organism: Anaerostipes amylophilus; assembly: GCF_025567365.1. Classification (NCBI taxonomy): domain Bacteria; kingdom Bacillati; phylum Bacillota; class Clostridia; order Lachnospirales; family Lachnospiraceae; genus Anaerostipes; species Anaerostipes amylophilus. The sequence continues at coordinate 16,382 of NZ_JAOQJG010000003.1, read as the reverse complement.
TCCTGATCTAAAGGATTCAATGATACATTGACTGGAACACGTCCGATAAATTCAGGAATCAATCCAAATTTCACAAAATCCTCAGGTAATACCTGTTTTAATAATTCTCCCAGGTCCTTCTCTTTCTGTCCGAAAACATCTGCTCCAAATCCAATAGACTTCTTGCCAATTCTTGATTCAATGATCTTCTCTAATCCATCAAATGCACCTCCACAGATAAACAGGATATTCGATGTATCAATCTGAATAAATTCCTGATGAGGATGTTTTCTTCCTCCCTGTGGCGGTACAGATGCTACTGTACCTTCGATAATCTTTAATAATGCCTGCTGTACACCTTCTCCGGAAACATCTCTTGTAATTGATGTGTTCTCAGATTTTCTTGTAATCTTATCAATCTCATCAATATAAATGATTCCACACTGTGCACGGTCAATATCATAATCTGCTGCCTGAATGATCTTAAGAAGAATATTCTCAACATCTTCTCCAACATATCCTGCTTCTGTAAGAGCAGTCGCATCTGCGATCGCAAATGGCACATTTAACATCTTTGCTAAAGTCTGGGCTAATAATGTCTTTCCTGAACCAGTTGGTCCAAGCATTAAAATATTACTCTTCTGCAGTTCTACATCAGAGTCCCCGCCCATTAAAATTCTTTTGTAATGATTGTATACAGCAACGGAAAGTACTTTCTTTGCCTCGTCCTGACCAATGACATATTGATCTAAAAATTCTTTGATCTCTTTTGGCTTACGAAGATTGATCTCCCCATCATCCTCTGTATACTGTTCAAATTCCTCTTCAATAATCTCTGAACAAATGTCAATACATTCATCACAGATATAAACATTCTTTCCCTTTGGCCCCGCGATCAGTTTGCGGACCTGGTCCTGTGTCTTATTGCAAAAAGAACATCTTAATACTTTTTTCTCATCATTATAACCTGCCACCAGATCACCCCACTATTCTATCACTATCTTTTTTCCATAACCTTATCGATCAGGCCATATTCCAGTGCTTCCTGTGCAGTGAGCCAGTTGTCACGTTCTGTATCCTTGACGATTGTCTCGTATGGCTGTCCTGTATTCTCGCTTAAGATCGTATTTAATTTCTTCTTTGTTCTAAGAATATGCTCTGCTGCGATCTCAATCTCTGTTGCCTGTCCCTGTGCTCCACCAGATGGCTGATGAATCATGATCTCTGCATTTGGAAGTGCCAGACGCTTTCCTTTTGTTCCACCTGATAATAAGAACGCTCCCATACTGGCAGCCATTCCCATACACATCGTAGATACGTCACACTTTACATACTGCATTGTATCATAGATTGCCATTCCGGCAGTTACAGAACCGCCAGGGCTGTTAATATATAAGTTGATGTCTTTGTCTGGATCTTCAGATTCTAAGAATAATAACTGAGAAACTACAAGTCCTGCTGTGACATCATTCACTTCTTCTCCTAAGAAAATGATTCTTTCTTTCAGCAGTCTGGAGTAAATATCATAAGATCTCTCTCCTCTGCTTGTTTGTTCAATGACATAAGGTACTAAACTCATCCTTGCATCCTCCTAACGATAGTTAAGGCAGTTTATTTATGTCTGTCAAAAGGAACATAAAGTCATAAATGCCTTGCTTATTTTGCTTCGCTTACAAGGAAATCTACAGCTTTCTGTACTGCGATGTCATCCATCATCTGGTCTTTCTGAGCTCCCTGAATGATCTTTTCAAGCTGCTCTGTTTCCATCTGATACATTTTTGCCATCTTTTCCAGTTCTGCTTTGAAGTCTTCCTCGCTTGCTTTAATATCTTCTGCTTTTGCGATTGCTTCTAATACCAGGCGTGTCTCGATTCTCTTAACTGCCTGTGGTTTTAAATCATCTGCAAATTTCTGTGCGTCCATTCCAGAGAACATTAAATACTGTTCCATAGAAAGTCCCTGATAGCTTAATCTCTGAGCGAATTCATCTGTCATCTGCTGAACCTGTTCTTCAATCATAGCTTCTGGAATATCCATTGTAGCTGCTTCTACAGCTGCATCAACGATCTTGTTTTCTCTTTCAGTCTTAGCTTCTTCTTTCTTTCTTGCACGAATCTGTTCTTTGATATCTGCTTTGTAGTCTTCTAATGTTTCAAATTCAGATACTTCTGCTGCAAATTCATCATCTAATTCTGGAAGTTCTTTTTCTTTGATTGCTTTTACTGTTACTGTAAATACAGCATCTTTACCTGCAAGATCAGGTGCGTGGTATTCTTCTGGGAATGTCACATTGATATCTGCTGTTTCATTTAAATTCTTTCCTACTAACTGTTCTTCAAATCCTGGGATGAATGCTCCTGATCCGATTACTAATGTCTGATCTTCGGCTGTTCCACCTTCGAATTTTACTCCATCAACAGATCCAGAGTAATCAATTGTTAAGATATCTCCGTCTTTTACTGCACGATCTTCAATTGTGATCTCTCTTGCGTTCTGTTCCTGAACTTTCTTTAATTCTTCTTCAATCTCATCTTTTTTAACTGTAACTCTTGTTTTAGGTACTTCAATTCCTTTGTAATCACCTAATGTTACTTCTGGTTTTAATGCAAATGTAGCTGTGAAGATGAAATCTTTTCCTTTCTCAAGCTGAGTTACATCGATCTCTGGTCTTGAAACGATTTCTAAATCTGTATCTTTCATAGCCTCTGCATAAGCGTCTGGAATTAAGATGTTTGCCGCATCTTCATAGAAGATTTCAACTCCGTATTCTTTTGCGATTAACTGGAAAGGTACTTTTCCTTTACGGAATCCAGGTACATTAAACTGCCCTTTTTTCTTGTTGAAAGCCTGTTTGATAGCGTCATCTAATTTCGCTGCTTCAACTTCAATTGTTACCTTTGCCATATTATGTTCTAAGTTTTCCACTTGCAAACTCATCTGTATAGATCCTCCTAAAAATTATTATCTTTTTTGTAATTTCACAAACATTCACCTATTATAGCATAAGAATTACGCCTTATACAAGCATCTTTGCGTTATTTTTCACTTTTTTCTTGATAAACATACTCATTTGAGCTGCTTAATACTTTTGGTGTCTTACTTACAATGCTTACTTTAAATGTATCTCCATTCTTAAGATCCTTCTTCGAAACCTCCAGAAGATGTTCATTATGATACGTTGTATTGATCTTCACATCGCCAACATAAACCTGACAGAAGTTCGTAAAATTATTTCCTACAATAAAAACACTGTCCTTTGTCTCATATGCCTTAGTCACAGTAAGTGGACGGATTCCAAATTTAAGATTTGTCGCCTTGTATGGATTCTGCTGGTTCCATACATACTGTTTGCCATATAGCATATCATATTGAAGATTCTTCATATCTTTCTGATAATTCTTTGTTCCTTTTCTTGTCTGATGAAAACTATTCATGATTCCTGTATGAATATTACACTTATTAAGAACTTCTGATCCAAGATCATATGCCTCGATCGTTCCATCCTGTTTCTTTAGTCCAATATTATCCCACATAAAATAACTTGTCTGGTATTTGTTTCCATATGTCAGATCCTCATCTTCAATATCCAGACTTGGCAGATGATCACCATACATGCAAAGAATTGTTGGTTCACCACGTTTTTCTAATGCTTTAACCAGTCTTCCGACAAACTGATCCATCTGATAGACCTGGTTGACATAATACGTGTATTTATTCTTTAGAGCTTCATCTTTGATACCTTCAACTTTGATCTCTGGATTCTCAATGATCTGAGTTGTTGGATAATCTCCATGTCCCTGTACAGAAATACAATAAACATAATCCTGATTCTTTGTAGAATTCAGACTGTCCATGATATATCCTGTAAGGATTCCATCCTTCGCCCATCCATTTTCCGTCCATTTCCTGATATTCATACTTTCCTTCGTTGTAAATGTATCAAATCCAAGTTGTGAAAACACAAGATCTCTATCATAAAATGAAGCACTATTATCATGGATCGCATGGGCTTTATATCCATATTGCTTTAATACAGTTGCCATACTCTCTGTCGTAGTATCTTGAAGCACTGTCTTATAAGGATATTCTGCTGCTCCAAAATGATCCAGATTCATTCCCGTGATCAGTTCAAATTCTGAATTTGCTGTTCCCGCCCCATAAGAAGGCATAGACAATTGCCCAGAAGAATACTGTTTCATATATTTATGAAAATTCTCCAATGGATCTTTATTAAATTTCAATCCTTTTACTTGCGTTACATCAAAATGTGATTCAAGCTGTACAAAAATAATATTTGGCTTCTTCACTTTCTCTTTCTTCATCTTGGCAACACTTTTTTTTGTGCGCTCTTCAATCTGTTCAATCTTCTTCTCTGAATAGTTCGATGGCTTGTCGATTCCATTCTTCAAAGCTGTAATGCAAAAACAGTATGCTGTTCCATAATCACTGAATGCAATTCTTATATTATGAATCTCCTCTGTCAACATACCACTCTTAAATCCATACGATGTTACTCCTGCAAATGCTGCCACGATCACTGCCACTTTCACAAATCCAATCTTACGATTTAACTGTTCTTCCATTGGAAGATACATATATGCTACAACAAGCAACACCAGTGCGATCAAAATTAATGCTCCGATTGCCCCGATCTCCAGAGGAGTAAAATAATTATTCATAACCGGAAGCACAGATTTCATCAATGTAATATCAACATAAGTAAATGGCGTATTTCGTGAACTTAGCATCATAAAATTCACAATCCCAACAACACTCCATAACAATGTCACTATAATATAGGTAAAAAGTCGTCTCTTAGTGATCAATGTCACAGAATATGTCAAAAATATAATAAAAATGCTGTAAAGGAACATCTTGGTCCGTTCATTCACAAACCCAACCGCACTTAGATCAAATGTCTGACGACCTAAAACTTCCAGTAAAAATGCCAGAACAACCGATAATACAAGATTACATATAATCGGATGTCTGTGAAGTTTTTCCACGATCACTTTCCCTGTATTCTTAAAAAAAGTTTTCATTCTTTTCTCCTTTATCTTCTTTTGCTGTCATAGTATTATACCATTCATGTTCTAAAGTATCTAGTTTTAACTTCTTAAAACTTTATTAAAATATGACTTTTTCTTCCGTAACTTATTAACATTTTATTAAATATACGATTCTTATTTGACTTCATTTTATTTCCGTGTTAGAATCACTAACGTTGAAAAGCTTTGGGTTTTGAGTATTTTCTTCAAATAAAATGAAAGGAGTTTTTAAACATATCGAAGCGCCATGCACCTTTCTGATACGGAAACAGACATACTCTTGTCTGATAGGAAGGTTAACGAGGAGGAAAGTTATCGAGATATTCGGCGGATGCTTTCCCGCAGCTCCAGACTACGTGATATACTGAGTAAAACCATGAGTGATCATGAAACAGAGGCAGTATAATCTGGACAAAACCGCATATGATGTTAGAAAAAAGAAAATCGAAGATCTATTTGGAAGTTTTTTACATATCTGTACTTCCTCTTATTTCTTTGTGCAAATTTAAGGAGATTTATATTATGTGTGGAATTATTGGATTTACTGGAAACTTACAGGCACCTGGAATCTTAGTTGATGGATTACAGCAGTTAGAATATCGTGGATATGACAGTGCCGGAATCGCAGTAAACAACGGATCTGAAACTCAGATCGTAAAAACAACTGGTAAAGTTGCAACTCTTCGTGAAAAAGTTGCTGCTACTGCTGGTCTTGAAGGAACATGTGGTATCGGACATACACGTTGGGCAACACATGGTGGTGTTACAGAAGTCAACGCTCATCCTCATGTATCTGGAAACGTAACATTGATCCATAACGGAATCATCGAAAACTACAAAGAATTAGCTGCTTCTTTAAAAACAAAAGGATATACAGCGATTTCTGAAACAGATACTGAAGTTGCAGCAATGTTAATCGATTCTTTATATGATGGTGATCCATTTGCAGCATTAAAAGAAGCTGACAAGGTTTTAGAAGGAGCTTATGGTTTCTGCGTAATGTTTAAGGATCATCCAGGGGAAATCTACTGCATGAGAAATGCAAGTCCTCTAGTAGCATCTCATACAGAAGATGGATCTTTCATCGCTTCTGATATGGTTGCATTATTAAAATATACAAAAGACTATTTCGTTGTACCTGAAGAACACATCGTTGTTATGAAAGGTGACAGCATTACATTATATACAATGGACGGTGAAGTTGAAGAACCTAAGATGCTTCACGTTGACTGGGATACAACAGCAGCTCAGAAAGGTGGATATGATTTCTTTATGCAGAAAGAGATCTATGATCAGCCAGAAGCTCTTCATAACACGATCATGCCTCGTATCCATAACAACCGTGCAGATTTTACAGCAGATAATATCTCTGATGATATCTTTAAAGGTGTAAATCGTGTAATCGTAACAGCTTGTGGTACTGCATGGCATGCAGGACTGATCGGAAGACATCTGATCGAAGCTATGATCCGTATTCCTGTAACTGTTGAATTAGCTTCTGAATTCCGTTATATGAATCCAATCTTAGATGAACATACTTTAGTTGTTGTTATCACGCAGTCTGGAGAAACAGCAGATTCTCTTGCAGCACTTCGTCTTGCAAATGAACGTGGAGCAAAAACAATCTCTATCGTTAACGTAAAAGGATCTAGTATCGCTCGTGAAAGTGATTATGTATTATATACACATGCCGGTCCTGAGATTGCTGTTGCAAGTACAAAAGCTTTCTCTGTACAGTGTGCAGGTATGTATCTGATCGCATTAAAACTTGCTGAAGTTAACAACTTAATGACAGACGAACAGATGAAAGATTTCTGTGCGAAGTTTGAGCAGGCGATTGGAACGATCGAAGATGTATTAAAGATGGATGATTACATCAAAGGAATCGCTGAGAAAATCAAAGATACTTTCTCTGCTTTCTATCTTGGAAGAGGTTTAGATTACGGTATTGCTTGTGAAGCTTGCTTAAAGTTAAAAGAGATCTCTTATGTAAATGCTGAAGCTTACTGCGCAGGGGAATTAAAACACGGAACGATCTCTCTGATCACAGAAGGAGTTCCTGTAATTGCGATCGCTACACAGGAAAATGTATTACCTAAATTAATGGCAAACGTTGAGGAAGTAAAAGCTCGTGGAGCTCACGTTATTGTTGTAACAGATAAAGATATGACAAATTATGAAGGAATCTATGATGATTTAATTCAGGTTCCTGCTACAGATGATTTATTTGCAACATTCCCTTCTACTGTTGCATTACAGTTACTTGCTTATCATGTAACACTGTTTAGAGGATATGATGCTGACCAGCCAAGAAACCTGGCTAAATCTGTAACTGTTGAATAGGCATTGAGCACTTAATGAATCCGAGCCGTCAGGCGACAGATGAATTTAGTGCGAAAGCCCGTCCCGAACCTTAGTGAGTCCGAGCCAAAGGCGACAGACGAACTTAGTTGAGTGGACGTCTAAAACATACGAAAGACTAAATCGACAGAACAAAGAAACTTATATAAAGCAAAGATGCGAAAGAACTTAATCCATTCTTTCGCATCTTTTATTTTTTAAATTTCTTTATTTATCTACCACTTCTTTATTTTCTTTCCTATCAAAATAAATATCTATCAAATTCCCAAATATTTTAATCACCAATGTTACCATAAAGACATCTATAATTTCCGCCAAAAAAACCAATACCATATATTGATTAAACCTTCCACTTAAAACAGATACATAAATCCAAAATGAAATCACTACCATTACAAGCATAACAATACACTGTAAGATTTTTTTACTGATTTTTCTTTCATTTGCTTTTTTTATTTTACATTTCTTATCTATAAATATTATTACTATCCACAGAATAATCCAAACAATACTCCATATTCCAAATTGTTTAAAAAAATTGTTCGGGAAAAACATTCCCATTTCAGCACTTTTCATATACCTCAAACACATTTTTATAAAATACCCAATTCCAGCCACTGGCATCAATAATATTACTATTAACACTATTAGTTTCTTTTTATCTCTCAAAACATTTCTCCTTAAATTAAAAATTAATCTTCAAATAACTATTATTTTGATATCATCACAAATCTAGTACTAACTTTCTTTCCAGATTCTGATCTTTCATTTCCAAATCCTATTCCTGTTGCCCATTTACTTCCATCCATTCTGGTAACAATAATTCCCCCACTTCCCATATGAACAGCTGCTACATCTTTCATTACTTTTTTAGGTTTAAACCAACATTCTTTATCAGAATCTCCAAAATACCAACCATCTTTCTTTCCATTTCCCAATTGTCCATATGTATTATCTCCCCACAAATATAAATCATTTTTTTCTGTAATCACTGCCATATTATATCCACCTGCTACAATATATTTTACATTTTCAAATATTTTCTTAGGTTTACAGGAAATCAAATCTGTATTTTTATCATATCCTAACATTCCACCTGCATTACTCCCCCATGTCCATACAGAACGATCTTTTTTCATAGCAATCACTGCCCCACCTTCATTGATTGAAGCATAAATAATATTTTTCATAATAAAAACAGGTTGACGAAAAACTGCTGTACTTACATTATTTCTTTTATCTTCTGGCATTTTAATCTGAAATTCTTCATGACTATTCCAGCCCATTCCATATAGTCTGTTTTTATGATCAAGATACAGCAAACTTCCTCTTCCTCCAAAACTTATATGTTTTACATTATACGCAATCGTATCTTCCATCACATGTCCATATTTTTTCAGTGGATACCCATATTCATCAATTAATGTTCCATACAATTTCCCATTCTTTTTAATTTGGTACTCGTACGGCATTTCTTTGATTCCAGAAGAGCAAAGAATCTTTTTATTATAATGATCTTCTAATTTATAGGATAGATATTTTAGTTTTTTGTATCTTACCGGTTTTTTATAATCTTTTTGTATCATTGCACCTGATTTAAACAATCCAACAATTCCAAGAACTACTATGATACTAATCACTGTCACAATGAATACAATCCTCTTTCTCTTACTTTGTCTCATCTTGCTTTTTCCTCTTTTCATATGTTTTCTCTTACATAATACCATCTTTTTCTGCAAATAAAAATCTAGCCTGCACATTTAGTCGTTTTTTATGCCTAAATGGTTATACTAGAGTCTTTACAAAATATAATTTTTTAGTAAAATATATCTTTAGAGAAAATTTATAACAGGAGATTAACTTATGACACTTACTATACTACTAACCATTCTTGGAACCTCTATTGATACGCTTTTATTATGCTATTGTACAAAATATTTTGATTTTCGATATTCTTACATAAAATCAGGTATTATTTACACATTATGGGGACTTTCTATTATTGTTTTAAATTTACTTTCTTGCCCATTTATTTTTAAATTAGTCTATGAACTGATTTCAATCGTACTTTTAAATCGTTTCTTATATTTGGATTTCCACTTGAAATCTACTTTAAAAATGATCGCTGTATTTTATATTGTTTTATGTTTGTGTGAATTATTAACTGTTGGAATTTGTTTTAGTGTTTTATATTGCACTTCTTTATCTGATATTTTTAATAACCAAGTTCTTTCACTTGAAATGATCATTTTTTCAAAAATTTTATCCTTCTTATTGTTACATTTTGTTTTTTATTACAAACCAAATGATCTGGAAGTTTCATTTACTATGATAGAAAGCATTCTTTATTTTCTTCCGATCATCACATGCTTACTTCTCATTTTAGGTATTATATACTTGTTGAAAATTTCTAATATTTCCTCACAATATCATGAAGTCTTTTTATGGATCTCTATTGTGTTAATGATTACTTCTTTTTGTCATTTTATATTATTTCACTTATACCTTTCTAAAAAGGCCGAGGAAACTTATATTAATTTTGTAAAATCACAAGAAGAAAAAACTTTTTATTATTATCAACAAAAACAAAAGGACATTGAAGATTTAAATATTATACGTCATGATCTTAAAAATCAGCTTTTAGCCTTAAAGTCACAGCCAGCAGAAAGCAATCAATACACCCAACATATTGATTCCTTACTAAATGATCTTTCAAAATCTTCCTATGCTGTACACACAGGAAATCCTTTTATTGATGTTTTAATTTCCGAAAAATTAAAGCTGATCAAAGAACAACACATCTCTTGCAAAATAAACGTGGAATTAGAGAATATTCATTTTATTCGTAATATAGAGTTATGTTCTTTACTTGGTAATTTGTTAGATAATTGTATTGAAGCTACCCAGTGTTGTGATAATAACAAAAGTATTACTTTTCACTGTAATACGACACAAAATCATTTGTGTATTCATGCATCCAATACATATAACAAAAAATTAAAGCATAAAAACGGAACCTTCATAACTACGAAAAAAGATTCTGCTATGCATGGTTTTGGAACCATTTCGATCAAAAAAATCGTTTCCAAATATAACGGAAATATCTCTTTTTCTTCTAGTGTTGAAGAATTTGTTGTAAATATTTCCATACCAATTCCACAAAACTTAAATTAAAATATTATTTATTATATAAGGAAGGGGAACATTATGAAAATCTGTATTTGTGATGATGAAAAAGACTTTATTCACAATTTTCAATTGCTTTTAGAACAGTACTTTAAAAAACGTAAAACTATCCATCATTTTAACTTCTTTGAAAATGAAGAGGATCTGCTATCTTATCTTGATTCTCAAAATGATATTGATATCTTATTTTTAGATATCAAATTTCAAACATATAGCGGAATAGAAATTGCTGAAAAAATACGAGCTATCAATCCATCCGTAATTTTAATCTTTTTGACTGCTTTTCCAGAATATGCTTTGTCTGGTTATAAAGTAAAAGCTTTTGATTATCTTGTAAAACCACTTTCATATACTCAACTAGAAAATGTTTTGGACCGAGCTATTTCAGAACTAACATCTAATAAAAATAATTTTTTAGTTGTGAAAGATTCTGGTAATATCTTCAAAATTAAATTTTCTGAAATTGTATACATAGAAACCTATAACCGAAATATTTTATTTCATTTAACATCTAGATCTGAAATCACAGGACATGAATCTTTAAAAACATACGAAACTAAACTTGATAAACGTTTTTATCGCTGTCATACAGGTTATATTGTTAATATGGCATATGTAACTTCTATACAAAAAGATTGTGCTGTATTAAATTTGAATATCACCATTCCAGTCAGTCGATATAAAAAGAAAAAGTTTCAAATGTTATTTACTGATTTTTTGTGTAATTCTATTTTTTAATCGAGTAGGAGGCGGTGACTAACCGCCGTCCTCTCACAGCACCGTACGTACTGTTCGGTATACGGCGCTTTCAATAGTTGACGTGCACTGACTGATAGGCTATGGCTAAATCATAAAAGCCACTGTTTATCAGTCTTTCTTTTGTCATTGCCATGTTTATTGCAACTGTATGCGTTGCGAACCAATGTCCCCGTCGGGTATTACCCGCTTGCATTGCCAAGTCTTCGGGTACTCCCATATTGATAAGATTACGTACCTTCGTCTTCGGTTTCTTCCACTGTTTCCATATACACATACGTATTCTGTGATAGAGCCATCCGTTGATGTCATCTATGTTGTTTTTCATACTTGCAATTCCATAGTAGTTAAGCCATCCTCTTGCATATACTTTGATTTTCTCAAGGCTTAGCTTGATTGTCTGACATCGCTTGCGGGAAGAACTTATTGATTGTTCGCCCCTTCGCTCCATTTCCATTACAGAAACTTCTTCACTACTATGGGTTCTGCTGACTTCTCACAGTTCATTGTTACTAGGCAAATGAAACCTCTGTGAGATCTCCACGCTTAAGTTGCACGCTCTTTCTCCTCATAAATCCGCCGCATTTACTCTGCTTCTACAAATGTGGTAGTTATTAGACTTTGCTGTCTTTCGCCAGCTTATCTCTCGAAGCCTAGCCTCATATGCGATTTCTGTCCGTCGGACCAAGGATTTGCCTACAGCTTCCTTCAGATTCCACCTCACGATGGACACCCTTGCTGTTCAGCTATACATTTCCCACTACCTGGGCATGTTCAGGACTTTCACCTGCGAGAGCGCGCCCATGGCGCGCAAACGAAACGTGCGCCGCTAGGCGCACATTTTTAAGAACCCCTGAAAGGTTGATCAACCTTTCAGGGGTTCTTTCATATTTTCTATGTCTATTAACTAGATACTGGCAATTTTCTATTCTGTATAATATCTTCCAAGTGCATCCGCACCCATAATTGCTGCATACAGATCTTCAGGTGTTACCTCAAATGGCATATTTCCCATTGTATCTTCTGGTGCGCATGCTAATTTCGCAACTTCCATAATCTGTTCTGGTTTCACTTCTTCGATTCCTAATCCTTTTAATGTCACAGGAAGTCCGACTTCACTGCAGAAATCAATTACTTCCATGATCTCATCTTCTCCCGCATCTTCTAGTACCAGCTGAACCAATGTTCCAAATGCTACTTTCTCTCCATGATACATCTTATGTGTTTCTGGGATTGCTGTAAATCCATTATGGATCGCATGTGCTCCTGCTAATCCTCCACTTTCAAATCCGATTCCTGATAAGTAAGTATTTGCTTCAATTACATTTTCTACAGCTTTTGTACAGATTCCTTCTCTTGCTGCTGTCATTGCCTGTACTCCGTTCTCCATTAATGTATCAAAACATAACTGTGCAAGATTCATTGCTGCCAATGTACATCTTCCGCCAACACAATTACTTGCATCGGATCTTTTACATGCTCTTGCCTCAAAATAAGTTGCCAGGGCATCTCCCATACCTGAAATCAACAATCTTACTGGTGCTTTTGAAACGATATCTGTATCTACCATAACCATATCCGGGCTTGATGGCAAGAACAAATATTTCTCAAATACACCTTCATCTGTATAGATCACAGATAATGCACTGCATGGTGCGTCTGTGGATGCAATGGTTGGTACAATAATGACTGGTTTCTTTGTATAGTATGCAACAGCTTTTGATGTGTCATGAATCTTTCCTCCACCGATTCCGATGATCACATCGCTTCCTGTTTCTTCTACGATCTTTATGATACGGTTGATCTCTGTCATACAACATTCTCCATTAAATACATCGTATGTCAGATTACTGTCTTTGTTCCCTTCGTTGATCGCTGGTTCTACTCGTTTTCTTCCGGATGCACTTGTTAAAATGAATAGATTCTTTCCGAACTTATCTGCATAGGAACATAGGTTTTTCATTTCCCCTTTTCCTTGGATGTAACGTGTTGGGCTTCCGATGATTGCTGCCATGATTTTGCTCCTTTCTTGGTTAATTTGATTTGGTGTTTGTTATTATTATAACATTATTTTAGTGGAATTGCTCAAAATTTTAATTGTAGTGTTGGCCAACTGAAGTCTTTCCGTATATGGAAAAAATAAATAAGCAACCGAAAGCACAGCGGTGAAATTTTGCTCATATACCTGAAGGTTATAGTGTAGGGAACTACAAGATTGGAAAATTTGAGTTGGTGTGTATGTTGGATGGTATTGGATATAATTAAGATTTAAATATATGTCAAACTTCTCGTCAAATCGGTGATTGTAAGTTCCTTTGATCTTCCGTTAACGGATACAAAAATTATCATCCAATACTGTTTAACATACACACTCCGTAGTGGTTTGAATAGTCTTCCGTTGTATGAGATAGAAAGAAGATCAGAACAAATATTTATAATATATCGGTGGCAACGATCAGCATATTTTAAGTGCATTTTTTACAAATTCGCAGCGCTCTGTGGTTGATTGTCTGACTGTAGCTGCGGGCATTTTGGCTCGCAGCCAAGGAGTTATCAAAGGAACAGGCGCGGATAGGCGATTTGTAAAAAACGCTCTTAAAATATGCGTGTTGCCACCGATATATTATAAATATTTGTTCTGATCTTCTTTCTATTTCATACAACAGTCAACGACTACCTTTCAAATCAGAATTATACAAAAAACAAGAAGGAATCCAAGATCCCTTCTTATTTTTCATATGGATTAAGAAAACAAGTGAACAAACTATTTGTTAACTTTTATTTTTCATTTTTTGCCTTAACGATTGCTTCTGCCATTTCTCTGACTCTCTGTGCAGGGGATGGTGCGTTTAAGATTCCGGAGGTTGCACCTGTTCCGTCTGCTCCTAATTTTACTACATTGTAGCAGTCTTCAGCTGTGCTTACGCCGGATGCGATCATTACTAATACATTTGGATTGATCGCATTTAACGCTTTGACTGTTTCAATTGTGTAAGAATCATCTGCCACCTGGCCTGTTCCGATCAAGTCTGTTGGCTCTGCCAGTACGATGTCTGGGTCCATGCAGGCAACTGCTTTGGCTTCTACGGTTGAGTCTGCACATACAACTGTGATCATGTCAAGTTCTTTTGCTCGTTTGATCGTTGCGTACAGATCACTGACTGTTTTAGGATTCTCTGCATGATTTAAAAATAATGCTTCAGCTCCAGCTTCTTTTAAAGATTCTGGTAATACGTGTCCCATTCCTCTTCCTGGAACTAATGGGTCCATGGACTGTGCACATACGATGATATCAGTTGTATTTTCTTTGATCATACGGATATCCGCATATGGACATGTGAAATATATCTGAAGTCCTGTATCTTTGGCAACCTGATCAGCTGCTTTTGCTAATTCAAGACTTTCTTTTCCGTATAAATATGACTTAGGATTGACAATTAAAAATGGTGACTGGGCTTTTGCCATGATGCTTTCCTCCTTATTCTCCAAGAACTACAATCTTACATTTTCTTGTACGTGGACGTGTACGGTCAAAATCTGCAAAATATACATATCCTGTTGTACCTACCCCAAGTTTTCCGTTATCTACTTCGAATGTTTCACTGGAACCTAATAATGTTGATTTTAAATGTGCATCTCCATTAAATAATGCTGTTCTGTCTCCTCCTGGAAGATAATCTTCAGCATTTGGCCAGCTTTCTACTGCTTTGTAGTGTTCTTCTCCTGGATATACATACTGATCTTTGGATACATGGTCTGGAATGATCTTTGCAAGAACATTATTTAAATCTTCCTGTAAAAATTCATCTCCATCTTCATTATAGTCATGACAGAATTCTTCGAAGAATACGGAACATGTTGTATGAGGAGAAATCACGGCACAGATACCGTTCTTGATCCCGCTTTCTTCAATGACTCTTCTTACGTCCTTTGTAATATCAATATATGTTGGGGTTTTCCCATGAGATTTTACCTCAATTGTTTCTTTATATACTGCCATTTTTATCCTCTTTTCTATAATTTCTGGAATACTTTGATCGCACGTTTTACATCTTCTTTGATCGCTTCTGTTGCTTTGATTGCCATAGAATCATAGAAATTTGTTTCATCATCTTTCCAGAATTCTTTGGAGGCTTTTCCTCCGGCAACATTCATATATGTATAGTAATTTACTTTACAGATTCCGTTCTCGATCGCAACAGCGTAATCTTCATCGGATACTCCGGATCCACCATGCATAACTAGTGGTACATTAGCAGCCTCTCTGATTCTTGCTACTCGAGGAAGATCTAGTTTTGGTTCTGTTAAATATACTCCATGTGTTGTACCAAATGCAACAGCTAAACAGTCAACCCCTGTTAACTCTACAAATTTCTTTGCAACTTCTGGATCTGTATAAATATCATCAAGATCATCATAATCATCCTTGCTGTCTGCGGAGCCACCCTCTCCATGAACAACTTCAGATGTAAAAATATGTCCAAGTTCTGCCTCTACACTTGCACCTACTGCATGTGCGATTTTCACAATCTCTTTTGTTTCTTCGGCATTTTCTTCAAAGCTTTTTGCTGATGCATCGTACATAACTGATGTAAACCCTAAACGCAAGGCCTGTACACATCGTTCAAAGGAGCTTCCATGATCTAAATGAAGTGCAACAGGAACTTTTGCACGTTCTGCGTAATATTTCATGATCGGTCCGATTTCTTCTAGATCAATGATATCATCATGGCTCTGTGCATGCTGCAGAATTACTGGACAATTTAATTCTTCTGCTGCCTGAATGATACCGCGGATTGCTTCTAATGTTGTTCCATTAAATGCACCTACCGCTTTGTGTTCTATTTTGGCCTGGTCGAGTAATTCTTTTAAAGTTACTAACATCCGTCTTCCTCCTAATTTACATTCACCATTTTAATTTCTTTCCTGCCACATATAAGTGTGGCAGGAAAGTATGAGTATTTTCTATCTCTTATAATACGTTTCTTCCGTACATAGCATCCTGTTCTTTTCTTAACTTGTAGATCAGTGTGCTCTTATCTAATTCGATAT
>NZ_JAOQJG010000020.1:0-314 GCF_025567365.1 Anaerostipes amylophilus | reverse complement strand
AAAATACATTTACAAATAACGGCTATCAGTTCCTTGGATGGAGTAAGACAAAGGATGGAGATGTTGCAGCTTACGAAGATCAGGAAGCGATCAAATATCAGACGGCTTCTGACCTTACCTTATATGCGATATGGGGAAATGGCCAGTATAAGATCAGCTTCATGCCAAATGGCGCACAGGCAGATGCAAAGATCATACCGGTAAAGACAGGAGAATCTTATACCATACCATCCGGTCTGTTTACCAGAAAAGGATATACGTTTGTAGGATGGGCAAAGACTCCGGATGCAGTCAGGGCAGATTATACGAATGGA
>NZ_JAOQJG010000002.1:230058-418175 GCF_025567365.1 Anaerostipes amylophilus | reverse complement strand
AAAATTTGACTCATAACCCTCATAACTATTGATTAATCTTATATCAGTTTTTTGTGTTTACACAAAACTTGAAACAGTCTCTATCATAACAATCAAATAGTTCCCGTCCACAACACGCGTTTTATTCATCATTTTTGACCGATCGCTGATTCGCCGACATTCCTTGTATAACTCGCTTATGGAAGTCCAAAATGACTTCCATATCGCTCAGACAATACACCATGTCGGCTGCGAATCGGTCAAAAATAATGATAAAACGCTAATCGTTGTGGACGGGAACTATTTGATTGTTATGATATCTTACATACTTGAAGTTTATTGGAAAGAACTATTGAATAATAAGATGTGTTGGTTATATCACAACTGTTTCCCTAAAACTAATACTGTCCTCTTTAATGTATTATTTTATGAATCACATTTTTTACTATTTTAAATATAGCTGTATATAGTACCACTCCAATAACTACTGTGATAAGTTGTATAATTAGATCTGGTATTAACATTTCTTTCCCCTCTATTTCGCTTCTTCTGCTTCCCAGATAATGATGTTTTTCTCATCTTTACCGGAGTGTTCTTTTTTTAGTTCTCTGACCTGTTGTTTTGTCACTTTTCCTTTGGCTTTGTCTTTGATCGTTACGCCTTGGTATTTGTTTGTTGTGACTGTGTCTTCTTTCTGCTTGGCGGAGTTGGTTTTGTTTTGTCCGTAAGTTGTGCCTGCGCTGTATAGTGCAGCTGTTAGGCATACCCCTGCAAGTAGTATTGATAATTTCTTTTTCATGTGTTATTCTCCTTAATGTTTTATTTTGTGTATATGTCAGTATATACATATTTTTTGCGAAATATCAATACTCTTATATTACAATTTTATACTATATAATCATCCATAAATACATTCTAATTCACAAAAATCTGTGATATAAATTAATAAAAGTTTATTTTACTTTCTTATCTATACTATATTTCAAATATTTACTCGGAATTGAAAATATAATATTTTCTTCTTTTAATTTTGTATTTGTACCTTTGGTTGTTGGTCCTGTATATTTTGTACTCTTTGTATATTTTGCGGTCATGCTTGAAGCTAATCCTTGTGTAATAGACCCTACTTCAAGTGCTACCCCACTTTCTATTTTGTATTTAGAACTTTTCGTAATTTCTTTTGTCAATACTACCGTTTCACCTTTTGTAACACTAAGTACGAATTTATCCCCAGATTTTGGACTATATTCTTTTCCATATTTTTGAGCACTTCCATTTTTCACATATGTAGTAATTCCTCTTGTTTGCATTGAATCATCAACTGGCGTTTCTACTTTCTCCGTCATAAATTCTTTATCTGATATGATCTTAACACTTCCATTTCCATCTTTATCATCAAGAATTCTTTCAATATCATTCTCATTATTTTTTTCCAGCTACATCTTTACTAATATCAAGTTTTGGTGATTTTTCATCTATATTTGTCTGCCCAAAAACTGATAATCCACTTGTAACCTTCGCATATCCATTTTTATTGACTCATACATATTCAACACGCTTAAAAAGCCAAATAAAAAATCCGACCCAAGGAAGTCTGGTCAGATTTTCTAGCTTTGTTATGTTTTGTTTTTGTTTTATGTTGGTTAGTCTTAACTAACTGTTATTATAATATCCTATCTTGGATGATTTGTCTACCTTTATTTTTGAGAAGTTTTCTCGATACCAAGAATCTTTTCTGCCTTTGCTACGGCTTCTTCACTTGGTGGCTGTACCCCTTCTAACGGATACTTAATTCCTAATTTTTTCCATTTAAAGAGTCCAAGTGTATGGTATGGCAAGATTTCTACTCTCTTGACTGTCTTTAGTCCATCGATGAAGTGTTTTAAGTCTGCTAGTCCTTCTTCATCGTCTGTTAGGTCTGGGACAAGCACATGACGGATCCACAGATCTACTCCTAGGTCTGAGACTTCCTGTGCCATTGCTAAAATATTGCTGTTTGGACAGCCTGTCAATTTCTTGTGTTTTTTCTCGTCCATTTCTTTTAAGTCTAAGATGACAAGGTCGGTGTATTTCATTAATTCTAACCATTTTGTATGGAATGATTCTTCTTTTGTATATGGATTGGCAGAGGTATCCACGGCTGTGTGAATTCCTTCTTGTTTTGCCAGTTTAAAAAATTCAATTAAAAAGTCGATCTGTAAGAGAGGTTCTCCACCACTAACTGTGATCCCTCCATCTTTTCCCCAGTACATGCGGTAACGCAAAGCCCTCTTTAAGAGGGCTTCAGGCTGCCAGTCTTCACCGCAGTTTTCCTGCCAGGTCTCCGGATTATGGCAATATTGGCATCTCATCCGGCAGCCCTGCATGAAAGCGATAAACCGCACACCGGGACCATCCACAAGACCAAAAGTCTCGATGGAATGGATTTTTCCGGTTATTTTTTCATTCATAATTCTTTTCCACTAATTCAAATTACATTGTTTTATGACATGTTCTGGAAATAACGTCCATCTGCTGTTCTCTTGTTAAGTCGATGAATTTCACTGCATATCCAGATACACGGATCGTGAAGTTTGCATATTCTTCTTTTTCAGGATGTTCCATCGCATCGATCAGTTTCTCTTTACCGAATACGTTTACATTTAAGTGATGCGCTCCCTGATCAAAGTATCCATCCATGACATTTACAAGGTTATTGATTCTTTCCCCATCTTCATGTCCTAAAGCATCTGGGTTGATCGTCTGTGTATTAGAAATACCATCTAATGCCCATTCGTATGGAATCTTAGCTACAGAGTTTAAGGATGCTAATAATCCGTTCTGCTCTGCACCATAACTTGGGTTCGCTCCTGGTGCTAATGGTTCTCCTGCTTTTCTACCATCTGGCATTGTTCCTGTTGCTTTTCCGTATACAACGTTAGATGTGATCGTCAGGATAGATGTTGTAGGTTCAGAGTTACGATATGTGTGATGTTTTTTGATCTTTGCTAAGAATGTTCTTAACAGCCATACTGCGATATCATCTGCTCTGTCATCATCGTTTCCGTATTTAGGGAACTCTCCGTCGATTTCGTAATCAACAACTAATCCTTCTTCATCACGGATTGCTTTAACTTTTGCGTATTTGATGGCGCTTAAAGAATCAACTGCATGAGAGAATCCCGCGATTCCTGTTGCGAATGTTCTTTCAAGTTCTGTATCCATTAATGCTAATTCCGCTGCTTCATAGTAATATTTGTCATGCATATACTGGATTAAGTTTAATGTATTTACATAAAGGTCTACTAACCAATCCATCATAACGTCATATTTCTGCATAACTTCATCATAATCTAAGTATTCAGACATGATAGGTTTGTAGGCTGGTCCTACCTGCTGTTTTGTCTTACAGTCTACACCACCATTGATCGCATATAATAAGCATTTTGCAAGGTTTGCTCTTGCTCCGAAGAACTGCATTTCTTTACCAGTCTTAGTCGCAGATACACAGCAGCAGATTGCATAGTCATCTCCCCATACTGGTTTCATGACATCATCATTTTCGTACTGGATAGAGCTTGTACGGATAGAAATATCAGCTGCATATTTCTTGAAATTCTCTGGAAGTGCAGAAGAATATAATACAGTGATGTTTGGCTCTGGTGATGGTCCCATGTTCTCTAATGTATGCAAGAAACGGAAGTCTGTCTTTGTAACCATAGAACGTCCATCTACACCGATACCAGCAAGATCAAGTGTTGCCCATACTGGGTCTCCTGAGAATAACTGGTTGTAAGAAGGAATTCTTGCGAATTTAACCATTCTGAATTTCATTGTTAAATGGTCGATCATTTCCTGTGCTTCTTCTTCTGTGATGATTCCTTTGTCAAGGTCACGCTGAATATAGATATCAAGGAATGTAGAAACACGTCCGATACTCATAGCAGCTCCATTCTGAGTTTTGATCGCTGCTAAATATCCAAAGTACATCCACTGAATTGCTTCTTTTGCAGTTTTAGCCGGTCTTGAAATGTCAAATCCATAAATCTGAGCCATTTCCTTCATGCCTTTTAATGCTTTTTTCTGTTCTGCTAATTCTTCACGAAGACGGATCACATCATCTGTCATAACACCGCATCCGCAGTTTGCAAAATCATTTTCTTTTTCTTCTAATAAGTAGTCGATTCCGTATAAAGCAACACGACGGTAGTCACCTACAATACGACCACGTCCATAAGTATCTGGAAGACCTGTGATGATCTTGTTATGTCTTGCTTTTTTCATTTCTGGTGTATAAGCATCAAAAACAGCTGTGTTATGAGTCTTTGAATATTTTGTAAAGATTTCATGTAATCTTTCACTTGGTTCATAACCATAGTTACGACAAGATTCTTCTGCCATTTTGATACCACCATATGGCATAAATGCACGTTTTAATGGTTTGTCTGTCTGAAGACCAACGATCTGTTCTAAATCTTTTGTTTCTTCACTAATATAACCAGGTCCGTGAGAAGTTAAAGAAGATACGATGTCTGTATCCATATCAAGAACTCCGCCTTTTTTTCGTTCTTCTTTCTGAAGTCCCTGTAAGATACCCCATAATTTATCTGTTGCTTCTGTAGGTCCTGCAAGGAAGCTTGCATCTCCATCATAAGGTGTGTAGTTTTCCTGGATGAAATCTCTTGTATTGATTTCTTCCTTCCACATTCTACCTTTAAAACCTTCCCATTCTTCAAACTGTTTCATTTTGAAAACTCCTCCATTTCTTGGATCAAAATAATTTCTATTACATTTATAAGTTAGCCTAATCTAACTACTTTTATTATAACAAAATTTAGATTGAATACAATATACCTATCCGATAAATTTTCTCGTTAAATAAATAACAAGTCTTATTTTCGGTACTTTTTTCGTACATGTATCCTATTTTTCTTTGGTAATCTGATTGAAATTTTCTTTGAGATATCATACTGGCAGCAGTCATGAAACCGTGGCTCCTGCCAGTATCTTGTTAATTGATATGTTTTTATGTCTTTTGAAATTCTAGTGATGGAATAATCTGATTCCTGTAAATGCCATTGCCATGTTGTATTTGTTACAGCAGTCAATAACGGCCTCATCTCTGACTGATCCACCTGGCTGTGCGATGTATTTTACTCCACTCTTATGTGCTCTCTCGATATTATCAAAGAATGGGAAAAATGCATCAGATCCTAAGGTAACATCTGTTAATTTGTCTAACCATGCTCTCTTCTCTTCTTTTGTGAACACTTCTGGTTTCTCAGTAAAGATATTTTCCCATGCTCCGTCTGCTAAGACATCCATGTATTCGTCTCCGATATAAAGATCGATCGCATTATCTCTGTCTGCACGGCGGATCTTTTCTTTAAATGGCAGATTCATAACTTTTGGACACTGTCTTAACCACCAGTTGTCTGCTTTCTGTCCAGCAAGTCTTGTACAATGTACACGAGACTGCTGTCCTGCTCCAATTCCAATTGCCTGTCCATCTTTTACAAAGCATACAGAATTAGACTGTGTATACTTTAATACGATCAGAGAAATCTTCATATCGATCAATGCTTCTTCAGGAATGTTTTTATTCTCTGTCACAATATTAGATAATAATTCATCATCAATTGGAAGTTCCTGTCTTCCCTGTTCAAATGTAACACCAAAGACCTGTTTATGCTCTAATGGTGCTGGTGTATAGTTCTCATCGATCTTAATGATGTTATAGTTTCCGTTTTTCTTTGCTTTTAAGATTTCCAGTGCTTCATCTGTATATCCTGGTGCGATCACTCCGTCAGATACTTCTCTCTTGATCAGACGTGCTGTATCTGCATCACATACATCAGATAAAGAAATAAAGTCACCGAATGAAGACATACGATCTGCACCTCTTGCTCTGGCATATGCACATGCTAATGGAGATAAATCTCCCATATCGTCTACCCAGTAGATCTTCTTTAAGGTATCAGACATTGGACGTCCTACAGATGCTCCCGCAGGTGATACGTGTTTGAAAGAAGTTGCAGCAGGAAGTCCTGTTGCTTTCTTTAATTCTCTTACCAGCTGCCATCCATTAAATGCATCCAAAAAGTTGATGTACCCTGGTCTTCCGTTTAATACTTCGATTGGAAGCTCACTTCCGTCTGCCATATAGATTCTTGATGGTTTCTGGTTTGGATTACATCCGTACTTTAATTCTAATTCCTTCATTTTTCTTCTCCTTTGATCTGCTGATTGACTGATTATTTGTTCTTATTTACGATTCTTGTCTCATATTCCCCTGTTGCAATATCAATATAACGTACAAATAGAGATACTTTGTTGTCTTCATTTAAGCTGTTCCAAAGTGTGTTTGTGAAATCATCGATATCTTCTTCGATTCCAACAAATTTAGGTTCTCCCTCGAAGCTTGGAAGTGGATTTCCATCATGCATATATGTATGGATAAAACGTCCTTCTCCTGCGATCGGATTCTCATATGTATATGTGTATCGGTTACAGGATTCTGGATTTCCATTATCACTCTTTAAAATGGACATTGCATAGTGGAATGTTCCGTCTGCAATCTTCATAAGACCTGAGATTCTTGGTGTATAGTTTGGTCCGTCTGGTTCAAACTCACGGCTTCTTAAAGACTGCTCAAAAGTAAGTCCTTTTTCTCTTCCTTCATAAACAGTGTCTGTCTGATCTCCATTCGTAACGATCGTTTCGTCCCCAAGAACACGGACAGGTGCATAGATGATAAGGCTTGGATCTTCTAACTTCGCTGGATCAAATGCCTGTGTGCGGATTCCTTCTCCATCTTCTACAAAAACACGGTTACGACTGTTCTCACTGCGTCCCATGATAAAGTATGCAGTCACCGCTTTCTTTCCATCTTTGGATCTTCCAATAACGATTCCACGTCCTGGATAAGCATTTTCCTTTAATTCCTGAGCAAGAGCTAACTTCTTCATTGGTCTTAAATCTCCTTTTTTGAAAATCTTAATTTATATTTCTTCTATTGTATATAAAAAATGGATTTAATACAAGAAAAATCTCATAATTACAAAATAAAGGACAGGTTTACCGAAATTTTAATTAAGCCTATCCTTTATTTCTATCACTTTTTACATGAACTTTCTTTTTCTACCTTATGATTTATTATAGCCTAAACAAAAAAAGAATGGAACACCCTATTCCTGATATCCCATTCTTTTCTAAATCGCATATTTAATTTAATAATTAAATTACATTCTCTTGATTCGTTCGATCGCTTCAACTGTATTCTCATAGTTACCAAACGCTGTAAGTCGGAAGTATCCTTCTCCGCTTGGTCCGAATCCTGATCCTGGTGTTCCAACGACGTTGGCATCTTCTAACAGATGATCGAAGAATTCCCAAGATGTCATGTTGTCTGGTGTCTTTAACCAGATGTATGGTGCATTGACACCACCAGATACTGTGTATCCTGCATCCTGTAATCCGTTAAAGATTACTTTTGCATTGTTCATGTAGTATCCAACCTGTTCTTTTAACTGAGCTTTTCCGGCTTCAGAGTAAACTGCTTCTCCAGCTCTCTGTACGATGTATGGAGCTCCGTTATATTTTGTTCCGTGACGTCTTGCCCATAACGCATGTAACTGTGTATCTCCACATTTTAAATCTTTAGGGATAACAGTATATCCTAAACGAACTCCTGTAAATCCTGCGTTCTTAGAGAAACTCTTTAATTCGATCGCACATGTTCTTGCACCTTCACATTCATAAATTGTGTGTGCAACGTTATCTTCTGAGATATATGCTTCGTATGCTGCATCATAAATGATCACGCATCCGTTTTTGTTTGCATAGTCTACCCATCCCTGTAACTGGTCTTTTGTGATTGTTGATCCAGTTGGATTGTTAGGGAAGCAAAGGTAAATGATATCTGGTACTTCGCTTGGGAAATCTGGTGCGAAGTTATTCTCTGCTGTACATGGCATGTAGATAACATCACTCCATGTTTCTGTTGCTTTATCATATGTTCCGGCTCTTCCTGCCATAACGTTTGTATCTACATATACTGGGTATACAGGGTCACATACGGCAATCTTGTTATCCTGTGCAAAGATTTCCTGAATATTTCCAGAATCACATTTTGCTCCATCACTTACAAAGATTTCATCTGCTTTGATATCTGCTCCACGATCCTGATAATCATTCTTTGCGATTGCATTTCTTAAAAATTCATATCCAAGGTCTGGTGCGTATCCGTGAAATGTTTCTGCATGTCCCATTTCATCTACTGCTTTGTGTAAAGAGTCAATGATCGCTGGTGCCAGAGGCTGTGTTACGTCTCCAATTCCTAAACGAATAATATTTTTGTCAGGGTTTGCCTCAGAATATGCATTCACTTTTTTCGCAATTGTTGAAAATAAGTAGCTTCCAGGCAGTTTCAAGTAATTGTCGTTAATTTTAAACATAAATTCCTCCTAGTTATGATATATTAATGATTCTTTGATCATTTTTGCCATTTCGATAAGTCCCACACCACTGTTCATACTTCGCTGCTGTATATATGTGTGGGCTTCACTTTCTGTGATCTGATTGTTCTGCATCAGTAATTCTTTGACTTCATCAAGCAGACGGATTTCTTCTCTGGTACGTTGTTTCGGCCGTTGTTTCCTTCGTCTTTGCTTCTCAGAAATTTCGGTAACGATCTCTCTCGTTTTCTCGACAAGTTCATGCCCCTTAAGAGGCATCGGAAGTCCTGTCACGTTCGAATACACACAGTCATCTAAATATTGGCGAGAAGCGATCAACAGCATCTTTATCTCTCCTGAGAGGTATTCTCTTAACTCGCTGTAGATCATATCTGAGCATTTGTATCCGCAGACGACAAGCCCTTCCTCAACACCTTCCATACGTTGAACTACCTGTGCACCCGTTGCACACACAGCGGTTACTTCAAAACCGCTTCTTACCAGAAGATTTCTGATACTTCTGGCGACTTCTGTTTTCGGGAATAAAACGATGACGTTTACCAAGCTTCTCACCTCCCGTATCAAGTATCTGTCAATCATTAGATCTTATATAAATAACGATCGACTTCCCATTGTGATACGAACTGTTGGTAAGATTCCCATTCAGAACTCTTAGCTTCCACATATTTATTAAAGATATGATCTCCTAAGAGTTCTTTCATATAAGTGCTTTGTTTGAAAATCTCAAGAGCTTCTTTCATGTCTCTTGGCAGTGTATTGATTCCTGCTTTTTGTTTTTCTCCCTCAGCCATCTCATACTGATTCTTCATGGAACCCTTTCCAGGGGTTAATTTGCGCTTGATCCCATCTAATCCTGCTGCAAGGCTGACTGCCAGTGCAAGGTAAGGATTGGCTGCAGAATCAGGACTACGAAATTCAAGTCTTGTTCCGCTTCCACGGGCTGCCGGTACTCGAATGAGCGGGCTTCTGTTTGACGGTGACCATGAAACATCAACCGGTGCCTCATATCCTGGTACGATTCTCTTATAAGAGTTGACCAGTGGATTTGTGATCAGACACATCTCATTTGCATGTTCCATGACTCCTGCCATAAAATAGAAAGCTTCATCACTGATCCCAAGTTCATTCTTAGAATCAGCGAAAATGTTCTTTCCATTCTTCCATAAGGACATGTTAAGATGCATTCCAGAACCATCCACTCCTGTAATTGGTTTCGGCATAAAACTTGCATAAAGTCCATGTCTTTTGGCAATATATTTTACGATAAATTTAAATGTGAGGATGTTATCGGCCGTTCTTAAGGCATTGTCGTACTTAAAGTCGATCTCATGCTGTGCAGGTGCAACTTCATGATGAGATGCCTCGATCTCAAATCCCATATCCTCAAGATTCAAGATCATATCTCTTCTGGCACTTTCTCCAAGGTCTAATGGAGCTACATCAAAATATCCGGCTTTCTCATGAGAAACCGTCGTTGGGCGGCCTTCTTCATCTGTGTGGAATAAGAAAAATTCACATTCCGGACCGACGTTAAATTTATACCCCATCTTCTGGCACTCAACCATCACACGTTTTAGTACATTTCTTGGATCCCCTTCAAATGGGAGTCCATCCTGACCATATACATCACAGATCAGTCTTGCCACACGGTTTCCTCCCGCATTCCACGGGAAGATCGCAAAGCTGTCAAGATCTGGATATAAATACATATCAGATTCTTCAATGCGGACAAATCCATCAACACTGGATCCATCAAATGTACACTTGTTATCTAATGCTTTCTCAAGCTGTCTTGCGGTGATCGCGACGTTCTTCATTGTTCCGAACAAGTCAGAAAACTGTAGTCTGATAAATTCTACATCGTTTTCTCTGACGAGGTCTATCACATCTTGTTTTGTGTATCGACCCATAACATCACTCCTTCTTACTTCTATTAAATCTGTGCGATATCAACTACGCTGAGCTGATCTCTGTTTCCTGTTTCCAAACTAGTCAGCAGAGCATCTGCCGTATCAAGACTTGTAAGGCATGTTACTCCTGTTTCGATCGCGTAACGGCGGATCAGGAATCCATCTTTGCTTCGACCTACACCCTGTGATGGTGTATCAATGACTAAATCAATTTTATCATCTAAAATGAGATCTAGCAAGTTTGGAGATGGTTCTTCTAATTTATTGATTGGTTTTGCATGAACTCCAGCTTCATTTAAGACTCTGCATGTGCTCTTTGTTGAGAAGATCTCATATCCTAACGCTTCAAATCTATGTCCGATATCGATCGCATCGATCTTATCAGAATCCTTGACTGTTAAGATCATCTTCTTATATTTTGGAAGATTGACTCCAGCTCCTAAGAACGCTTTATATAATGCTTCATGGAAGTTCTTAGAAATACCTAAGCACTCACCTGTAGATTTCATTTCAGGTCCAAGGCTAATCTCTGCTCCTCTTAATTTTTCAAATGAGAAGACAGGTTTCTTCACTGCATAGTATTCAGATTCTTTCTGAAGTCCTGGTTCATATCCAAGATCTCTGATCTTTGCCCCTGTGATCACTTTCGCTGCTAATGCTACGATCGGAATACCTGTTACTTTACTGATATAAGGTACAGTACGGCTAGATCTTGGGTTTACTTCGATGACATATACTTCATCATCTGCTACGATAAACTGAATGTTGATCAGTCCGATAACGTGTAATGATTTTGCAAGTTTTCTTGTATATTCTGCGATGATTCGTTTAATCCTATCTGTTAAATTAATAGATGGATATACGGAAATGCTGTCTCCTGAATGGATTCCGGCACGTTCCACATGTTCCATGATTCCTGGGATCAGAATATCTGTTCCATCACAAACAGCATCAACTTCGACTTCTTTACCAACCAGATATTTATCAATCAAGATTGGATGTTCCTGCTCGTAACGGTTGATAACTTCCATAAATGCTGTAATATCTTCATCAGATACCGCAATCTGCATTCCCTGTCCACCAAGTACATAAGAAGGTCTTACAAGCACTGGATATCCAAGTTCATGTGCAACTTTGATTGCTTCTTCGCATGTAAAGACTGTTGTTCCTTTTGGTCTTGGGATACAGCATTCTTCTAAGATCTCGTCAAATAATTCTCTATCTTCAGCTGCATCTACATTTTCAGCACTTGTTCCAAGGATTGGTACTCCCATCTTCATCAGTGCTTCTGTTAATTTGATCGCTGTCTGTCCACCGAACTGTACGACTGCACCGTCTGGTTTCTCAAGATCTACGATACTTTCTACATCTTCTGCTGTTAATGGTTCAAAATAAAGTTTATCAGCGACATCAAAGTCTGTAGAAACTGTTTCAGGGTTGTTGTTTACGATGATTGTCTCGTATCCTTCTTTGCTTAATGCCCATACACTGTGTACAGAACAGAAGTCGAATTCGATACCCTGTCCGATACGGATTGGTCCAGAACCAAGTACCATGACTTTTTTCTTTCCTGATGTTTCTTCGACTTCATTTTCTCCGTCATAGCAAGAATAGTAGTAAGGTGTTGCTGCATCAAACTCAGCTGCACATGTATCTACCATCTTGTAAGATGCATGAATATTATATTCATTTCTTAATTCTTTGATCTCACGTTCTGTCTTACCTGTTAAGCTTCCGATCACTTTATCTGGGAATTCTAAACGTTTTGCTTCCTGTAATAAAGCTTTATCTAATGTATCGGCTTGTGCTAATTTCTTTTCCATCTCAACTAAGACTGCGATCTTATCTAAGAACCAGCGGTCAATCTTTGTGATGTTAAAAATCGTATCATAGTCAAATCCACGACGAATTGCTTCTGCAATCACATAGATACGAAGGTCGTCGATCTTTTCAAGTTCTTTTAATAATTCATCATCTGTTAATTTATCGTAATCACCGAAAATTAAGCTGTCTACATGCTGCTCTAAGGAACGGATGGCTTTCATTAACGCCCCTTCAAAGTTTGTTCCGATACTCATAACTTCTCCAGTTGCTTTCATCTGAGTTGTCAGAGTACGTTTTGCATGAATAAATTTATCAAATGGAAGTCTTGGCATTTTCACTACACAATAGTCAAGCATTGGCTCAAAACTTGCATACGTTTTCTTTGTTACCGCATTTTCGATTTCATCTAATGTATATCCAATCGCGATCTTGGCTGTTACTTTCGCGATTGGGTATCCTGTTGCTTTGGAAGCTAACGCTGAAGAACGGCTTACTCGAGGGTTTACCTCGATAACACAATATTCAAAGCTGTCTGGATTTAATGCATACTGTACGTTACATCCACCATGAACATCTAATTCTGTGATGATATTTAATGCAGATGTACGAAGCATCTGGTATTCTTTATCTCCTAATGTCTGAGATGGAGCAACTACGATACTGTCTCCTGTATGAACACCAACTGGGTCGATGTTTTCCATGTTACAGATTGTAATACATGTTCCATTTTCGTCACGCATTACTTCGTATTCGACTTCTTTCCATCCACCGATATAACGTTCTACTAATACTTCCCCTACACGGCTTAAACGAAGACCATTTTCAAGGATTGTCTCTAATTCTTCCTGATTGTGGGCGATTCCTCCACCACTTCCTCCAAGTGTATATGCTGGACGAAGTACGGCTGGATATCCGATCACTTTGGCGAATTCTACTCCATCTTCTACAGTTTTAACAACCTGTCCTGCTGCGATCGGTTCTCCGATCTTTTCCATTGTCTGCTGGAATTCCAGGCGGTCTTCTGCTTTCTTAATTGTTGATGGAGATGTACCGATCAGTTTCACTCCAGATTTTTCAAGATATCCGCTTTCTACTAATTCCATTGCAAGGTTTAAAGCTGCCTGTCCACCAAGTGTTGGAAGGATACTGTCCGGTTTTTCTTTTTCGATGATCTTTTCAATGACAGGAGCTGTTAATGGCTCGATATATACTTTATCGGCAATATCTTTATCTGTCATGATTGTTGCAGGGTTTGAGTTTACTAAAACTACTTCCACTCCTTCTTCCTGAAGTGCTCTACAAGCCTGTGTTCCTGCATAGTCAAATTCTGCTGCCTGTCCAATAACGATTGGTCCTGACCCGATTACAAGTACTTTCTTTATATCTTCTCTCTTAGGCATTTTTTGCTCCTTTCATTCTATCCATAAATTCATCAAATAAATAATTGGTATCCTGTGGTCCAGGACATGCTTCTGGATGGAACTGAACTGTTCGAATATTTTTATTTTTATAGTCTAATCCTTCGATTGTTTTATCATTTACATTGATAAAGGAAACTTCTGCAACATCTGGATCGATTGTTTCTTCTTTGATCACATATCCGTGGTTCTGAGAAGAAATGTAAACACGTCCGCTCTTTAAATCTTTGACCGGATGATTTCCTCCACGATGTCCCCAACGCATTTTTTCTGTGTCTGCACCTGTTGCAAGTGCCATTAACTGATGTCCTAAACAAATTGCAAAAATTGGTACTTCACTGTCATATAACTTCTTGATCTCTTTGATGATCTCTACACATTCTTTTGGATCTCCAGGTCCGTTTGATAACATAATTCCATCTGGATCATCTCCTAAGATTTCTTCCGCTGTTGTATCTGCAGGATAAACTGTAACGTCACATCCACGTTTTTGTAAAGAACGGATAATATTATTTTTTGTTCCAAGATCTAATAATGCAACTTTAAATCCATCTCCAGGAAAATGTTCTTTTTCTGTTCTTGAAACAGTTTTTACTGCATTTGTCACTCTGTATTCTTTTAATTTTGGAAGGATTTCATCTAAATTAAAATTAGGATTTGTAGTGATCATTCCACCCATGCATCCGTGCTCTCTTAAGATCTTTGTGATTGCTCTTGTGTCAACACCACAAACACCTGGGATATCATGTTCTTTTAGATAATCTTCTAAGTCTTCTTCCCTTCGGAAGTTACTTGAAGTTCTTG
Source organism: Anaerostipes amylophilus (assembly GCF_025567365.1). Taxonomy (NCBI): domain Bacteria; kingdom Bacillati; phylum Bacillota; class Clostridia; order Lachnospirales; family Lachnospiraceae; genus Anaerostipes; species Anaerostipes amylophilus. The sequence continues at coordinate 403,784 of NZ_JAOQJG010000002.1, read as the reverse complement.
AGATTTCTCTTACGATAAAGGCTGAATGCCAAGGTTTTTCAGATTCGATGTCCTCTAGACATACTCCATAGTTTCCAATCAGTGGATAAGTCATTACGACTCCCTGTCCCTGATAGGAAGGGTCTGTTAATACTTCTAAATAACCTGTCATGGAAGTATTAAATACGACTTCACAGATCACTTCTTTTTGGGCTCCAAAACTTTTTCCCTCAAATACGTGTCCGTCTTCCAATATCAAAAATGCGTTCATGTAATTTTTCCTCCTAAAAAGTCTCATTCATAGGGTATATAGTAGAAAAGACTAACTTTCTACCTATAGAATAAGGGTTTGCTCATAACCCTTATTGTTTGTATAAAAAAAAGAAATATCCTAAAATAAAAATTACGAAGCTAAGTATTGGAAATTCAGCCATTTTGTCCTTCCAATACCTGGGTCATTTTTTATTTCAGAAATATTTCTCTACAAATTGTAAAAATTTTATCATAAATTTTTTGTCGTTGCAAGTACTTTTTTGTATTTTTCTACATTTTTTCTATGTTTTTTTGTTTGTTCATCCGTTCTTCACTTTCTCGCTTCGAGAAAATGCAACCGCAGAAATTCTGGCGATACAGATTATATTCTTTGGATAACTGAATAGATCTCTGGTAGCCACCTTTCTTTTTAAAATCTGATGGCAGAAATTCTACACCCAAAAGTTCTCCTGCTTTCTGTCCTAATTCATTCAGCCATGATGCGTTTTTTAACGGACTGATCGTGAGAGTTGTTGTGAAATAGTCATATCCGCCTTCTTTGGCAAGCTTGGCTGCCTGATCCAGTCTTAGCTTGTAGCAGCGGTAACATCTCTTGCCGCCTTCTGGTTCCTGCTCATACCCCTTTGCCATATCAAAGAACGTCTGTGGATCATATCCGGCATCGATCACTTTAATAGGAAGATTCATTTCATTGACCAATCGCTGCTGCTCATGAACTCTTTTTTCGTACTCTTCTTTGGAGTCGATGTTGGGGTTGTAGTAGTCGATGGTGATATCGAAATATTGGGAGAGATACTCCAGGACGTAGCTGCTGCATGGGGCGCAGCAACTGTGGAGTAGCAATGTTGGTTTCGTTTCTCCTAAATTTTCGATTACTTTATCTAATTGCTTTTGGTAATTTATTTTGTTCATTAATTATCTCTTTCTGGTCTTATTTTTCTCTTTTAAGTGGTACCGCAAGAAGTCTGTCTACATCTTGTTCCTGCAGCATACCATAAGACTCAAATCCATTCTCCTGTTCTATATTTGATATAAAATAAACTTCGTCTTTCTCAAAAGACTCCATCCATACAGATATAACATCGATTGGAACTGCCTGTAAATTATCGATCTGTGGCACAACTCCATCACTGGCATATTCATAAGTATTTTGTAGTGTTTTTCCATTCTCCATCTTCAAATAAATAACTGCACACATAGACATGAAAAAAGAACATGATCACATCACTCAATATAAATACCATAAAATTGCTGATACGCACCATATAATGTCCAAGACTTCCTACACATCCACGAAATATATACGCAAGTGCATCATTAAAAAGAAGGATTGCCGTAAAGAACTGCATCAACTGCAGCCATTTCCTTTCCGTAAAACTTTTACTTTCTTTAATTAAACATACTATACCACACTTTTTTTTAAAAAACCATAAATCATTTACTTCGGATCAAATAATACATCACACATCCCGTCATGCATGAAATTGCTTCAGAAACCACAACGAATCTTCGAAATATAAACAGTACGACAACCAATCCTGTGATCAATTCTGTCTGATATATGACTGTCTTTTTGAGAAATACCAAATCCTGCAAGAACATAGTCTCCATATTTCATTGCATAATAATTAAACATAAGACTCGAAATGATCAACAAACCATCAAGAATGTTGCAAATGGCAGTAATAATGAAATTGCTGCTAGTTCATGTGTATCATTTAATTTTCCTATAAAAAATGTATCCGTAAGATTATAGATCATATTAACAGACATCCCAAGCATCATTGGAATTGTCATATGCTTCCTGATCTAATGGGTTCCCAACCATTTCTTCCAGCGAGGAAAGAATTCGATCAATGTAGGAAGAAAATTGCTCTAATTCTTCATTGGTCAGACAATCAAAGATTTCTTTATATTCTTCTTCTTTCTGCTTAACCTTTTTGCCTTCTTCTGTCAGACATACGATCATAACTCGTTTGTCTTCTTTTGATGGTTTTCTTTTAACATATCCACTTTTTTCAAGTTTCTTTAACAACTCATTTAATGACTGCTGTTTAATTCCTAAGAGATATGCCATATCTTTCGTCGCAATCTCTGGCTGAATCTTAAGTAATGCAAGAACTCTTCCCTGTCCTTCATTTCTATTTTCATAAATATTGTGTTCCTTACAATTCATCATCTGATAACGCCTTAAAAGCCATTGAAGAGTCATTAGCTTTTTGTAAATATCTTTATACATCTCATCCATTTGTTTTTCCTCCTTTATTTTATACAGGTAGCTGTAGAATTAACAAGTATATGTATTATTAGCACTCTTTTTTATTGAGTGCTAATTTTTACTTGACTTTTATCAACTTTGGTTCTACAATAACATTTATAAAAGTTCTATTTGACATAGAACACTTAAAATAAGACTAAAATATTTTTAAATAAAGGAGTGTAACATTATGGCAGAAAAAAAAGGAACTCTTTCCATTAACAGCGATAATATTTTTCCAATTATTAAGAAATGGCTTTATTCCGATCACGATATTTTCTTCCGTGAATTAATCTCTAACGGATGCGATGCCATCACAAAATTAAAGAAATTAGACATGATGGGAGAATACAATTTCCCAGAAGGACATAAAAATAAAGTTGACGTTATCCTTGACCCTGAGAAGAAAACTTTAAAATTCATCGATACTGGTCTTGGTATGACAGCGGACGAAGTTGAGAAATACATCACGCAGATCGCATTTTCTGGAGCGACTCAGTTCTTAGAGCAGTACAAAGATAAAACAGAAGGTGACCAGATCATCGGACATTTCGGTCTTGGTTTCTATTCTGCATTTATGGTAGCTGATGAAGTTACGATTGATACTCTTTCTTATAAAGAAGGAGCTGAACCTGTTCACTGGACTTGTGATGGTGGTACAGAGTATACAATGACAACTGGTACAAAAGAGTCTGTTGGTACGGAGATCACTTTATTCTTAAATGAAGAAAGTACAGAATTCACAAATGAATACCGTGCAAGAGAGATCATCGAGAAATACTGCTCTTTCATGCCAACTGAGATCTTCTTATCTGTAGAAGGTGCTGAACAGGAATTTGAAACAATCCCAGAAGATCAGGTAAAAGATGATGATGTTGTTGTAGAACATATTCATGAAGATGCAAAAACAGAAGAAAAAGAAAACGAAGATGGTACAAAAGAAACAGTTGAAGTATCTCCAGCAAAAGATCTTGTAAAGATCAACAAACGTCCTGTTTCTTTAAGTGATACACATCCACTTTGGAATAAACGTCCAAATGAATGTACAGACGAAGAATACAAAGAATTCTACCACAAAGTCTTCCATGACTTTAAAGAACCATTATTCTGGATCCATCTAAACATGGATTACCCATTTAACTTAAAAGGTATCCTTTACTTTCCTCAGATCAATACAGAATATGATTCTATCGAAGGAACAATTAAATTATATAACAATCAGGTATTTATCGCCGATAACATCAAAGAAGTCATTCCTGAATTCTTAATGTTATTAAAAGGTGTGATCGATTGTCCTGACCTTCCACTGAACGTATCAAGAAGTGCTCTTCAGAACGATGGATTCGTGAAGAAAATTTCTGATTACATCACAAAGAAAGTTGCTGATAAGTTAACTGGTATGTGCAAGACAGACCGTGAATCTTATGAAAAATACTGGGATGATATCAGTCCATTTATCAAATTTGGATTCATCCGTGACCAGAAATTTGCAGATAAGATCAAAGATTACATCTTATTTAAGAATATGGAACATAAATATGTAACATTAAGTGACCTTGTTCCAGCTCCTGCAAACGATGATGATGTGACAACTTTATACTATATCACAGATGAAGTTCAGCAAAGCCAGTATATCAATATGTTCAAAGAACAGGATATGGATGCTGTCATTTTAAATCATAACATTGATTCTGCATTTATCACACAGATTGAACAGCAGAATCAGCATATCAAATTTAAACGTATCGATGCGGATGTCGAAGATGCCCTTAAAGAAGATGTAGATGAAAAAGAATTAGATAAAATCAAGACTTCTTTAACTGACCTGTTTAGAAAGACTTTAAACAAAGAAAATCTTGAAGTTCACGTTGAAAAATTAAAAGATGCAAAGATTTCTTCTATCATCACTTTATCTGAAGAAAGCAGACGTATGCAGGATATGATGAAGATGTATGTAATGCCTGGTATGGACCCTAATATGTTTGGTGCTCCTGCACAGGTTCTGACTCTAAATGCAAATAATACACTTGTGAAATATCTGTTTGAGCATGGAGATGCCCAAAATGCAAAGATTATTTGCGAACAGCTGTATGATCTTGCCATGTTAAGTCATACAACATTAGCTCCTGAAGAAATGACAAAATTTGTTCAGAGAAGTAATGAGATCATGGAAATGATCACGAAATTTTAATTTGCTAGTTTGATGACGAAAATTATTGGTGGAATGTTATAAAAAGGGTTATCTGTCTGCGACGCGCTCTCGCTCGACTCAGACAGATAACCCTTTTTATAATATTCAAATAATTTACGTAATCGAAACCACTACCGCCTTCAGTTAGTGAATACAAACTTACGTACAAATCATAACTTTACAATTCTTCTGGATGGTTATATAATATTTTGGAAATATTTTTAAGAAAGCTGGTTTTTTCATGTGTAGTAGGGATATGGATCGTTGGATCCATTTTAATATGGCAATCGTTGGGGGATTTCTTGGTGGTTTTTCGATTCTTAATCATCATGAACTCTTTGGTTCTGCGCAGACTTCGAATCTGATCTCTGTATTTGCAGATCTTGCTGGACACCCAGATGCGAATTTCTTTGTGCGACTTCTTGGTGTTTTTATTTATATGTTTGCATTATCACTGACGGTGATCTTACCGAAGTTTACAAGGCTGCATCTTCCTTATGTCAGTCTTTTTATAGATGCAATGGCAGCCTTGATCGTTGCTTTTCTTCCATCGGATCTGAATGATTTCATTGCCCTCTATCCGTTGTATTTTGCAATGGCAATTCAGTGGTGTTCCTTTAAGGGTGGGGATGGATTTACCTGCTCTACAATTTTTTCTACGAATAACCTGCGTCAGTTTACGACATCTATGACAGAATATCTTTGCAGTAAAGATCCCGACGCCTTAAGAAAATGGAAATTTTTCGCTTCTGTTTTGCTTTGTTTCCATTTTGGTGTTATCGTTTCTTATCTATCTTGCAAAAACTTTGGACATACTGGTTCTCTCGTATGTTTTCTGCCTGTTTTCAGTGGTTTTTGTCTTGTGTGGACGAGAAAACATTTTGTTGCAGTGAAACATTTTATCTACCACTACCTGATCACACCAAAGAAAAGTTCAGCTTATACTACAGAAAGTGAGTAATTATGGAAAATTTAATCTTTAGCTTAAACGCTACAGTTCCCGTCTTTTTGATGATGATCTTAGGACTTGTCTTTAAAAAGATTGGATGGATTGATGATATTTTTGCTTCGAAAATGAATAAGTTTGTTTTTATGGTTCCTTTGCCTGTCTTGGTATTTGAGGATCTTGCAACGGTTGATTTTTCAAAAGTCTGGGATGTTAAGTTTGTCCTGTTTTGTTTTATCGTTACCATGATCAGTATTACGATTTCTTTTCTGATTTCTTGTCTGCTCAATGATAAAACGATCCGTGGTGAATTTATTCAGGCGGCTTACCGAAGCAGTGCTGCTCTCCTTGGAATCGCATTTATCCAAAACATTTATGGAAATGCCGGAATGGCTCCTTTGATGATCATTGGAAGTGTACCATTATATAATATGATGGCTGTTGTTGTCTTATCTGTATTTAAACCTGGACAGAGTGGGCTTGACCATACTGTTGTGAAAAAAACAGTCAAAGGAATCGTGACAAACCCAATCCTTATCGGAATTGTTGCTGGACTTGTCTGGTCTGCATTAAAAATTCCAATGCCTGCAATCCCTAAAAAGGTTATTTCAAGCATTGGAAATGTCGCCACTCCAATGGGACTCATGGCGATGGGCGCTACCTTCGATATCAAAAAAGCTTTTGGAAAGATCAAACCATCTGCCATTGCTGCTTTTATGAAACTTATTGGTCTTTGTGCCATTTTCCTGCCAATTGCAGTGAAACTTGGATTCCGTACCGATAAGTTGGTTGCCATCCTTATCATGCTTGGTTCCGCAACAACAGTAAGTAGTTTTGTTATGGCGAAGAATATGGGACATGAGGGAACTCTTTCTTCCAGTGTTGTCATGTTAACAACGATGTTTAGTGCATTTACAGTTACAGGATGGCTATATATTTTAAGACATTTTATGTTAATCTAGCTAACTCAGATCCAATGTGATCTGGTATTTTTCCAGCCAGTAATTGACTTGCAGAAGGTAAGCGATCATCTGAGGACCTGCCATCAGCTGTCCATACCATGGTTTACCATAGTCTTTCGGACTGTCTAAGAATCTGCTTAGTTTATATGCATCGATCAGTTCTTTGATCGGTGCTCCTTTTTTTGCCATAACTTTCAGAAGTTCTTTGGATAAGATTTTTTCATAGTTTGGATCATAAGTCTTTGGATATGGACTTTTTCTTCGATACAATACCTCATCTGGCAGGATTCCTTTCCCTGCTGCTCTTAGCAATCCTTTTACCACACCATTTAAACATTTTAACTCCCACGGAACATTATAAAGATATTCCACGATCCTGTGATCAGCAAACGGCACTCGTGCTTCTAACCCACAATGCATGCTCGTGCGATCCATGCGATCCATTAAGGTTACCATAAACCATCTTAGATTCAGATAAGAAATCTGCCTTCTTCTAGCTTCTATCCGATCTTCTCCATAAAGTTTTGGCGTCTCATTGATCGTCTTTTGATAAGCTGTTCTTGCATAAGATTCTAAATCCACTTTCTGTATGATATCATCATTTAACAGCATTTTTCTTGGTTGCATATCCATAGACCATGGGAAGATCTCTGCCTTGAAGCATTCCTCTTTATGAAACCATGGATAACCACCAAAAATTTCATCTGCACACTCCCCTGTTAATGTTACTTTGTTATATTTTACAACTTTCGAACAAAAATATAGCATCGAAGACTCCACATCTGCCATACATGGAAGATCTCTGGCATCAACTGCTTTGTATAAATTTTCGATCATATTTTCATTGTCGCATTCCAAATATCTGTGATCTGTCTTTGCATGATCAACCATCTTATCAACCCATGGACGGTCTTCGCTTGGCTGGAAGGCGTTTGATTTAAAATATTTATGATTATTTACAAAATCAAAGGAAAATGTGTTTAAATTTTTTCCTTCTTTTTGAAGCTTTTTCGCACAGATTGCTGTGACAAGACTACTGTCAACTCCACCGGATAAAAATGTACTGATTGGAATATCGGATAACATCTGCATTTCCACGGCATCTTTTACTAGCCACCTTGTATGCTCGATCGTATCTTTTTCGCTGTCTGTGTGTTCTTTCGCTTTCAATTCCCAATATGCACGATCTTTCAGCCCTTCACGATCGTATTCCAGGAAATGCCCTGGAAGAACTTCATAAATATCTTTGAACACTCCTTTTCCATATGACTTTGCAGGTCCTAACCCAAAGATTTCACAAAGTCCTTCTCTGTTGATCACTGGTTTGACTCCTGGATAGGCAAACAAGCCTTTGATCTCAGATGCAAAGATTAATGTATCTCCTCGTTTTGTATAAAATAACGGCTTCACACCAACACGATCTCTGATCAAATATAATTTCTTCCGTTTCCCATCCCACAGAGCAATAGAAAAAATTCCATTCAACTCTTCAATATAAGAAATTCCATACCTGATATACCCGGTTAATACAACTTCCGTGTCACTCGTTGTCGAAAACATTTCTCCTTCTTTGATCAGTTGTTCTTTTAACGTTTTCATGTTATAAATCTCGCCATTTAAGATGATTGCGTAGGTATTTCCTTCTTTCTTTTTACACATTGGCTGATGTCCCCTGTAAAGGTCAAGGATTGACAATCGTACATGCCCTAATGCACAGCCATTTTCCAAAAATATCCCTTCATCATCTGGACCTCGATGTCTTTGAACTTCATTCATTTTCCTTAAGATCTGATATATTTCTTTCTCTGTTTTTTTATCATTGTTTCTAGGATTTAGAAATCCTGCAATTCCACACATACACGCTACCTCTTTTTATTTTTTATGATCAATGAGAACCGGCTGGTATTGTCTGCCTTTTAATGCCTGCAAAATTGTCGGAATGAGCAGTCTTGTATCCGCGATCATGGAGTTTGGCTTCTTTACCGGATCATCCTGTCCGAATGGTACAAAATAAATATGCTTATGATTTAAAAGATTCCCGATATTCTTAAGATTCATACCTAAGGCATCATTGCTCGCCATAGAGATAACGACTGGTTTTTCATTCCGCAGCTGCGCTTTAGCTGCCATTAAAACCGGGGTATCTGTAATTCCATTGGCAAGTTTCGCCATGGTATTTCCTGTACATGGCATTAGAATCAGGATATCCAGACACCCTGTCGGACCGATGATTTCTGCTTCTTCAATCGTTTTCATCGGTTCATTTCCTGTCATATTGTGTGCTCTTTTTACAAATTCCTCACCTTTTCCAAACCTGCATTTGATATGCTGGGATATGTCAGAAAAGATCGTCTGCAGGATCGCACCTTCTTCTAGTAAGCGATCGATCTGTTCAAAGGCTTTTGTATAAGTGCAAAAGGAACCTGTCATTGCTACTCCGATTCTTTTATTTTTCAATACCATGTTTGATCTCTCCACTGATTTCTAAAACTTTTTTTGCAAGCATGATCCCAGAAGATTTCGGGGAATAAATGCCTGGAAGACTTGGGCATAGTTTTGCACAGATTCCTAGTTTTTCCGCCATTTGATGGTTTGTTCCACCAGGATAGGAAGCAATATCTATGATGCAGGATTCTTTGGAGATCTTCCTGAGGATATCTTCTTTTAGGATCTGTTTTGGAACGGTATTAAAAATATGATCATACTGACAGATCCGCCGTTTTAGTTCCGTAAAATCCATAACCTCAAGTCCAAAAGATTTTGCAAGACTTCTTGCTGTTTTATTTCTGGCACAGACTGTTACCTGAGCATCCATTCCTTTTAGTTTCGCTGCAAGAACTTTTGCACATCTTCCATAGCCAAGGACCAGACAACGACTTTTGTGAAGATTGATCGGCTGCATCTTGATCGCTTCCATGATCGCACCTTCTGCAGTTGCGATCGCATTGTAGATAGCGACATCATCCATTTTCATGAAGTCAAATGCTTTGATTCCTTTTTGTTCACATTCATGTCGAATTTCTTCATTGATACATCCCCCAAATAAAATCTGTTCTTTCGTCATTTCTTGAAGCAGTGTTTCTACTGACATTTTTTTGTTGCTAGAACTTCCTGTGATTTCCCCGTTTTTTGAAAAAACGACGGGTCCAATCATGCACTTCGCTTCTCTTATGACATTTTCAAAAGATTTACCTTCCTTGCATTCTGAGCCTTCTTTTTTGGTTGCATATGTGATAACCTGATATCTTTGATTTTTTAGATAGTTGGCTAAATATACCTGTCTCATATCACCGCCGATAACGGCAAAATCATAAATCACAGTCTTTTTTCCTTTCTTTTTTCTTCTATTTAATATATGTGATTTTTATTCATTTTGTTCTTTTAAAAATACATCAATTTTACCCCTTTAAAAATTAAAAAGTAGTGATATAATAAACTCAAGTGCATAGAAACACCTACAATACAGCAAGAGCTTCCACTACACTGGGAGCTCTTTTTGTGTATTTATATATTTTATACACAAAGTACTTTCGGTGTTATACCATAACATGCATAATATCTTAATGTTTTTTCAAGGAGGAACTTTTTATGAACACATTAACTGCAGAAAAAAGAGATTTGAAAACAAAGGCTAAAAAATTAAGAAAAGAAGGTTATGTTATCGGAAATCTGTTTGGCAGAGATATCGAAAATTCCATTCCATTGAAAGTTGATTCCCGTGAAGCCGCTAAATTCTTAAAGGATAACAAAAAAGGAGCTCATATTACTTTACTTGTTGACGGAGAAAATGTAGACGCCATCGTAAAAGAAATCGACTACAATGCCATGAAAAACGAAACAATGTTTATTAACTTCCAGGCATTAGTTGCTGACGAAAAGATCCACACAACTGCTGCGATCGAATTATTAAACGAAGATGCTGTACAGAATGGTATCGTTGAACAGTCCTTATCTGAAATCGAATACAAAGCATTCCCAACTGATATCGTTGAAAAGGTTGAGATTGATTTAACACAGTACAATGTTGGTGATATGATCCATGTCAAAGACTTGCCATTAGCTGCTAACAGCAAGATCTCTCTTGTTACACCAGAAGATACTTTGGTTGTTAACATCGCAGAACCAGAAGCTGCACCTGAGGATGAAGACGAAGAAGCGGCTGAAGAATAAATAAATCAGTGAAAGAAAAGACTCGATTTTCATAATTAAAAATCGAGTCTTTTTATTTTGCCTTTTCTTTGATATCCTTTAAAAAATCCAGCATTTTTTCTCGGATGTTTTTCTCTGCATTCTGAGATCATCAACTGAATCTTAAATTTAAAATCTTCAGATTCCAAGATCGTAAATGGATGTTCTTCTGTTACACAAACCGATAAATGTTCGCTCTCATATTGTGGATACGTTCCTGTAAATCCTTGTTCTTTCAGTTTTTTATCAACCTGTTCTCTGTATCGTTGAATCTTCTGATCGATTCTTTCTCCATAGTTCCTTGCTGGATATGGATCAGAAGCATTGCAGACTTTCTCGCAGATCAATTCATATAAATCTTGTCTCTTTGGATCTTGCAGTTTCTTTGCAAGCGTCATCTCCATTCGTTTGGTTGGGTGCTTCTCATATTTATCGATCCATTTTAAATAATCTTTATCACCTGCCTGCATAGCAAGATTTCTCATACATTCTAATCCTTCTTCGGTTTTGTCATACCATTCTTCTGGATCTTCATTGATCGGAAAATAGTAATAAAATGGTGCAAATTCGATCAATGACATGATCTCCATCTCTTGATCATTACACACTTCTTCCCCTAAAAAGCAATATTTCTCACGGATCGTTCCAATCATATAGACTAGCTGGCGCCACTGCTCAGCTCCATCTCTCCAGAAATGTCCGATCTCATGATACCGGTAACAGTTCGTATGTTCCATGATCTCATCAAACCACATTGTAAAAACACTTTCTTCTCCCTGATGAACAATCAACCCATAACGACCTTCTCGTTCTTCCAGTTGTGCCCACATCTCTCCTTCATAGTCTTTGTCATATTTTCCAGAGATACGAAGTCCATGAAAACTTAGATAACACTCAATTGCATCGTTCATCATATATGGAACATATCCTGTTTGATTTCCATCTTTTTCTTCGACTTGAAGTTCAAACACTTGATATTCAAATATCTGCACAAGCAACTGTATGGATCTTGATATTTCTTCTAAATTTGTTTCAAAATAGTTCATACGGATTTCCTTTTCCTATTATCTATGTATTTTATTTATATTTCTGAATTTCATTTAAAAAACGTTCGCCATATTTCTGAAGCTTATGTTCTCCGACTCCATTGACTTCTAACATTTCCTCATCATTAGAAGGTTTCATCGTACTCATATGTACCAGTGTCTTATCGGAAAATACCATATATGGCGGGATTTTCTGTTCGGATGCGATCATTCTTCGAAGTACACGTAATGCTTCGAACAATTCTGTATCTTCCTCAGCAAGTGCTGCCACAGCCCCTGCTTTCTTACGTTTCTTCGTCTGAATCTTGCGTTCTTCTTTCTCTTTTTCGACTTCTTTTGGAATCTTGATCTCAAAGTTCCAGTTATCATCAATCTTAGTAATATCTGCAACGCTTAAAACCGGATATTCATCAGCTGTCATTTCCAGATATCCATAGACTAACATTTCATTGATGATCTGTCGTATCCTTGCAATGCTTTCTGATGCCAATGCTCCATATTGTGAATTCTCATCTAAATGACGGCTTAATACTTTCTGGCTCTTTGAACCTTTTAAAATATCAACGATCGTGGATAGTCCGAAATCTCGATAACAATCTCTAATACATTGGATGATAGCTTTCGCTTCCATTGTTGCATCAACCGTTTCAAACTCGGTCAGACAGTTTAAGCAGTTTCCACAGTATCCGCTTGTCTGTTCTCCAAAATAATTTAAAATATAATGACGTAAACATTCCTTCGTATAGCAGTAAAATGTCATCTGACGAAGTCTTTCCCAGTCTCTTTCCATCACGATCTGCTTTGTGATCGCATCTAATTCCTCATTCTCCTCTCCATTTTCGATCAGAAAACGATTGGTTCGGTTATCAATCGGCGCATAATATAAGATACATTCCGCAGGTTCTCCATCACGTCCTGCTCTTCCTGCTTCCTGATAATAACTTTCCATGTTCTTCGGCATATTATAATGAACAACAAAACGGACATCCGGCTTGTCGATTCCCATTCCAAAGGCATTTGTCGCTACCATGATCTGCTTTCTGTCATAGATAAAATCTTCCTGATTTTCCTTTCGTTCTTCATCCGATAATCCTGCATGGTATCTTGTCACGGAGAATCCATCTTCTCTTAACTGATAGCAGACTTCCTCAACATTTTTCCTAGACAGACAGTAAATGATCCCGCTGCTTCCTGGCATCTTTTCTTCTTTTTCTTTTAAATAACTTAGTAATTCTCTATACTTATCCCTTGGACGTTTTACTGCATAGTAAAGATTCTCCCGATCAAACCCTGTCGTTAATACAAATGGATCTCTCAGGTTCAAAATATCCATAATATCATCCCTGACTTCTGCTGTCGCTGTTGCTGTATATGCAGTCAGTACAGGCCGATACGGAAGTTTCTTTAAAAATTCCAAAATCTTTAGATAACTTGGCCGAAAATCCTGCCCCCACTGTGACACACAATGTGCCTCATCAACTGCCAACATTGATATCTTCACTCCCCTATTTAGCGCAAAATTGATAAAACCTTCTGTTTCCAAGCGTTCTGGTGCCACATAAATGATCTTATATCTTCCCTGCATCGCATATTTTAATGCGGTATGATACTGTCCCTGTGTCAGAGAACTATTTAAAAATGCCGCATGAATTCCGGCTTGATTCAGTGTCCCAACCTGATCTTTCATCAGCGAGATCAGTGGAGAGATCACAAGTGTAATTCCATCCATCATCAATGCTGGAATCTGAAAACAAAGAGACTTTCCTGCTCCTGTCGGCATGATCCCTAAGACATCCTGTCCATTTAATGCTGCCTCGATCAATTGTTCCTGACCTTGGCGGAATTCATCATATCCAAAGTATTGTTTTAATAGTTTCTTCGCTTCTTGTATCTTACTCAAATCTATCACTTCCTATTGTTTTATTTATACTTTTACCACTCTCATCGTTTATATTCCCATCCGGAGGGCTTTTTTATTTCATAGGGGATTTCATTGAAATTTCCTATGAAATGAAAAAGCTTCCAATCACATTTAGCACACCCGCAAACAGCATGACAATGATCGGGTCTTTTTTCTTTCTCAATAAAAGATAGATACAAACGATAAAAATACCACCCTGTATCCAGTTGATCTGTTGAAGATCTATATGACTTCCCTGAAAAAATGCCTGTGCAAGGATCGTAATTCCAGAAGTCAAGATCAGTGCGATCACCGCAGGACGTAAAGTATTTAACACCATTTGTATTCCTTCCATATGACGATATTTTACATAAAAATAAGCAATTGCTGTCACGATCACACACGCAGGGAATACACATCCCATCGTTGCACATAATGCTCCTTGCCACCCTGCGACTCTTATGCCCACGAAAGTCGCCGCATTAATTGTGATCGGTCCCGGTGTCATCTGCGAAATCGTTACGAGATCTCCAAATTCAGAGACAGACAACCAGTGATATACGTCTACCATCTGCTGCTGTATCATTGGCATTGCTGCATATCCGCCTCCGAAACTAAATGCTCCAATCTTTAAGAAACTTAAAAATAATTGCAGATAGATCATTTTCTGCCTCCTGTCTTCTTTCTTGAAATACCATATTGTACGATTCCAACTCCAATACATGCAAGAATAATGTAGATCACACTAATATCAAAGACATAACTTGCCATAAATGCCACAACCATAATGATCGCAAGTTCTATTCTGTTTTCCTTCTTACTTTGCCCTTTTGCCATCTCGTACACAACACTGATGATCACCGCGCCAACACCCGTCTGCATACCAGAAAGCATCGCTGCAACAATCCCGTTATCCCGAAATATTTCATAAAAAACAGAGACTACAGATATAATCAAAAATGGCGGTAGAACAGCTCCGAATACACTTACGATCACACCACTGATACCTGCTAATTTATAGCCAACAACGATTGCTCCATTCACTGCGATTGCTCCTGGGGCTGATTGTGCGATCGCCACCAGATCAAGCATCTCGTCTTCTTCGATCCAATGATATTCATTCACAAACTTCTTCTTCATCAAAGATACGATCATATAGCCGCCACCAAAGGTAAATGCACTTAAATAAAATGTTTCTATAAACAACCTCAATAATTTTTTCTTTTTTTTCATTCCTTTTTCTTCCATATGACATCTCCAGTCAAAAATCTTACCATTTATACTGGTGCAAACTGGCTGTTATATAATCTGGCATACGCACCATTTTTCGCTAAAAGTTCTTCATGTGTTCCCTGCTCCAAAATATGTCCATTTTCCATAACAAGTATCACATCCGCATTCTGAATCGTTGAAAGTCGGTGGGCTACGATAAAACTTGTTCTTCCTTTCATCATCGTTTCAAATGCTTTCTGAATTCGGAGCTCTGTCATCGTATCAATTGATGATGTCGCTTCATCTAAGATCAGCATTGGAGGAAGACTTAACATGATCCTTGCAATACAAAGGAGCTGTTTCTGTCCTTGAGAGAGATTTCCGCCACCTTCTGTAATGATCGTATCATAACCATCTGGCATTCGCTCGATAAATCCATGTGCATTGGCTTCTTTTGCTGCCATGATCATCTCTTCCTCAGTTGCATCTGGTTTTCCATAGCAGATATTTTCACGAATCGTTCCTGCTTTTAACCATGTCTCCTGAAGTACCATTCCATAACTGGATCGTAAACTTTCTCTCGTGACATCCCGGATATCATTTCCTTCCACCTTGATCATTCCTACATTCACATCATAAAAACGCATTAACAGATTGATCAACGTTGTTTTCCCACATCCTGTCGGTCCAACGATTGCAATCCGCTGTCCTGGTTCCACTTTCAGATTAAAATCCTGGATCAAAGGTACTTCTTTTACATAAGAAAAGTCCACATGCTCTAATTCTACATTTCCTTTCACATCCTGTAACGCCTTCGCATCTTTGGCATCAGGAATCATCGGCTCCTCATCTAACAATTCAAAAACTCTTGCCGCAGAAGCTAACGAATTCTGAAATTCTGTGATAACCCCTGTGATCTCATTAAACGGCTTTGTATACTGGTTTGTATAACTTAAAAAACTTGATAACTGACCAACACTGATATTTCCGCGAATAACACTCATACATCCTGCGATCGCAACCCCTGCATAGATTCCTGAATACATAAATCTGGTTGCCGGATTTGTGATAGATGAGAAAAATGTCGCTCTTAAGGAGTAATATGCAAGATCATCATTGATCTGATCAAACTCTTCCTGTGCTTTTTCTCCATGATCAAACACTTTGACTACTTTAATATTTCCAAGCATTTCATTGACAAATCCTGTCATATTTCCTCTAGTCTGTGATTGTTTCCGGAACATATTAAAACTTCGCTTTGAGATAAAACTTGCGATAAAAAACGAAAACGGACTTAAAATAACAACGACCAATGTGATCCATGGATTGATTCCTAACATAAAACAAATGGTTCCAATGATCGTGATCACACCAGTAAATAACTGTGTAAATCCAAGCAGCAATCCATCCGTAAACTGATCAATATCCGTTACGATCCGGCTGAGCAAGTCTCCTGAGGAGTGTGCATCTACATAAGATAATGGCAGTTTCTGCAAATGCTCAAATGCCTGAATCCTTAAATCTTTTCCAATCTTATATGTAATTTGGTTATTAACATGATTCATCAGCCACTGCGCTGCTGCCGTCAATACGATACAGATCACGATCGTTTTTATAATACTTATTAATCTTGCAAAATCAACATTTCCTTTTGATATAATGCAATCCACACCTTGTCCTGTCAGAATTGGAACATAAAGTGTCAGTGCCACACTGATCACCGCCAACACTAAAGACGCAAAGATCAAAAATCGATAAGGCTTCATATATTCCATGATCCTTTGTAATGTCTTTTGTTTTTTGTCTTTCTTCATGATCTTATGCCTCCTCTCCTGCCATCTGTGATGCGCAGATTTCTTTATATACCTGATTCTCTTTTAATAGCTGTAGATGAGTCCCGATTCCTGCAATCTTTCCATCATCCAACACTAAGATATGGTCAGCATTACGAATCGTTGATACTCTCTGGGATACAAGAAATACTGTCATATTATCTGTATTTTCTTTGATCGCTTTTCGAAGTCTTGCATCTGTTGCAAAGTCAAGTGCGGATGCACTATCGTCAAGAATTAAGATCTCAGGTTTACGTACTAATGCTCTTGCGATCGTTAGCCTCTGTTTTTGTCCGCCAGATAAGTTTCCTCCATTTTGTTCAATTCTAAAGTCTAATCTCTGTTCCTTCTGATCAACAAATTCTCTTGCCTGTGCGATATCCAATGCCTGATAGATTTCTTCATCTGTGGCATCTTCTTTACCCCATTTCATATTATCTCTTAGGCTTCCTTCAAACAAAGATGCTTTCTGCGGAACAAATCCGATCTTTCCTCGGATAAATTCTGGTTTTAATTCTTTCTCATCAACTCCACGGTATAGAATTCTTCCTGATGTCACATCATATAATCTTGCGATCAAAGATACAAAAGTACTCTTTCCTGACCCTGTACCTCCGATCACCCCGATCGTTTCGCCTTCTTTCACCGCAAAATCAAATGGATGGATCGTCTCTTTTCTTGCACCATGATAGACAAACGATGTATCTTTAAACTCAAGAATAGGTGTATCTTTCTTCTCTTCTATATCTGTTTTTCCAGTTTCCTTCATGGATGGCTCTAATGCAAAAATCTGATCCACACGGTCAAGACTTGCAAACGCTCTAGATAAGATGATCAAAAGATTCGCAAGTTTTACAAGTTCTACAAGGATCTGTGACATATAATTGATCAGGGCAATGATCTGTCCTTGTGTTAAATAACCCAGATCAACCTGTTTTCCACCAGACCATAGGATTGCAATGATCCCCAAATTAATGATCATGTAAGTCAGAGGATTTAGTAACGCTGAAATCTTTCCAACGTGGATCTGTTTGTTATAAAGCTGTCCACTTTGTAATCTGAAATTTTCTTCCTCACTTCTTTGTCTGTTAAATGCACGGATCACACGAATTCCAAGAAGATTTTCCCTTGTACTTTTTAATACTCCATCGACCTGTTTTTGTACTTTCTTATACATTGGCATCGTGATCCATAAGATCAGTCCAACAACCACTGCCAATGCTGTGATCGTAAATACAAAGGAAACCGCTGCCTTATGATCCACCGTAAATGCCATGAACATCGCACCAAATACAACAAATGGTGACCTTAAAAACAAACGCAGGAACATGTTAACTCCATTTTGCACCTGATTGATATCATTACTCATACGGTTGATCAGCGTTGATGTCCCAACCTGATCGATCTCCTGATAAGAAAATTGATTTATATGTGCAAACAAATCACTTCTCATCGACTTTCCTGTATACACAGCCGATCTTGCCGCAAAATACTGTGCTGTGATAGAAAATGAAAATCCAATGATTCCAAGTAAGATCAATAATCCTCCCATCTTCCACAAATATCCAATATCGTGATGTCCGATTCCTACATCGATCATGCTGGCAACGACCAATGGTACAAATAGTTCAAAACTAGCTTCCAGCATCTTAAATAATGGTGCAAGGATCGTAACACAAAGATGCTCCTTTAAATATCCTAGTAACCGTTTCATCGATTCGTACTCCTTCTTTTATCTTACTATTTTCTTTAGTATACACCATTTTATTTTTTATTTGAACATAGTCCCAGATATTTTACGAAAACAAAAAAGTACCGCTTAGAGCCAGGTAACATGCTCTAAACGGTACGGGGATGATTTATGGTTCAAAAAGAGTTATTTGTCTTCCTTTTGAACAGAACAATATCCTTGTGGGTGGCTGCTGTGCCATTTCCATGCGGATGCAATGATTTCTTCAAGATCTGCATGTTCTGGCTTCCATCCAAGGATATTCTTCGCTTTTTCACTGGAAGCGATCAAGACAGCCGGATCTCCAGCTCTTCTTCCTTCTTCCACAGCCTTGATCGGCTTTCCTGTCACTTTTCTGGCTGTTTCGATGACTTCTTTTACAGTAAATCCAACACCATTTCCAAGATTGAAGATGTTGCTTTCATTACCTTCCATTAAGTATTTCACTGCCAGAATATGTGCCTGTGCAAGGTCTGTTACATGAATATAGTCTCTTACACAAGTTCCATCTTTTGTATCATAATCCGTTCCAAAGATACTGATTGCTTCTCTTTTGCCATTTGGCACCTGTAAGATCAATGGAATCAGATGTGTTTCTGGATTATGATCTTCTCCGATCTGTCCACTTACATGTGCTCCGCAGGCATTAAAGTATCTTAAAGATACATAACGAAGTCCATGTGCACGACCAACCCACTTAAACATCTTTTCCATGGAAAGTTTTGTCTCTCCATAAGTGTTTGTTGGCTCTGTGCGGTCTGTCTCTACGATCGGTACTTTCTCTGGTTCTCCATAAGTTGCTGCTGTTGAGGAGAATACGATCTTATCGATGCCATGTTCTACTAAGGACTGTACCATTGTCTTTGTTCCACAAAGGTTATTATCATAATATTTTAATGGATTTACCATACTTTCTCCAACTAAGGAGTTCGCTGCGAAATGGATCACTGCATCGATATCTTTTTCCTGATCTAGGACACTGTCTACAAATGCTTTATCTCTTAAGTCTCCTTTGTAAAACTTTGCTTTTGGATGAACAGCCTCAATATGTCCTGTTTCCAGATTGTCGATGATCACGACTTCTTCCCCTGCATCGATCAGTTCATAAACTGTATGAGAACCAATATAACCAGCTCCACCTAATACTAATATTTTCATCTGTCATTTCCTTTCTGAACTCAATTACAAAGTTGCAATAAATCGGTCAAATGCTTTTCTTCCTTCTTCCGTGCATTTATAAACTCCGGCATCTTCTAAAACTTTAACGAATACTTGTCCGATCTCTTCTTTTAAGATATCTTCTACATTTTCTTCATTGATATCTTCATATTTTTCTTTGATCTCATCAACCCATGGTGCATGTTTCTTAAGATCTTCATACTGGCTGACATCTTCACCCTTCACAAGACATTCACTTAAATGTTCCATCTCTGCTTTTAATCTGGATGGAAGTACTGCAAGTCCCATAACCTCGATCAGTCCGATATTTTCTTTCTTGATATGATGATACTCATTATGTGGATGATAAAGTCCTAATGGACATTCTTTCGTTGTGATGTTGTTACGAAGTGTCAGATCCAGTTCATACATATCACCTTTTTTACGTGCGATCGGTGTGATCGTATTGTGTGGTTCTCCATCTGTCTCAGCAAAAATATATGCCTCTTCATCGGTATATCCACGCCAATTTTTCAAAATATAGTCTGCAAGTTCAATGAGTCGTTTTTCATCTTTGCACTGAATACGGATTACTGATAATGGCCAATGAACGATTCCTGCTTTCACATCTTCGTATCCTGGAATGACAAATTCTTTCTCGATCGCTGCACGTTCCATGGCAAATTCATAATGTCCACCTTGGAAATGATCATGTGTTAAGATAGAACCTCCAACGATTGGAAGATCGGCATTAGATCCTAGGAAATAGTGTGGAAACTGTTTTACAAAGTCAAATAGTTTTGTAAATGCTGCCTTATCAATCTTCATTGGTACGTGCTGTCCGTTAAATACGATACAGTGTTCATTGTAGTATACATATGGAGAGTACTGGAATCCCCATTTGCTGTCATTGATCACAAGCGGCATAATTCTGTGGTTCTGTCTTGCTGGATGATTCATTCTTCCTGCATATCCTTCATTTTCCATGCAAAGCTGGCACTTTGGATAAGAACTTTGTTTTGCATTTTTTGCTGCTGCAATTGCTTTTGGATCTTTCTCTGGTTTGGACAGGTTGATCGTGATGTCGATATCTCCGTATGGACTGTTTACTTTCCATTTCATATCTTTTTTGACGCGGTCTCTTCGGATATAGTTGGTATCCTGGCTGAATTCATAGAAAAACTCTGTTGCTTTCTTTGGACTCTCTTCGTAATAGGTACGGAATTCTTTGATAACCTGGCTTGGTTTTGGTGTCAGGATTCCCATTAATTTTGTGTCAAATAAATCTCTTGTCACGATATCATCACTTTTGATGATATAGCGATCATAAGCTGTATCTGTCAGACGATCTAAAATCTCTGGCAGGATGATTTCTTCTCCTTCAATATCAGGATCTTCATATTCATCTAATCGAAACACTTCCAGATATTGATTGATCGTATAGATTTCATCTTCTGGCATGATCAGTTTTTTATCAAGTCCATATGTTACAAGTTTTTTGATATCTTTTTGTAAATCCATCTTATTCCACCTCAAATCGATATGTTGTTACTGCTTCGTATTCTTCGCCTTTTCTTAAAATTACCTTTGGTTCTTTTTCTATATGTATGGAGTTTGGTAAGAACTGGGCTTCTAAGGCAACACCATCTCTGTTTTCGTATGGTTTCCCACCTTTTCCATTACATCCACCAGACAGGAAGTTTCCTGTGTATACCTGAATGCATGGAAGTGTTGTTGTCATCGTCATTTTTCTTCCAGTTTCTTTGTCATATAGAACTAACTGGTCATCTTCATCTTTTACCATGAAAGAATGATCATAACCTCCGGCAAGTTTTAACTGTTCATGATCATCGTTGATCCGCTCTCCGATCTCATGAATTTCTTTAAAGTCAAATGGTGTGTTTTCTATCTTTAAAAATGTTCCATTGGCAAGACAGTTTTCATCAACACATGCAATCTCATCCGCTTTTACCTTTAACTGATGATGATAAATTTTATCTTTTCCAGCAGATAAATTAAAGTAAGAATGATTTGTGATATTGATCAGTGTATCCTGATCGGATACTGCTTCATATTCCATTTTTAATGTATTATCGCATAAACGATACACAACTTTCAGATAAAGACTTCCCGGATATCCTTCTTCCATATCTGGTGAGAGATAGATAAAACGGATTCCATCTTCCAACAATTCATATTTAAATATCTTTTGATTAAATCCTTTGATTCCTCCATGGAGAGAATTCTTTCCATTGTTTGCTGCCAATTCGTATGTCTTTCCATTTAATTCAAACTTTGCATCTCCGATACGATTTGCAACACGTCCAGCGATCGCTCCCATGTAACTTCCATCTCCATGCCAGCAATCTTCCACATTCTCAAATCCAAGAACAACATCCCCAAAGTTTCCTTCTCGATCCTTTGTAAATACAGATAATATATGACATCCAAGATTACTTGTGATCACTCTGATCTCATCGTTTTTTAATTCAAATAAGCAGACTCCGTTATCTCTTTGTTCTATCATTCTTACTTTCATCATCTTATAATACCTTCATTCCTCCGTATGGGCGTACTTTTAAGACATGACATGCTCCTTCACCAAATACATGTTCCATGTTCTTTTTGTACATACTAACAATATCATTTGGTACAAATGCCTGAATCGTTCCTGCAAATCCTCCTCCATGAACTCGGCTGACTCCTTTATCTCCTAAAGAAATATCACTGATCGCCAATCCGATTGATACACTCTGATTTGTCAGGTCGTGGCTTGAATATACATTTTGTAAATATTTAAAGGATGAATCCCCAGATTCTTTGATCAATTTCTTAAATGTATCAAAATCTCCTTCTTCTAAAGCTTTTACCTGCTGATCTACACGTTTATTTTCCTCAAATAAATGCATTGCACGAAGAACTGCTCTATCTCCTAAGATTTCTCTGATCTTTGGTAGATTTAAGTAAAAATCATCTTTATCAACTTCTCTTAATGCTTCCTGATTAAAGTAATTGGCAACTTTCTTCATTTCGTATGGAATTGCTGCATAATCATCTGTTAAATCTGCATGAGATCCTTTTGTATCCACAATGCATAAGCTGTGTCCATATTCTTCAAAATCAACGTCTACTTTTTTAATTTTTGGCTTCTTTGGATCTTCAAAATCAATATTGATCAGGCCTCCAATAGAAGAAGCCATCTGATCCATCAATCCACAAGGTTTTCCAAAGTATACATTCTCTGCATACTGTCCGGCCTGTGCCAAAAATACAGGATCGATCTTCATATCGTTATATAACCCAGATAAAATATTTCCGATCAATACTTCAAATGCAGCAGAAGATGACATTCCAGCCCCATTTAATACATCACTTGTTACATAAGCTTCAAATCCACCGATTTTATATCCTTCTTCTTTTAATTTAGAAGCAACTCCCTGAATCAGTGCCTGTGATGTTCCTTTTTCTGCTTTGG
This sequence comes from Anaerostipes amylophilus, assembly GCF_025567365.1. NCBI lineage: Bacteria > Bacillati > Bacillota > Clostridia > Lachnospirales > Lachnospiraceae > Anaerostipes > Anaerostipes amylophilus. The sequence continues at coordinate 380,636 of NZ_JAOQJG010000002.1, read as the reverse complement.
CTGGGTCAAAAGAACTAAGACTTACTATGATTCTTTCATATCCTTCTGATTTCAGATCGATCACATCGTCATCTCTTTTTGCAACGATTGCGATCGCATCTAAGTTAATGGAAGTTGCCAGTACTTTTCCAAACTGATGGTCTGTATGGTTTCCTCCAACTTCACTTCTTCCTGGAGCACTATAGATTTCTACTTCTTTTTCTCCATAAATCTTTTCAAAGGATTCTAATGCTTTGATGTAGCGTTCCTGCTGATATTCAATCACTGCTTCATCTACATAGATATCTTTTAATAACTGATCATATTTTCCTTCTTTAAAAGCTTCTTCTAATTTTTTAATACTGTTCGGCATTGCGGTTTGCTCTCCTTTCTTCGATCGTCTGAATAACTTTCTTCATAAAACTGTCATCCAGATGATATGCTTTTTTATAAACTACATAGGCTACAAGCATGGACACCGCTGGAATCGCACACATTAAAAATCTGATAGAATTCAATGTCAGTGCTGACTGTACAGCGTTTGGATTTGGAATATATCCTGTACGTTCCAGTGCAAATCCAATGAAAAGTGATGTTAAAGCCGCTGTAAATTTTACGATCAATGTCTGTAAAGAGAATACAACGGATTCATTTCTTGTTCCCAGTTTGTACTCACCATAGTCAACAACATCAGATAAGAATACTGTCGCACATCCAAGTTCTAATCCTGTTCCTGTCTTTACAATCACTCCTGAAATTGCTGTTAATACAATGTTCTGTGGGCATACAAATCCAACAACTAATAATAATGCTAAACCAATAAATGGTAAAATACATGCCAGTAAAAATGATGTATGTCTTGATAATTTCTTTGCTACTTCTGGGAAGATGATCAATCCAACAACTTCTGCGATAGATGCACTAATCATAAAAGCTGATAACATGTTGGCATTTCCACATACATATGTAAAGTAGTAAACTGCAACACCCATGATAAACTGAATTCCTACATTATATAGAAGGATCAGTCCTACTGCTGACTGTAACTGGTCATTTCTCTTAATGATTGAGAATACATCTTTAAAAGAAATCTTCTCACTTGGTGCATTGTTTTCTTTTACTTTTAAGTTGCAGACTGCAACTCCGATCGTAAGAATAAATGTTCCTGCAATGATCATAGCAAAACGATGATATCCGATATATCCTCCACCTAAGGCTGCAATAATCTGAACACCGAATCCTGCGATGACTAATGACTGTCCAATACTTGCGAAAATTCTAGGTAAAACGGAAACAACTTCTCGTTCGTGTGGATCTGATGTAAGGTTTGGAATTACGGACCAGTATGGAATATCCATGATCGTATAAGTCATTCCCCATAATACATAGATCACTGCAACGAAGATGCAAAGTGAAGTTCCTGTTAATTTAAAGTCAGTAAATAATACGACAAACACAACGGAATTGACTAAAGTTCCGATCACTAGCCATGGTACGAATTTTCCAAAGCGTGATCTTGTGTTATCTACGATCATTCCCATAAACAGATCGTTAAATGCATCCCAAAGTTTTGCTACGAAGAAAACGATTCCTACAAAACCCGGTGATACTTTCAACACATCCGTAAAGTAGATCATAGCGAATGTCGCCATCATTCCATAAATTAAATCTTTTCCCAATGCTCCAAATGCAAAAGTATATTTTACTCTGCCTGGAACCTTTCCATTAGTTGTTTTCATTTTTCTTTCCTCCTGTTTTTAGTGGCTGTCTTTGATACTTGTATAGTAAAACTTTTTAGTAAAATTGTCAATATGTTTTTACTAAATTTTTTACTTTTATTTTACTAAATTTACTTTTGTGCTTTTCTCTGTTATAATGAGATAAATTAATATTTATGAGAAAGGATTTTATCTCCATGGCAACAATCAAAGACATTGCACAGAAAGCATCTGTTTCTGCTGCAACTGTATCAAGAATTTTAAACCAAGACGATACCCTGAGTGTAACCGACGAAACAAAACAGCGCGTTTTAAAGGTTGCCCAGGAATTAAATTATACAAAGCATCTAAAAAATACCGTTGAAAAATCGATTTCTATCGGTATCTTTCAATGGTATTCTGTCTTTCAGGAACTGGAAGATCCTTATTATCAGGCAATCCGTGTCGGTATTGAAAAATATTGTGCCGATCATAATATCCACGTTGTCCGTGCTTTCCAGAGCGATTGCAATTATCCTGACACACTCAAGGATCTTCAAGGTCTGATTTGTATTGGTAAATTTAATAAATCTCAGATTAAGTCTTTTCAAAAACTTAATTCCAACACTATTTTTGTTGATATGAAAACACCAAAGATTTATTGTGATACGATCAATCTTGATTTCCAACAGGCAGTTACTGAAGCACTAGATTATTTGTATGATCTTGGCCATCGAAAGATTGCTTATCTTGGCGGGAAGGAAGTTCTCGCTGATAACAGTGTATATTTTGAAGAACGTAAAGATACCTTCATCAACTTCTGCCAGGAACATTCCATTGACCATGAATCTTTTATTTATGAAGGAGATTATTCTGCTGAATCCGGATATAGCATGACAAAACAAATGATTGCTGATGGCGACCTTCCAACCGCTATTTTCTCTGCCAGTGATCCTCTTGCAATCGGTGCAATGCGTGCTTTATATGAGAATGGTTATAAAATTCCAGATGATATATCCATCATTGGTTTTGATGATATCAGCGTTGCAAGTTTTTCAAACCCTCCGCTGACAACGATTCATACACCGGCTGAATTTATGGGAGAATATGCTGCTCATTATATTTTACTTCGGACAAAAGAGGATTCTCTGAATCAGCAAACTCCGATTCGTCTGACACTTCCATGCAATCTTATTGTTCGTAACTCTTGTGCTGCTCCGCGCAAACAGTCATAATATTTAGTAATATTTTTACTTGTTTTTCTAAGCATAGAAAAAACTGCATGCGGTCAGCATGCAGTTTTTCCCAAGAAGGAGTAAAAAGTTAATAGGTAAAATTTATTTATGAAAATGGATTCTCAGTCTTATAAAGCATATTCTTTGGCTGATTAAATCCAATCTCATCGACATCAACACCAATGTATTTGAATACTTCATATAAAGTTTTTCCAAAATGACCAAAAGCAACAGCTCCATGGTGTGGGAAATTCTTTTCGATCAGTACATGGCGGTAAAATCTTCCCATTTCTGGGATAGCAAATACACCAATAGATCCAAAAGATCTTGTTGCTACTGGAAGGATTTCTCCTTGTGCAACGTACGCTCTTAATTTTGTATCTGCTGTACTTTGTAAACGGAAGAATGTAATATCTCCTGGCGCGATATCACCTTCTAATGTTCCCTGTGTCACTTCTTCCGGTAATGTTCTTGCCATGATCTTCTGATATTTCATCTCACAGAAAGATAATTTAGATTTTGCTGTGTTTCCACAATGGAATCCCATAAATGTATCTTTTTGTGTATAGTCATAGTTATCTTTAATTTCTTCATTATACATATCTGCTGGTACGGAGTTGTTGATATCTAATAATGTCACAGCATCCTGACTTACAACCGTTCCAATAAATTCGCTTAATGCACCATAGATATCTACTTCACAGGATACTGGAATTCCCTGTGCTGCCAAACGACTGTTTACATAACATGGTACAAATCCAAACTGAGTCTGGAATGCTGGCCAGCATTTTCCGGCAATTGTTACATATTTTCTGTAACCTTTATGATCCCTGATCCAGTCTTTTAATGTCAGTTCATACTGTGCAAGCTTGGAAAGAATCTCTGGTTTTTTATTTCCTGCACCCAGTTCTTCTTCCATTTCTTTTATGATCGCAGGAATTCTTTCATCCCCTTCATGCTGATTAAATGCTTCAAATAAATCTAATTCTGAGTTTTCTTCAATTTCGATTCCAAGATCATATAATGGTTTGATCGGTGCATTACATGCAAGGAAGTTCAGTGGTCTTGGTCCAAAACTTATGATCTTCAATTCACTTAATGCTTTTACTGTTCTTGCGATTGGCAAAAATTCATGGATCATATCTGCACATTCTTCTGCTGTTCCTACTGGATATTCAGGAATATATGCTTTTATATTTCTTAATTTCAGATTATAACTTGCATTTAACATTCCACAATATGCATCTCCTCTTCCATCTAAGAGGTTCTCACCACTTTCCTCAGCTGCTGCCACAAACATCTTTGGTCCATCAAAGTGTTTTGCAAGAAGTGTTTCTGAGATTTCTGGTCCAAAGTTTCCAAGATAAACAACTAATGCATCACATCCTGCTTTTTTAATATCTTCTAATGCCTGTACCATGTGAATCTCACTCTCCACGATACAGACTGGACATTCATAAATGTCCTCAGGATCATATTTTTCTTTATATGCTTTTATCAATGCTTCTCTTCTTGTAACTGATAAACTTTCTGGGAAGCAGTCACGACTGACTGCTACGATCCCGATCTTTGTTTTTGGCATATTATTCATACTGTTTTCCTCCTTTAATACATCAACCAAATATAACTATCTACTTTTCATTACCTTGTGCAAGACGCTTCTCACGAATTGATTTAAATACACTCTGTAAGATTACGAAGAAGCAAAGAAGTAATGCGATTACGATTCTTGTCCACCAAGATGATAATGTTCCCTGGAATGTAATGATCGTTTCAATGATACCCTTGATCAGTGATCCAAATAGTGATCCTACGACAGTTCCAACACCTCCTGTTAAAAGTGTTCCACCAATAACTGCTGCTGCGATCGCATCCATCTCAAATCCTCTGGCCTGCTCTACGAATCCACCACAAGAGTTTAAGCAGAAAGCAAATCCAGCTAATGATGCTAAAAATCCATTTAACACATAAACTTTTAATTTTGTAACTTTAGGATTTAATCCCATTAATAATGCAGACTGTTCATTTCCACCTACTGCAAATACGGCACGTCCAAATTTTGTGTATCGAAGGATCACAAAGGAAATCGCTACAACCAATAATGCAATGACAACACTTAGGTAGATATAAGGATGCATTGCAACTCCTCGGTTGTTGTAATATGTAATAAATCCAAAATAAATTCGATAGTTTGCAAGACTTAAAAATGTTGGATTTTCAATACTGATCATATCGGAACTGATCAATGCTGTAAGACCTCTGGCAAAGAACATTCCTCCAAGTGTTACGATGAATGGCTGTATTTTTAAATAAGCTACTAAAAATCCTTGAACCAATCCGAAGATCACACCAAATGCTAATACCAGAATAATTGCAACGACTGCGCTCATATGCTTCACTTCCATCATCCATGCAAGCATCATACAAACAACACCGATGACGGAACCGATCGAAATATCGATTCCTCCTGTGATCAGTACAAATGTCATACCAACGGCTGCAATGATCAATCCAGCATTACTAATGAACAAGTTTAAAAACACCTGTGGGCTTGTAAAGTTTCGATCTCCGTAAAGGATCGCACCTGCAATATAGAGTACGAAGAATAATACGATCGTAACTGCAAGCAAAAATCCATTTCCTCTAAGTTTATTTTTAATTTTCTCTACCATTGCCATTATGCCACCTTCTCTCCAGCAGTTTTTGCTGCACGTTTTGCTTTAATACGATTTAAGTATTTCTTAAATTCTGGAGACTGTAATGTCACGATTATGATAACCACGATTGCTTTATAAAGTGGAAGCTGATCTCCAGTTACTTTCATTGCATATAATGTTGTAGATAATGCCTGGATCGTGATCGCTCCAATAACACTTCCTGCGACTGAGAATTTACCACCTGCAAGAGAGTTTCCTCCAAGTGCTACTGCTAAGATCGCATCTAATTCCATCAAGTTTCCTACGTTATTTGCATCAATGGATGTGATTCTTGATGTTGCGATCATTCCTGCGATTCCTGCACAAAGTCCGCAGGCTGCATATGTGATAAAGATGATCTTTGTAGAATTCAGTCCAAACAAACGACTGGCTCTTGGGTTGATACCTACACTTTCAATATACAATTTTGTTGCTGTCTTATTTAAGAATAATGTTGCTAAAATGACTACAATGATCGCTACCAGAATCGGTGTTGGAACTGGAATATGTGGCAGAAATCCTCCTAAATACTTAAAGCTGTCCACTTTGACATATAAGTTATTTCCACCTGTGATCAACTGTGCCATTCCTCGTCCTGCGGTAAATAAGATCAAGGTTGCTACCATTGGCTGGATCTTCATATTCGCAACTAAGAATCCGTTCCACATACCACATAATACAGATACCACAAGCCCGATCAGGATTGCTGCGATCCAAGGAATTGCATATGTTTCTCCACTTCCAAGAAGATAAACAGATACAGCTCCTGATAATGCCATGATCGCTCCGACAGAGATATCAGTTCCTGCACTGGATGCTACACAAAGTGTCATACCAACTGCTAAGATGATCAATTCACTGGATCGGTTGAAAATATCGACCAGATATCCATATAACACACCATTTTTAATTGAGATTTCAAAAAATGATGGGGATTTTATAAGGTTAAATAATAATACAAGTGCCAGACATACAATTGGCCAGAAGAGGCGATATGTTGTCATCTTTTTTAATTTATCCATAATTATTTGTCACCTCCTGCGATTGCTTTCATTACATTTTCCTGTGATAATTCACTCTCTTCCAATTCTCCGACTTTCTCACCATCTCGTAAGATTCCCATGTGAGTCACGGTACGAAGCATTTCTTCTACTTCGGATGAAATAAATACAACAGACATTCCTTCATTTGCAAGTTTTACGACTAATTTCTGAATCTCTGTCTTTGTTCCAACATCAATACCTCTGGTTGGTTCATCAAGGATCAGGAAATCTGGTTCTGTCATCAGCCATCTTCCGAGGATTACTTTCTGCTGATTACCACCACTTAATGATTTGATCGGTGTTTCTCTGCTTGCTGTCTTAACCTGCAGCATCTTAATATACTTATCTGTCAACTCTTCCTGTTCTTTTCTGCTCATCAGTTTGAACATTCCTCGTTTTGCCTGAAGTGCCAAAATCATGTTTTCTCTTACAGAAAGATCTGCAATGATTCCTTCTACTTTACGATCTTCCGGACAATATGCCATTCCTTTATGCATTGCATCAATTGGTGCTTTGACATCTAATTTTTCTCCTTTGACATATAATTCTCCTCCATCTGGTTTATCTGCTCCATAAATCGCTCTTACAAGTTCAGAACGTCCAGATCCTAATAATCCAGATAATCCAACAACTTCTCCTTTATGGATCTTAATGTCAAATGGTTTGATCGTTCCTTTATGATAAAGACCTTTTGCTTCGATCACAACTTCGTCGCTTTGTTTCTTTGATGATGTTCCACTTCCTTTGATGTCTGCCAGATCATCAAATTCTTTTCCCATCATTGTTGCAACTAATTTAAATCTTGGAAGCTCTTCTGTCTTATATTCGCCTACAAAATGTCCATTCCTAAGTACTGTGATCCTGTCACAGACTGCATAGACCTGTTCCAAAAAGTGTGTTACGAATACGATCGCTGTTCCGCGTTTCTTTAGCATATTCATAACCTTAAATAATTTCTCAACTTCTCCTTCATCAAGACTTGATGTTGGTTCATCAAGGATCAATACTTTTGACTGAATGTCAACTGCTCTTGCGATCGCCACCATCTGCTGAATCGCTACGGAATAGTTTTCCAATTCCTGTGTGGCATCAATTTCTAATTCCAGATTATCAAGGATCTTCTGTGCCTGTGTATTCATCGTCTTCCAGTCGATCCTCCCCATTTTCATTGGTTCTCTTCCGATAAAGATATTTTCTGCTACCGTTAGATTCGGACACAGGTTTACTTCCTGATAAACGGTGCTGATTCCATTGTTTCCCGCTTCTTGAGGGGATGTGTTAATAATACTTTTTCCATCCATGATGATCTCACCTGTCTCAAATTCCTCAACTCCTGTAAGAACTTTGATCAGTGTAGATTTTCCTGCACCATTTTCTCCCATTAAGGCATGAATCTCTCCTTCTCTCAATGTAAGCTGTGCATCGGACAGTGCTTTCACTCCCGGGAATGTTTTATTAATATGTCGCATGGATAGAACTGTCTTCTTTTCATCACTCATGACAATTCTCCTTTCTTTTCATGATTTTTGAGCCGATTTTAATGAAAATGCCCTGATTTTTGGTATAAAAATTACAGGATAAGTCAGATTGTTCTGACCCAGAGCCTGCAATCTTTATTTGTAGTATGATTGTTAATAGTTACATGTGTGTACTTAAGGGGATTTTCAACAATGTTTATTAATATGCACGTTTGTTAATAACTTCTTTTGTAGTATTATCTTTTGTAAATACCTGCTCATCTACATACTGGATCTTATCTACTTTTTCACCTTTCATGATCTTCTTAGCTAATTCAGCTACACGAGGTCCATGAAGTGGGTTACATTCAAATTCAGCATTGATCTCTCCAGACTGAACTTTCTTTAATGCTGCTTTGATCGCATCGAAAGAAATGATCGTTACGTCTTTACCAGGTGTTTTTCCTGCTGCTTTTAATGCATCGATTGCTCCGAATGCCATGTTATCATTCTGTGCTACTACAACATCAATGTCTTTGTTCTGTTTTAAGAAAGATTCCATAACTTCCTGACCTTTTGCCTGTGTAAATTCTCCTGTCTGAGAAGCAATGATCTTGAAGTTTTTCTGATCTTTGATTCCTTCTTTAAATCCTTTTGTACGTCCGATTTCTGCAGAAGAACCAATCGTTCCCTGTAATACAGCGATGTTTACGTCACCTTTTTCTTTTCCCTTTTCTTTAATTAACCATTCAGCCGCTTTCACACCTTCTTTTTTGAAGTCTGATCCAACCCATGCTGTGATCAGTGAATCATCAGAAGTTTTGATCTGACGGTCAACTGTGATAACTGGAATGTCAGCTTTCTTTGCTTCTTTTAAAACTGTTTCCCAACCTGTTTCTGTTACAGGTGCGATTGCGATCACATCAACACCCTGTGTGATAAATTCTCTGACCGCTTTTGTCTGATTTTCCTGTTTCTGCTGAGCATCTGCAAATGATAATTTAAATCCGTTCTTTGCTGTTAATTCAGATTTCATAGACTTTGTATTCGCTACACGCCAATCACTCTCAGCTCCAACCTGTGAAAATCCGATGTTGATCTCTGAAGTTTCCTTCTTTGAAGAACCACTGTCTTTCTTGTTTCCTCCACCACAACCAGTAAGCATTGTTCCGATCATCATTGTTGCAAGTAAACCTGCAGCCACCTTCTTAATACTTCTTCTCATTATGATTTCCTCCTTTTTCTTTTTTAATTTTTTCGTTTTCCTTAATTACAAGTTATATTTTACTTGAAATTGTATTTCTTTCAATGCAATTTCTTTTGCATTCGGTGGATTATTTTATGAAATTTTTATCTTGTCTGTTTAAAGTTTGATTTTTTTTGATAATTGTTTGAATTTTTTTGATTTTTGATTATTTTTTCTCTGCTTGTCTAGTCTTCGGTACAACTACGATCACCTTAGTTCCAATATCTGGTTCACTTTCAAGGATCAACCCATATTCTTCTCCATAATATAATTTAATCCGCCGATTTACATTTGCAATTCCAAACCCTGTTGTCCTGTTTACCCATATATCTTCATACATTTCTTTATTGATCTGAACTACCTGCTCAGGCTGCATACCAACTCCATTATCTTCAACAATCAGGAATATATTATTTTCATCATCTACACTGGAAATCTTTATCATTCCTTTTTCTCTTTGTTTTTTCAATCCATGATATAATGCATTTTCTACTAATGGCTGTAAAGTGATCTTTACAATATCATTTTTCTTGATCTCATCTGGGACATCAATAGAATATTCCATAATATCCCCGTATCTTAATTGTTGTATCTTTAAATAATTTTCAACATGCTCTAATTCTTCCCTGATCGTTATCTTATCTTCTCCGTGACTTAAACTTGTACGGAAAAAGCCAGACAAGGCAGCTACCATTTCTACCACTTTGTCATCCTGATGATCAATGGCAAGCCACATGATCGTATCCAATGTATTATAAAGGAAATGTGGATTAATCTGCTCTTGTAGTAACTGCAGCTCTTTTTTTCGAAGATTTTGTTGTTCTACTTTTACATCTTCGATCAATCTCTCTACCTTTTGTGCCATATGTTCGAAATTATTTGTTAAGATCTGCAGCTCTTCTGTTGTATTTTGAGGTCCATGTACATCAAAATTTCCCTGCGCCACTTCCTTTGTCATCTCACATAACTGTCTGACTGGATAACTAATGCTTTGCGAAATCAATTTCGATAATTTCCATGTTATCAGAGACAAAAACAATACAGCGATCAATGTGATCGTGATCGTATGCATGATTTCTTTTTCCAGTTTTACACGCATACTCTCCATATTCCCAATCTCATAGTAAATGTATTCGGATACTTTTTCTTTAATGATCTCTGTAAATACATTCACATTTAATCTTAATCTCTGATTATTTTCCATATAATCGTTTTTTAGATCTGAATGTTCAATTTCTTCAATGGAAATCTTCAGATTATCCAACAGTTTTCCTATCTGTCTCGTTCTTAATTTACTTTCATCTGTTACAGCATTTTTATTCAGTTCCTTTACCAGCTCCTTCGCTTCCTTAATCTCCTCATATGGTTTCATCGCATCAAAACTCTCTGCACCGATAACAATACGATACATTTTATAATCCATATCTTCTGAAAATGAGAAATTAAACTTGCTAGCTACTGATACATTTTTTACCGCCTCATTATAGCTTTCATTAAAATTTATCATGATAACAAGAAGCGTGATAATCCCCACTAACGCAGGAATTATCACGACCATCCTTAACCATTTTAGTTTTTTTTCTATTGAGAACTTCCGAAATCGAGCAATAGATTCTCTCACATATTTTTTCATTACATCCTCCTTGATCTATATTCACTCGGAGTACATCCTTGCGTTTTTTTAAACAGGTAGCTAAAGTAATGTGGGTCCTTATATCCCACTTCATAGCTGATCTGTGATGCCTTCATATCTGTAAAACAAAGCATTTCTTTTGCTTTATCCATTCTGACTGATGTCAAAAATTCCACAAAAGATTTCCCTGTTTCTTGTTTAAACGTTGTACTAAAATGACTGCTGCTTAATCCAACCTGATCTGCAACATCACTCAACGATAATGTTTCTTCTTGATAATTTTTCACAATAAATTCTTTTGCCTCCGTTATCAATGAAGAATGTTTCTTCCCTAATCTTTCATTTCGCATTCTGATCGCTTGTCTGATAAGTTCTTCGATATACTCCGCTGCTTTCTCTCCTGTTGAAACTGCAGCGATCTGTTGTTTGTAATCCTTAAACGTGCGATCGATATTTGCTTTCTCAACTCCCATTTTCTCAACGAATTTCATAACACCTACCTGTATATTGATCAGCATATACTGACAAAACATAAAGGAATCCATATTAGATTTTCCTAATGTCTTAGTATAATCCTCTACAAATAAATGTACAGCTTCTTCTTTTCCATTTTTCAAAAACTCTTCCAGCGATTCTGAATTTACTTTGGTAAAATCTACTTGTTGCAGATCTTCTGCTCTTTCTATCTTTTCATTATCTAATTTATCAAAAAACACCGCTTCATTCCCAGAAGACTGATACTGGTATGCAAAAGCCTTGCTTGCACTGTCGTAAGATTCCGAAAGGTTATGTAATCGTTCCACTGCATGTCCAATCCCTGCAAACCATTGTAGTTCTTTCTCTTTTTTCATACGCTTTGTCAATGATGCAACATAATCTTTTGCCACTTGTATGGTTTCCTCTTTATTCTGTGCCTTGATCATTAAAATATAGCCCTCTGTTACACGGTGAAAAACAATCATATTTTCAAACTGGCTACTTACTTCTTCTACGATCGCATCTTCTTTGGTACGAAGATCATATACTGCCTCTGTATCATTCTCATTCTTTGAAAATATTTTAAATAACATAAAATTGTATGCCGGTGCCATAAGATCTATTCCAAGTTCATTCCCTTGTTCCATTAATTTAGATACAGATATCTTTCCACGAATCAGATTCCCGAAAAATTGATATCTCATATTTTTCATTTGTGTTTTTATATTTTTTTGTATTTTTTTTATATCTTCTTCCTGTCTTTTTTTCTTATCAAGCTTTTGTTTTACTTTATTTAGTGCTTCTAATAACTGCTCACCAGTTACTGGTTTGGTCAGATAATCTGTTACACCGATCTTGATCGCTTCTTTTGCATAGTCAAACTCCCCATATCCAGAAAGTATGATGATCTGTATTTTGGGCATTTTTTTCTTTAAGATATCACTTAATTCAAGTCCATCCATAAATGGCATCTTGATATCTGTGATCACGATATCTGGATGTAGTTTTTCGATCATTGGAAGAGCCATCTCACCATCTGGTGCTTCTCCCGCAAATTCAAAACCATTTTCTTCCCATTTTACGTTATTCTTTATACTCTTACGAATGATCTTTTCATCTTCTACTAAAAATACTTTGATCATATTACCTTCCTCTTTTCTAAAATATTATTATACTCTCTTATAGAATTATATTCCAGAAATAAACAAGAATATATCCATACAAATAAAAAGGGGAAGGGGATATTGTATGGATATGATTCTTATTTTTTAATTTCAATCTATATTATTCTGTTTCAAATCGGTATGTTGTCACTGCTTCATACTCTTCGTCTTTTCTTAAGATAACTCTTGGCTTTTTCTCTATATTCATAGAATTAGGCAAGAATTGTGGTTCTAATGCAACACCATCTCTGTTCTCATATGGTTTTCCAAATTTACCATCACTTCCTCCTGCCAGAAAGTTTCCTGCATATAACTGCATGCATGGAAGTGTTGTTGTGATCGTTAATTTTCGTCCACTTTCTTTATCATATAAGACTGCCTGATCTTTCTCATCCTTTAACATAAAACAATGATCATAGCCTCCAACAAATTTCAACTGTTCATCATCATCATGAATCCGTTCTCCAATCTCATGAAAACTTTTAAAATCAAATGGTGTATTCTCTACATCCAAAAACTCACCTGTTGGAAGGCCATTCTCATCTGCACATGCAATCTGATCTGATTTGATCATCAATTGATGATCATAGATCTTACTGTCTTTTGCTGAAAGATTAAAATAGGAATGATTGGCTATATTGATCAGTGTGTCTTGATCTGACATTGCTTCATATTCCATCTTTAATTCATTTCCAGATAGACGATATACTATCTTTAAATAAAGACTTCCTGGAAATCCTTCTTCCATATCTGGAGAAAGATAGATAAAACGGATTCCATCTTCTAAAATCTCATAGTTAAAAATCTTCTGATTAAATCCATTTATACCACCATGAAGCGTATTCGGTCCGGAATTTACTGCAAGTTTATAGGTCTTTCCATTCAACTGAAACTCTCCATTTGCAATTCTGTTTGCAACACGTCCGATGATGCATCCTAAAAATTTATCATCTTTATGACAATCTTCCACATCTTGATATCCAAGAACGACATCTCCATAATTTCCATCTCTGTCTTTTGTGAACACAGATAAAATATGACAACCAAGGTTACTCGTGATCACTTTTATCTCATCATTTTGTAATTCAAATAAGCAGACTCCATTTTGTCTTTTTTCGATCATTTTTACTTTCATCATTTTACAACACTTTCTTTTAAATTTTATCTGATATCTTTATTGATCCATTTTCATTATTTGCCTTGGCCATAGTAAGCATTTGCCCCATGTTTTCTGAAGAAATGTTTATCCTGCAGATATTGTGGTGCTGGCTTTGCTTCTGGATTTAAATGCTCGCAACGGTATGCCATCTTTGCGACTTCTTCTAAGACAACGGCATTATGAACTGCCTCGGCTGCATCAGCTCCCCATGTAAATGGTCCATGATTTGTACAAAGCACTCCTGGAACATAAACTGGATTCTTATCTTTAAATGTCTCAATGATCACCAATCCTGTATTCTTCTCATAGGCTTCTTCAATTTCTTCTTTTGTGAGGCTTCTTGCACATGGAATTTCTCCATAGAAGTAATCTGCATGTGTTGTTCCATAGCATGGAATGCTTCTCCCTGCCTGTGCCCATGATGTTGCCCATGGGGAATGTGTATGTACAATTCCTCCTAAATCTTTGAATGCTTTATATAATTCAATATGCGTTGGTGTATCAGAAGATGGATTTAAATCTCCTTCCACTCTGTTTCCATCAAGATCCATGACAACCATATCTTCCGGAGAAAGTTTATCATAATCCACACCACTTGGTTTAATAACAAATAAACCACTTTCTCTATCAATTCCACTGACATTTCCCCATGTATATGTGATCAGACCTCTTTTAGGAAGTTCCATATTTGCTTCATAGACTTCTTTTTTTAATTGCTCTAACATCTTTCGTCTCCTTTTTACATGACATCAATTGCAACTCGTTCAAGTACAAGACCTTTTTGATATTGTTTGATAAATTCATCAAAGCCTTCCACATCTTTTTCATCTGGAGCGATCGTTGTACCTTCTTCCCCTGCAAATACTTTGTCAGAAAGATAGGTATCAAGCGTCTCATCTTCTGCTTTATCCAGCATATAGGCTGCAAGGATCGCCATTCCCCATGCACCACCTTCTCCAGCTGTTTTCATAACTGATACTGGTGCATTCACAGCTGCTGCCATGATCTTTTGTCCAACACCTTCTGTTTTGAATAATCCACCATGTCCCAGCATTTTATCAACTTTGACATCTTCTTCTTTCATCAAGATATCAAGCCCCGTCTTCAAAGCTCCAAGTGCTGTGTATAGATGAACTCTCATAAAGTTTGCAAGATTAAAATTACTATCTGGTTTTCTTACAAATAATGGCCTTCCTTCTTCAAATCCTGTGATATGTTCTCCTGAAAAATAGTTGTATGCAAGTAATCCACCACAATCCTTGTCACCTTCTAATGCTTTATTGTAAAGAGTTCCATAAAGCTGATCCATATCTACATCTTCCACACCAAAGTTCTGTGCAAATTCTTTAAATAAGTTGACCCATGCATTCAGATCTGATGTACAGTTATTACAATGTACCATACCCACAAGATCACCTGATGGCGTTGTGACAAGATCAATCTCATCATAAACTTTCTTTAATTCTTTCTCTAAAACGATCATTGCAAAAACACTTGTTCCTGCAGATACATTTCCTGTTTTTCTTGTCACGCTGTTTGTCGCAACCATTCCAGTTCCTGCATCTCCTTCTGGAGGACATAAAGGAATTCCAGCTTCCAGATTACCAGATGGATCTAATAATTTTGCTCCTTCTTCACTTAAGATACCCGCTTTATCTCCAGCTATTAAAACTTTTGGTAAGATATTTTCTAATTTCCATCCAAATTTTTTATCTTTGATCAGGTTGTCAAATGTCTTGATCATCGTCTGGTTATAATCTTTTGTTTCGATATCGATTGGGAACATTCCAGACGCTTCTCCAACACCGAGCACCTTTTCACCTGTTAATTTCCAATGGACATATCCTGCCAGTGTTGTCAGATAATCAATATCTTTTACATGTTCTTCTTCTTTTAAAATTGCCTGATACAGATGTGCGATACTCCATCTTTGAGGAATGTGATAAGAAAATGCTTCCGTTAATTTCTCAGAAGCTTCTTCTGTCATTGTATTTCTCCATGTTCGGAATGGCACTAACAATTCTCCATCTTTATTAAATGCCATATATCCATGCATCATCGCACTAAATCCGATACTTCCAACCTTAGTTAGTGTAATATCATATTTTTCTTTCACGTCATTTACCAAGTTTTGGTAACTGTCTTGTAGTCCACTCCAGATGTCTTCTAATGTATAAGTCCATATATTATTCTCCAGACGATTTTCCCAGTCATGGCTTCCGGATGCGATCGGATGATGATCTTTGTCGATCAGTACAACTTTAATCCTTGTTGATCCAAATTCGATTCCCAATGCTGTTTTTCCATCTGCGATCATTTGCTTTGTTTCCATGGTACTACCTCCATTTTCTAACGATAAACTACTTCATTCCATCTTAATTCATTCTTTAATATTCTGATATCTGTATTCTCATCAATGACAACACTCTCAATTCCCATAGCCTCTGCCCATGCAACCATCTGATCTACACTAAGATCATAAGAAAATGCTGTATGATGTGCTCCACCAGCTAAGATCCATGCCTCTGCTCCTTTATAAAGATCTGGTTTTGGTGTCCAGAATGCCGTCGCTACTGGAAGCTCTGGCATTGGTTTTTCTGTCTTTTTACAATCCACTTTATTAATGATCAGACGGAAACGATGTCCAAGATCGATCAAAGAAGTGGCTATTCCTTCTCCTTCTTTTGCTGTAAATACAAGTCTTGCAGGATCTTCACGATCTCCCATAGATAATGGATTTACTTTGATAGAAACAGGACCATCTGCGATCGTTGGGCATACTTCTAACATATGAGCCTCTAAGATACCTTCTTTTCCAGGAACAAAGTTGTATGTATAATCTTCCATAAAGGATGTTCCTTTTGCATCTTTCTTTCCTGCTGTCATAACTTTCATCAGTCGTACCATTGCTGCTGTCTTCCAGTCACCTTCTGCACCAAATCCATAACCTTTTTCCATTAATCTCTGAATCGCAAGTCCTGGAAGCTGTTTTAATCCACCAAGATCGCCAAAGTGTGTAACAACTGCCTGATAATCATGGTCTTTTAAGAATTTTTCCAGTCCGATCTCGATTCCTGCCTGTACCTCTACATGTTTCTTAAATTCGATTGGATCTCTGCCCTCTAATAAAAGATTGTATTTTTCATAATATAACTGTGTCAGTGCATCAATATCACCTTTGCTGACTGCATTTACATAATCTACAACTTCGTTGACTGGATATGCATCAATTTCCCATCCGAATTTGATCTGTGCTTCAACTTTGTCACCCTCTGTAACTGCAACATTTCTCATATTATCTGCGATTCTTACCACGCGGATATTCTTGCTTTCTACCATTCCGACTGCACTTCTCATCCAAGATGCGATTTTTTCTTTCACTTCTTTTGATTCATAATATCCAACAACAACTTCTCTTGGGATTCCCATTCTTGTTACGATATGTCCAAATTCCCTGTCACCATGTGCTGACTGGTTTTCATTCATAAAATCCATATCAATCGTGTCATATGGGATTTCTTCATTAAACTGTGTGTGAAGATGTAATAATGGTTTCTTAAATGCCTGTAATCCTGCGATCCATGATTTTGCTGGGGAGAATGTGTGCATCCATGTGATGACACCGGCACATTCTTCATCTGCATTTGCTTCTTCAAATGTTCTTCTGATCGAAGTACTATCAATTAATGTTGGTTTCCATACAACTTCAAATGGTAAGATACCACTTTCATTGAAATTCTGCACAATGATCTGTGCATGTTTTGCCACATGGCTTAAACATTCATCTCCATATAAATCCTGTGATCCTGTTGCAAACCAAAATTTGTAATTTTTTTTAAGTTCCATTTTTTGCCTCCCAGTTTTATATCTATTCTTGATTCCTATTTTTACATGAGTTTCCGATCACCAATTTCGGTTCGATCAAATACTCTGTTTTCATGTCTTTGTCTGATCCACCTTGTATCTTTTCTAGCAACAACTGTCCTGCCATCTCGCCAAGTTTTTCCTGTGGATGAGCAATAGTCGTTAAAGAAAGTGGATGCTGATGTGCAAGCATTGAATTATCATATCCTGTGATCGACAAGTCTTCTGGAATTGAAACACCGATCTGATGCAATCCTCCAATGATTGAAAATGCGATCTGGTCATTGTAACAGACAACTGCATCCATCTTTCTTTGATCCTTTATCATCTGAACAACCGATGTTACTGGTTTCAACTGACGATCTTCTGTATGAAACCAGACAACCATATCTGGATCATATTGATATCCTGCTTCCTGAAGTGCCATCACATAACCTTTATGTCGTTCTCTTCCTTGATGATCATCTGCTTTAAAAACTCCTACGATATGTTGATGTCCCATATCGATCAGATATTTTGTAAGCAGATAACCTCCTTTACAGTCGTCCATAAGAATGTGGGGTTTGTCTTTCATCTCCTCATAGACTCCGTGAATAAAAATGTAGGGAATTTCATATTTATCAAGATTCTCATAAAGTTTTGGATGTCTGCATACAATCTCACTTTTACTTGGCTCAATGATCAAGCCATCAATATCTTTTGTAAGAATATCTTCAAGACATGCTGTCTCTCCTCGTCTGCTATTTTCTGTTGTCTTAAAAATAATGCTGTATCCATCTTTGGAAAGGACACTGTTGATTCCCTGGATCAATCTAGGGAATATATAATCAGAAATATAGGTTGTAACCACTGCAATGTTCTTTGATTCCTTTTTATGAAGTGCCCGTTCTGTACAAAACGTTCCCTTTCCATGAACTGCAATGATATAACCTTCTTCTTCCAGAATTGACAGCGCCTTACGTACGGTATGGCGGCTAAGATCATATTCCTGTACTAGTTGATTCTCTGACGGCATCTTATCTCCCGGTTGATAGACACCAGATAAAATATCATTCTTCAGTGATTCCTTTAATGTGTGATATTTCATTTCTCCTTTGTTCTTTCCCATGTTTGACATCCTCCTTCCTTATGGTTCTCATTTTAAAACTTGTACGGTCCTCTTTACAAGTTGTTGTTTATGGTCAATATTAACAATATTTTCACTTTATTTCTATGCACTTTTAACAAAAACTATTTTTTCTATCATTCTACTTTTCCTTTTCTACTATCTCATGCTATACTGACTATCAAGAAGGAGTAACATACGATTGGAGGATTTCATGAAAATTTTGTGTGTAACAAAATGCCCGACTGGAATGGTTCAAACCTATGTTGCGGCAGAGAAACTAGAACAGGCAGGTAAGAAACTTGGCGTTGACCTTTCTGTGGAAACACAGGGAGCTATGGGAATTCAAAATCAGTTTTCCCCTGAACAGATCGATGAAGCTGATTATATTGTGATCGCTGCTGATGTTGCGATCGACGAAGCTTCCCGCTTCGGTAATAAAAAGCTTTATGTCACATCTTTAGAAGATGCCATTGTTCATCCTGAGCAGATTTTAGAATCTCTGACAACCAAGTCATATTCTTATCAGGATGCAGCTGTATCGAATAAGAAGATTCTTGGCTAGAAAAAAACCATCACATTTATGATCTTAATGGTCACTAATGTGGTGGTTTTTTTCAAATATATATGATGATCAGATCAAAATACAATTTGTAAATTACGTTTATTTATGTTAAACTAGAACATACATTCGAAAGGAGCTGTTTGATATGGAAATCTCATCAAAAGGTTTATCTTTAAATAAAAAACTGAAGATTTTAGCTGATGCAGCAAAATACGATGTCGCCTGTACTTCCAGTGGTTCTTCCCGCCGTGGAAAGAAAGGAATGCTCGGGAATACAGAGGCTGCTGGAATCTGTCATAGTTTTTCTTCGGATGGGCGCTGTGTGTCTTTGCTTAAGATCTTACTTAGCAATGAATGTATTTATGATTGTAAGTATTGTCTAAACCGAGTAAGTAATGACAGGGTTCGTACAACATTTACTCCAGAAGAGATCTGTACGCTTGTTGTGGAATTTTATCGAAGAAATTATATTGAGGGCCTATTTTTAAGCTCTGGGATTGTGAAGAGTCCAACGTATACAATGGAATTGATGTATCAGGCGATTTATCTGCTCCGTACAAAGTATCATTTTAATGGATATATCCATGTGAAAGCGATTCCTGGAGCTTCAGATGAGTTGATCACAAACATGGGATATCTTGTCGATCGTATGAGTGTGAATTTAGAACTTCCTACGATTGATGGACTTAAGAAACTGGCACCTCATAAGAATCCAAAGAAACTCGTTGCTCCAATCCGTCAAATTCAAAACGGGATTGTAGATCATCGTTTAATGATCGGGAAAGATGCTTCCATGGAACGCTCTAGAAGTAACAAATACTTGAAACATACGATCTTTCATGAAAATCCTTATCAGCGGATTCAGACTGGTTCTTCCCCATTGACGCTTGCAGATCCTTCCCTTAAGAGTACTTTGCGTCTACAAAACAATGGGAAACCAACTCCTTTTGTTCCTGCTGGTCAGAGTACACAGATGATCATTGGTGCGACTGGGGAAAGTGATCTGCAGCTTTTATCGACAACACAGAAGTTATATCAGCAGTATGATTTAAAGCGTGTGTTTTATTCGGCTTATGTTCCGTTAAATGAAGACTCTAATCTGCCAGCTCTTGGAACTGCACCGCCGCTTCTTCGTGAACATCGTCTGTATCAGGCTGACTGGCTGCTTCGTTTCTATGGATTCAAAGCAGATGAATTGCTTTCTGTGGACCGGCCGAATTTTAATACGATGCTTGATCCGAAGTGTGACTGGGCGCTTCGCCATCTGGATATTTATCCGGTTGAGATCAACCGCGCTTCTTATGATGTGTTACTTCGTGTTCCTGGGATTGGTACAAAGTCTGCGTTCCGTATTGTAAAGGCTCGTAGACATGGTACTCTTAATTTTGAACATTTGAAAAAGATGGGCGTTGTGTTAAAACGTGCGAAATATTTTATTACTTGTAGTGGAAAGATGATGTATCGGATACCGATTGAGGAAGATTTTATTACCAGACAGCTGATCGGTGAGGATGCAAAACAAAACTGGGCGATCGATCATCCACAGACTTACCGTCAGCTTTCTTTGTTTGATGATTTTAATTTCCAGTCAGAAGTTACTATAGAAGATTCTTCGAAAACCTTGTTTGGGCAGATGTAATTTTCGTTATTTTTTGTATTCTGGAGGCTATTATGACTGTTTTTACCTGTGAAGATAATTTTGATGCGATGATGACTTGTGTTTATGAGGCCTGGGCATCAAGACTTGGTCATTCCAATATTAAATTGAAGACAGAACCGATTGGGAATCTGGAATTATTCTGTGATTATCGGCATGTGGATGCTGATCCGGAGAAAACTGGCAGTGTCGTTCGTTCTATCAAGAGTAAGATTTCTTATCAGGCTTATATTATGATCTATGAAGCTGCAATGTCTGATGCCGAGGATAAATTAGATACGATTTATCGTTTTATGGTTGCTGGATTCCATTATGGTGCTCATGTTGTGGATTTTCTTCAGGAACCTGTGGTTATGCGGATGTTTGAATTGAAACGCAAGGTTGGAAATGAAGCTCATTCACATATTGAATTTATCCGTTTTGCAAATATGCCTGGAAATGTGCTAGTGAGTCATATTGAACCAAAGAGTAATGTATTAACCTTAGTGGCCCCTCACTTTTCTGACCGTCTTCCTTCGGAGAATTGGATGATCATTGATGATCAACGTTTTATTGCAGTTGTTCATCCTGCTGATCAGGATTATTATCTGACAACACTTTCAAATGAAGAAATGGACCGCCTGTCAGTAAAAACAGACGATCCGTTTATTGATCTATGGAAAGACTTTTTCAATACGATCAGAATTAAAGAAAGAGAAAATTCTCAGTGTCAGAGGAATCTGATGCCTTTGTGGTATCGGAAACATATGACGGAATTTCAGTGATTTTCAAATTTCTCTTATAAATTTTTCGCTAATTCTTTCACTTTCTCAAGCTCTGGACATTCTTTCATCGTACCTTTCTCTACCATGTTCGGAGCTGTGATGATTCCTTTGTCTTCCCATTTTAAGTAAGATGTCATCGCCTTATACTGAGCGATCGCTGCATCAAAAACATGATCTGCTCCTGCGTTTAATAATAATGCTGTTTTATTGAAATGGAATCCTGTACTTCCACATGCATATAATCGGTCAATAACAGTTTTTAGCTGGGCTGTGATGTCAAACCAGTAGATTGGAGATGCAAAGACTACCATATCTGCATCTTTTAATATTTCTAAGACTTTTGACATATCATCTTTCTGCACACATTCTCCCTGATGTGCATAGCAATATTTACACCCTAGACATCCTTTGATGTTCATTGGTGCGATATTTAAGATTTCTACTTCATGTTTATCTGCTGCTTTGGCAAATGTTTCTGCCATGATTTCTGTATTTCCGCCTTTTCTTGGGCTTCCATTTAATATTACGACCTTCATATTTTTGTTTCTCCTTTTTATAGTTCTTCTTGTTTTAGATATTCCAAGAATGCTTTGCATCCTTCCACTACATCTCTGTATGTATCATCAAAATTCCCTGTATACCACGGATCTGCGATGTCTCTTGGATGTTTGGAATAATCTAATAATAGATGAATTTTTCCATCTGGGTCACCGCCTGTGATACGATTCATATTTCTTAGATTCCATGCATCCATGCCAATGATATAATCATATTCTTCATAATCTTGTTTTGTCATCTGGATGGCTCGGTGTTTTAGGACTGGGATTCCTTCCTGTCTTAGTTTATTGACTGTTCCATGATGTGGCGGATTGCCAATTTCTTCTCTGCTCGTTGCGGCAGAGTCGATGTAAAATTTGTCTTTTAGACCTTGATCATTTACCATATCTTGGAAAACGAATTGGGCCATAGTGCTTCGGCAGATATTGCCGTGGCAGATGAAAAGTACTTTAATCATTGTTGCATAACCTCGCATTTCTTAGTTTTTCTTGGTTTTTCGGGCTTTTTAAGCCTTTGTAAATTTTTGCTTTCTGGCATAACCTGGTTTATTTTTGCATAATATCGTCAGCAAAAGGTGTAAAATAAGGTGTATGTTTTTCTATTTTACACCTTGCTATTTTCAAGTGACATGCTCCCACCACTTAAATCACAGATTTTGAAGTGGGGTTTTCTGTCGGTAATAATTATTGCTTCCTTTCACGCAATGGGATAACTTTCTCTGTTCCCTTGCCAGCCGCTCCTCACTTTTTCTGAAGTATCCTTCATTTTCCTTCTGTATATCTTCAGAAAACACAGCCATCCCATGCATTGCATAGTCAATCCCAAGTATCTTTGCATTTTCATAATCAAATTCTTCTGCTTGGTTTTCACAGTCAGTTTTTTCATATAAAAGGCTTGCATAATACTTTCCGGACGGTTCCATACTTATTGTTACGGATTTCAGGCAATATTCTGCCGGAATGTCCCGATGTTTTTTCATACGGATCCATTTCAATTTTGGAAGTTTTATCCGATGATCTTCTTCCTGAATATTTCCATTGACCACATTTGTCGTATAGCTCTTTCTGCTTCTGTGCTTTGATTTGAATTTTGGAAAGCCAATCTTCGGATCCCTGAAAAAACTCTTATATGCCTTTTCCAGATGCATCTGCACATTTGCAAGTGCCAGGGAATCCACTTCTTTCAAAAATGGATATGCTTTTTTATACATCGCCGGTGTATTTCGCAGCATTTTTTTCGATGCATCATATTCCCGTATTTTATCATTCAACATCTGATTATATAAAAAACGACAGCAGCCAAATGTTTTTGCGAGCAGAACTTCCTGTTCTCTGTTTGGATATATCCGAAAACGGTAAGCTATATTCATCTTTTTTTCTCTCCCTGCGTCTCGATATAATTACGGATAACATCAATCGGTGCCCCACCCGCTGTCAACAGGCAGAAACTCTGGCTCCAGAATGCTTCCTTCCAAAGTCTTTCCCTGATCTGTGGATATTCCTTTTTTAACAACCGGCTGCTTGCACTTTTATACGCATTGATAAATTTGCTGAGTTCTGATTTTGGCTGTGCCCGAAACATAACATGCACATGATCAACATCATGATTCCATTCTTCCAGTGTGATTCCATAATCAGGTGCAATACGTTCCCAGATCTCTTTTGCACGTTCCGAAATCGGATCATCTATTACGTTTCTTCGGTATTTTACAACCATGATCAGATGATAATACATCAAATATACTGAGTGTGCATTATGATCCATTTTGTCCATATAATCAGTCCTTTCTATTCTTTCGACTGATTATAGTATACCACACTTCGTATCATAGAACAAGTGTTCTGTTTTTCTTTTTCTGCAATTCATCTCCCACCTGTAGAGGAAGGAGAATTCTTGCTAACTTTTGTTAAATGACATTAGAAGAAAGCCGGGAAGTCATTCCCATGATGGAATCAATGATAAACCAGATCGAGGAACAGCAGAACCTTATGGCAGAGATGGTACAGGAATTACAGGAAAAAGACAGACAGCTTCTGTCCTTTCAGGAGCAGAACCAGAGTTTGCAGATATTAAACAGCGAGTTATCCGGACTGCTGAATCTTTTGCCAGATACAGAAGAACTGCTTTCCCAGATCGAACAGCAGAAAAACAGAATCGAACAGTTGGAAACCGAGAATCAGCAATGGCAGGAATTAACGCAGAAGCTGAACAACGAGA
Organism: Anaerostipes amylophilus; assembly: GCF_025567365.1. Lineage (NCBI taxonomy): Bacteria > Bacillati > Bacillota > Clostridia > Lachnospirales > Lachnospiraceae > Anaerostipes > Anaerostipes amylophilus. The sequence goes on along the minus strand of NZ_JAOQJG010000002.1, from coordinate 356,121 downwards.
ACAGCTTATTGCTGAAACAGAGCAGAGAATTACTGACCTTAAACAGCAGATAGAGAAAGTGAGGGATATAGATGCGAGAATGCGTAAACTTAGAGAACGTCGGTCAAGTGGAAGAACTTCTACAGATGACAGAACAGATGCAGGACGAACTGGATCAGAAAGACCAGATGATTATGGAACTGAACAGGCAGCTAAACAGATCGCTGACCTTGAACGAGAAATTGAACAGCGAAAACAGAGTCGAGAATATCGAAGCATTGCGGACAAGATTAAGGAAAATAGAAGAACAATTAGCCAACGAGACAGACAGCAGGAAAAGAGCCGACGCAGAAGTCGTGGCATGGAAATTTAGGTATGAAAAAGCGGAACAGGCAAAACGCTATGCACAGACACACCAAAAGACAACAGAGGTAGCTGTTGAGAAAAAAGTGCCCTATGAGAAATGCGATAACTGTGACCGCACTGCTTACCAAAAAGCAAAAGAAAAATGCGATAACCGTAAAATTCAGTTAGAGAAAAAATATAAAAATATGACGGCTGGTTATGAAAGTATCCTGTTTCTGCTGGCATGGTACAGTATAGCCATTACACTATTCACTGCTATCCTTTCTCCAGTTTTCTTTAGTGACTGTATTAGCTTTTTCAGTATGTTTGCTAAAGGAATCTTAAGCCTGTTTCAAAAATTTGTTGCAGGTGCAGATTCTTTCGGACAGTTAAGCAGTGGAATCTCAAATAGTATCATTTCAGGGATTGTGTACTGGCTGATTGTAAGTATTGTTATGGGAATTTTATTTATCATAACGGGATTGCTGATAATCGGGACTGGCTATCAGGTGGGGAAAATCTACCGGAAATATTGCTGGGATATTATCAGCATCATGGTGGTGATAATGAGTACAGCTATCATAATCTATTTCGGAAAATGGATAAAATCAATTATTCCGATAAACCTCATTATGTTGCTACTTCTGGTACATGCGGTTTATATCGGAATCCGATGTTATGTGAAAAACTGGCGAGAAAAACGAGGATATTTTTAAAGTAAAATGGGCAGGTAAAACTGCCTGTTTTTCACAAAACAAATATACTTATTTTTAGTTATCCAGATTTTTAGAGTCTGTGAAAACTGTTCTTTGATTTTTAACACTATTTTTTATAATCTTCCAAATGAATCTGTTTTGATTGATTGACAATTACCGAGCTATTCTAGTATATTTAATCCATAAAGCAGATACAAAATCGCAGATGTGCAGGTGAACAGACATGAAAAATATCCATAGCATTGAATTTTATACTGGAAGCAAGGAAGAACTGCTTCCCGGTTTTGAAAAAGATTTTCCCTATATCGCTTCAAGGGCAGAACTTGACAAGTATATCGGACATTATGTACCGTGGCACTGGCACAAGACAGTGGAACTTTTTTATATGGAAAGTGGTAGCATTGAATATGATACGCCGGGAGGAAAACTGTTGTTTCCGGCTGGAAGCGGCGGCATAGTAAATTCCAATGTACTCCATATGACAAAAGCAATATCGCAGAAAGAAAAGAATATACAGCTACTTCATATTTTCGATGTTTCCCTACTTGCCGGGGAACAGGGAAGCAGGATTGAACAAAAATATATTGCGCCTATCATAACAGCCCCACAGATTGAGGTAATTCCGCTTTTTCCAGGCAATGCAGAAGAAGAAAGGATTTTGAAACTGCTTGCCGCTTCATTTCGTTTATCCAGTGATGAATTTGGATATGAAATAAAACTGCGGGAAACCCTAACAGAAATATGGCTCATGCTTTTTGAACTATCCCGTCCTATGCGTGAAAAAAAGGGGGAACATAATAAAAGCAACGATAAAATAAAGCTGATGATGATATATATTCACGAACATTACAGAGAGAAAATCTCTATCCCGGAACTTGCGGCAGCAGCATACCTAAGCGAAAGGGAGTGTTATAGAGTGTTCCATGACTGTCTGCACATGACACCCGTAGAGTATATAAAGGCTTACCGTCTGCAAGCTGCCTGTCAGATGCTAGCAAAGGGGCAGGAAGCAGTTACCGTTATCAGCCATGAGTGCGGTTTGGGGAGTAGCAGTTATTTTGGAAAGGTTTTTCGAGAATACACACATTGTTCACCCACAGAATATCGGAGAAAATGGCAGAATAGTGATAGATAAGGGCAGAAAAGAAATATTTTTCTATTCCTTTTGCATTATAATGATACCTGTAAAGTAAATCCGTCATTTACAGGAGGTGAGTGCAAAGTGGTAAAACTGAACATTCTGAACATGAAAAATTTTTTAGATACGGTCAATAGCTGTTCCGGCAAAGTAAATATGCTCTGCCCGGATGGTAAAAAACAAAACATCAATGGGGAAGAAAAGATACAGGGCAGTTTGTGGCGGCAATACTCCCAAAACAAAAACTGTTTGCGGCTTGTTTTAGAAGTTCCGAATCCAACGGACTATATGAACATTGTTTCGTACTATGCCGGGGATTGCTGATTTATCTGTAAATATTTCATCATAAAGGGGCTGGACAGTTTATCTTCCAGCCTCGCCCTTTTGAAAGGAGTTAAAAATGGAGTTGAACATTCAGACCGCAGAACTGGCATTAAGGGAAGCGGCAGAATCCAATCCGGGAGCATGGGCAGAACATTCCCGGTATGTAGCCGAAGCCTGTAAAAACATTGCGTCACACTGTAAAGATTTATCTTCTGAACAGGCGTATATTTTCGGGCTGTTACACGATATTGGACGTTATGCCGGAGTGAGTTCGGAAAGGCATCTGATAGACGGCTATCGTTACTGTATGGAGCGTGGGTGGGGAAAAGCCGCACAAATATGTATATCCCACGCATTTATGATACAGGATATTGCCACATCTATCGGAGAGTTTGATGTCAGTGATGAGGATTACCTGTTTATGAAAGAATTTGTTGCAAATGCGGTATATGATGATTATGACCGTCTTGTACAGTTATGTGACGCATTGGCTATGCCTTCGGGGTTCTGTCTTTTGGAAAAGAGATTTGTAGACGTGACAATGCGATACGGCGTTCACCCAGCGACAATAGACAGATGGAAAAAGATTTTAGAGATTAAAGAACGGTTTGAGGATCAGATTGGCTGTTCTATCTATGCCCTGCTTCCGGGCGTTATGGAAAACAGTTTTCGTTAAGGGGGGGATATTGTGTATTACGAATCCAGTGATTTTTTGGAAACAGCGGACAGCGATACGTTAAAGCAGATTGCCCGCACAAGGGAATTAACACGAAAATATTATTTTTCTGATTATGGAGATACAGAAAAACGCACTTCCATTCTTCGGGAGCTGTTGGGCGGAATAGGGGAAAATGTGGCAATCGACACGCCTTTTCATTGCGACTATGGAAAAAATATTTTTTGGGGAAATGATGTGATCGTCAATATGAATTGTACCTTTGTGGATAACAAAACTATCCGAATTGGCGACAGGGTATTGATTGCGTCAAATGTGCAGATTTATACATCTTCACACCCTGTCTTACCACAGAAAAGGTTTGTGCCGGATTGGAGGGAACGTCAGACAACATTTTTTAGAACCTATGCACGTCCGATAGAAATAGAAAGTAATATCTGGATTGGCGGCGGCTGTATTCTTCTGCCCGGAGTCACTATAGGAAAAAACAGCGTGATAGGGGCTGGAAGTGTAGTTACCCGCCCTATCCCGCCTAATTGTGTTGCAGTAGGAAATCCATGCAGGGTGATACGTTATTTTGATACAGACAGGGAAAGGTGGCAGCATGAAGTATAAGCATATCGTTTTTGACATTGACGGCACTCTGATTGATACGGAATATGCTGTATTACATTCTTTACAGGAAACTATAAAGGGATTGTCCGGGAGAGAGATACCATGTTCTGAACTAAGATTTGCGTTAGGGATTACAGGAACAGACGCTTTGAAAAAACTTGCGATAAAAGACACTTCCTATGCGATAGAATTATGGGATAAAAATATGCGTAACTATACAAATAACATTAAAGTATTTGACGGAATCGTTGAATTATTGAAAAATCTTCTAAGTCTGGATTATGAAATGGGGATTGTCACATCAAAGACAAGGGAAGAATTTACACATGATTTTTGTCCGTTTGGTATCAGTCATTATTTCAAAACAATCATATGTGCAGACGATACACAGGAACATAAACCCAATGCCGCACCGATTTTGAAATATGTGGAATTATCAAAAACAGACCATAGGAAAGTACTTTATATCGGAGATAGCAAATATGACAGTAAATGTGCGGAAAATGCGGGAATTGATTTTGCTTTAGCAGTATGGGGCAGTCATAATAAGCACATAAAAGCAGATTATTTTTTAGAAAAACCTGCCAATCTGTTATCTGCTATCACTTCAGAGAAATTTTATTAGCGATGAAAGATCGAACGAAAATGACTCCGAGGTATATTAAAAAAACTTGCTTGATCAATTATGGTGATTTTGATTAAGTAGCCTGTATGTAAAATAAAGCATACAGGCTACTTGTGGTTTACAATTCCAAAGAATCTTCTGCATCTACCCACATTTGCATATTACCATCAAGATATAATCGTGCATATTCAAGTGGCTCATCAATAGCAAGTGTATTTAATGCGCATTCTGATCCAGGAGTGGTTTTTAAGTTCTTCTCAGCTTCCCAACAGTCAATGCGGAGCATATAACCGGCATTGGTATAAACATCAATGCTGTTTCTGTGTGGATTGTATTCTGCAAATATTGTTCTCATCGTATCTTATCTCCATTTTTTTAATAATCAGTTATAGAGTTAAATATCGAAAACATTTCAATCAGTTCACCATGTTGTTATTGTTATATGTTATACTGTGTTATGAAATTTTCTTTCCCTTAATTTTTCCCATATTAAGGTTCATGAAAGCTAATGGGAGAATGTAACACAAGGGAAAGAGTAAGGGAAAGTACACTTGCTACAAACTTAGTGTTTTCAAGGGTTTGCGAAGAATTTGATAATCAAATATAATAGTTATTAAATTTCCTAAAATAAGTGGAATATCAACTGCAATTTCTCAACTTCTTTAGTTTTCTTCAAATTCATCCAATCGTTGTTTCAATATAAAAATTTGCATCCTTATCTCATCAATAACCTTCTTAAACTCTTCGTCACTCTTTCCGGTTGGATCTTCAAGTCCCCAATTATCATCAAACGGTCTTTCGATAAACGGACATCCCACATTACAACCCATTGAAATTGCAATATCCGGTACTGGTATCTCATCAATCAGCTTACTATATTGTCCTTCTGCTTCCATATCAATTCCATACAATTCTTTCATAATCCGGACTGCATCCTGATTAATCTGTAGTTTCGTTTCTGTCCCTGCCGAATAACTTTCAAATACATCCGAAGCCAGATGTTTTCCCAAAGCTTCTGCAATCTGGCTTCTGCATGAATTATGAACGCATATAAAAGCAACTTTTTTCTTATTCATACTTGAACTTCTCCTTAAATTATTTACAACAATCCCCGTCACCGCATCCAAGGCAAGTAAGGGATTCTATAAAGTGTTTGTAATTCATCAATGTCTCACAATTCAAAGAATAGTGCTGCCATTTTCCTTCCTTACGATCATTCACAAGGCCGCATCCTACCAGTATCTTCATATGATGGGATAAAGTTGGCTGGGTAATTTCAAATCTTTCCAAAAGTTTACACCCGCACTTTTCTCCATCCGACAGCATCTGTACAATTTCCAGCCGGTTCGCATCGCCCAAAGCCTTGCATATCAAAGCCACATCCATTGCATTCATATTGACACCTCACATTGATCATTGTCTATGTTCAATATAATATAACATAGATATTTGTCAATGTATGAAGAGAATCAAGTTTTTGATTCTCTTCATACATTCATTATAGCTTTTATCCTCCATTTTATTTGCCCCAAACAGCCGCTGCATTCGACCTTACAAGCAGTTCTTCCACAGGCAGACCAATCGGACAAATATCATGACAAGATAACGACTTCCCGCATCCCTCAAAATATTTCTTCTTATATTCAGCAGAAATCTCATTCAAATGAGTGCTTTCCTGTTCTTCATTCAGAATCCGAAATGCGTTGACTGCAGCAACAGCGCCTGCGAAAGTCCCATTTGCAGAGAAGTTAGGACACACTTCAAGGCAGCAGCCACACATCAGACAGCGTGCCGACTGGTATCTCGGTTCATGTGTCCACGGATTCATATAAGCTTCACTTTCAAGCCAAAGGTTCAGTTTTTTCAAATTTTCAAACAGAATTGACCGGTCAACGATCAAATCTCTTACAAGCGGAAATTTGCTTAAAGGTTCCAAGGTGATTGTAGAACCTTTTAACGTATGTAGAAATGTAGAGCATGCCAGCCTCGGACGTTCGTTAATCAGCATGGCGCAAGCCCCACATTTTCGCACCATACAACTACATTCCCAGCTAATGGGAGTAACTATATTCCCTGAATTATCTTTCAAAGGGGTTCTACTGTTCAATTCCTTTAGAACATTGGCAACAGAGCTGTTTTTGCTTCCGTCAAACTCAAATTCCTGCCAATAACTGTCTGATTTCTGACTCTCCTGCCGCCTGATTCTTATTTTATATACCAAGTGAATCACCGCCTTTCTGGAACAGGTACAAAGGAAATCTGTATCTGCTTTCCATCAAATCTGGCTACCGTTGTTTTAAGGTAATCATCGTCATTGCTCTTCGGATAATCCTCCCGCCAGTGTGCACCACGGCTTTCTTTTCTTGCAAGAGCACTCTTTAGAACTGCCATGCCAAGCAATGGAAGATTTCCTGTCAGCGCTTGTACCGTTTGAATCCCATTTAACAACGTATTCTCATTTCTGACAACGCCCATAGTCTCCTGCATCACTTTGTTTAATTGCTTTATTTCTGAAATTTGAGACGCTGGTGGAAAATCTATCTGTGTCGCACAAGATAGATCTACTACATCTGCCTGTTCGCATGCTGATTTTGCCGCAACACGTCCTCCGTATAACGCTCCTAACAGAGAATTTCCACCAAGACGGTTGGCACCATGATATTGGGCACAGCATTCTCCGGCAGCGCAAAGATTCTGAATCGGCGTTCTGTGCTGCTCATCCACCAGAATGCCTCCCATAAAATAGTGAATTCCCGGTAAAACAGACACCGGTTCCTTTCGTATATCTTTATGCAGATAGGTCATACAATCGTCTGCCAGACCAGATAGCTTATTTGAAATAATCTCCTCCGATATTTCCGTCATGTCAAGAAATACCTCTGATTCATGGCTGACCTTCCATATCTCTCTGGCGGTAATATCTCGTGGCATCAGATTTCCAAGCTCCGGGTATTTTTCCTCCATGAAATACCATTGTTTTCCATCTTTCATGGCAAACAACCTGCCACCTTCCCCTCTGGCCGCCTCGCTGATGAGCATGCGTTTTCCACCACATTTCACAGTTGTCGGATGATACTGGATCATCTCGCCATTTGCCAGAGGAACACCAAGCCGGAACAATTCTGCGGTGACTTCTCCTGTATTGCTCAGCGAACCCGTTGTATTTCCAAACAATCCGTGCATACCACCGGTGGCAACAATAACCGCATCCCCCGGTAATTCCGCAGTCTCCTGACTATATTCATCCCTGATTACGCAGCCACAACAAATATTGCCACACAGACGAAGTGTTAGGAAAGAATGATGGCTGAACCGTTCTACCATACCAGATGCTTCTTTCCTGCGAACAGCGTCTATCATAGCTGTCATGATCTGCTTCCCGGTATCGCTCTGTGCAAAAGCAGTCCGTTTCTTTTTCTGCCCGCCAAAATTCCGCAGATCCACATCATCATAGCCACTCATGTTAAATTTAACTCCAAGTTTTAGCAGCCAGTGCACCAGCTCCGGTGCTGCCTGTGTCATTCCCCAAACTGCATTTGGATCTGCCAGACCACATGCTGCCTTTATTGTATCTGTAAAATGTTCTTCGGGACTGTCGTTTTCATCTTTTGTATTCAAAGCTGCGTTGATACCGCCCTCCGCCATAACAGACTGTGCCCGCTCTGACGGAAGGGAGGAAACCAGTTTTACATTGCATCCATTTTCCGCTGCCTGCAAAGCCGCTGAAAGTCCTGCCAGTCCAGCACCTATAATAATAATTGTCTTACTCATAGATATTGCCACCCAATATAATATAAAATAACCGCTCCCGCTATAAAAAGAAGAAGCACCGAAAGGATCAAATAAATATCGCTCCTTCGTTCTTTATAACTAATGATTCCCAGTGATACGAGCAATGGGCGTATATTGATAAAAATATGAACAAAGATTGCCGCTACGAACAAAAGCTGAGTTACCATCTTTACAGTTGTAAAAGGGAACAAAATATATGTCCCATTCTGCACCTTTCCAAACAAGCCAATATGGAAGAACAGCAGGATCAGTATTGCCAGCCCACTGGCTCGTCTCGCCCAAAATATGACGTTTTGTTTCAGATACATTTTTCCTGATTGCTTCGCTGTCTGTAAACTCTGAACTGTCAGGATGACACCCATCACCGTATGCACAACAAGAATACCAACACCAATCCATGCAAGAAGTTTCCCTGCACTACTTCCAACTCCGTTCAGCATAAAGCTGCCCATGATTCCATGAATCATAAAAATGAGAAGCATTAAAACAGACAAAATCGTATTCCATTTTCTCATAAATTCCCGCTCACCTCATTTCTTCGCTGTCCATGATCATATAGTCCATCTGTGTTAGCGTTGTAACGTCAATAAAATCATCCGATGCCAGGAATACATCATACTTTCCACTTACCACTCTTGATAGCATCATTGTGTTACTGTACTCTTTCAGATCTACGGAAAAACCGGCCTGTTTCAACCTGTCACAGAGTTTCTTAGCATAACTGACAAGCGGATAATCCGTCTCAGATACATATAACCGAAAACTAATGTCCGTTTTCATGAGATCTGTTTCATTTGTTTCCGAATCGTCCAGTGCCAATTCTTTTAATTTATTCCGGGTGTTCTCGTTGTCGAGACCATCTGACATCATATTAATACCGAGAACATAAGAGCCTTCCAACTGTGCGGAGGCTTGAGCCGCCTTTTTTGACTTCGGTGTTGCTCCTGTGACTGCATCAATCATAGAAGGCGGTGAATGTAAAATGACACCAAAACCTACAAGAAAAACAATCGTAACAACTAACAGTATCAGTTTTCGTTTCACATTTCCACCTCATTTCCTATTTTTTCAAAATTCTCATTGCGTTCAAAACAGCAATTATGGTAACGCCTACATCACCAAATACAGCTTCCCACATTCCCGCAATACCAAGAGCGCCAAGAATCAGGAACACACTCTTAATCCCAAGAGCAATCACTATATTCTGCATGACAATCTGTTTTGTCGCTTTTGCTACTTCAATCGCGTCCACCAGCTTAGACGGTTCATCTGTCATCAGAACTACATCTGCTGCTTCAATGGCCGCATCCGAACCAAGCCCACCCATTGCAATACCAACATCTGCACGGGCAAGGACAGGAGCGTCATTGATACCATCACCAACAAAAGCCAATTTGCTTCCCGGTCTCTTTTTACTATCTAAAAGCTCAACCTTTTCCACTTTTTGGTCAGGAAGCAGCTGTGCATAATATTCATCCAACTGCAATTCTTCTGCAACAGACTTCCCTATTTTTTCATCATCACCGGTAAGCATGACTGTTTTTTCCACGCCGATATGTTTCAGGTCAGAAATTGCTTTTTTACTATCCGGCTTCACTTCATCTGTTATCAAAATACATCCTGCATATTGACCATCTACAGCCAAATAAACTTTTGTACCTGCTTTTTCACAGGTTGTGTACTCTATACATTCTGTATCCATAAGTTTCGTATTGCCAGCAAAAACTTTCTTTTCCCCTGCCATTACACTGATTCCATATCCTGAAATTTCCTTATAATCAGAAATCACTGACTGATCAATTTCTTTTTCATAAGCAGCAAGAATGGATTTTGCAATAGGATGGTTAGAAAAACTCTCTGCCTCTGCCGCATACTCCAGAACCTGTTCTTTTGAAAATCCATTTGCAGGCAAAATATCCGTCACATTGAAAACACCTTTTGTAAGTGTTCCGGTTTTATCGAACACAATAACGCTGACATTATTAAGTGCCTCTAAATAATTGCTTCCTTTTACAAGAACACCTCGTTTAGATGCTGCACCAATGCCGCCGAAGAAAGTCAGCGGGATTGAAATAACCAATGCACATGGACAAGATACCACAAGGAAAACAAATCCTCTGCGAATCCACTCTGTCCAGCCTCCGCCAAGAATGATCGGTGGCAGAATCGCCAGAAAAGCTGCTAAGATTACAACCACAGGTGTATAATAACGTGCAAATGTAGTAATAAAATTTTCTGTTGGTGCTTTTCGGCTTGACGCATTTTCCACAAGATCAATAATCTTTGAAGCCGTAGATTCACCAAATGCTTTTGTTGTCTTAATCATTAAGACACCCGTCTGATTCATACAACCGGAAAGTGCTTCGTCTCCTTTATGAACACTTCTCGGAACTGATTCTCCTGTTAAGGCCCTTGTATCCAGCATAGAATCTCCATCCAATACCACACCGTCTAATGGAATTTTTTCACCAGGCTTTACAATAATAATCTCACCAATGGAGACATTTTCTGGAGATATGGTAATCAATTCCCCATTTCTTCTTACTGTAGCAGAATCTGGACGTATATCCATTAAGTCTGATATAGATTTTCTGGAACGCTTAACAGCCAATGACTGAAAAAATTCACCTACCTGATAGAATAGCATAACAGCAACTGCTTCTGGATATTCACCAATGACAAAAGCCCCAATCGTAGAAACACTCATCAAAAAATGTTCATCAAATACACGCCCCTTTGAAATGTTCCTCACAGCCTGCCATACAACATCTCCACCAAGAATAACATAAGAAACAATGAGAAAAGCTAACTCGATAGGCAGTCGCACTTTCGCAAAAACAGTCAATGCCATACCAATGGCATAGATTGCTGCACCAATCGCTAAACGAACTGTCAACTTCTTATCCTCATTGTTATAGGATTCATTGGCCTCCTGCTTTTTTTCCGGTATATAAGATTCCTGTACATTTTCAGAAACTTCCACATCTGGCTCATGGCTATGAACAATCGTTTCAATCTGACTGGCTATCGTATCTGCGGATGTCTGAGCAACATTGATTGTAAGCGTCTGCTTCATCAAATTTACCACTGAGGATTGCACTCCATCCAACTCTCCGACTTCTTTTTCAATTTTTGCGGAACAATTCGGACAATCCAATCCTTTTAACGAATAACTCTTTGTAACATTCATAACGGTTTCTTCCTGAACTTCCACATCTGGCTCATGACTATGAACAATCGTTTCAATCTGACTGGCTATCGTATCTGCGGCTGTCTGAGTAACATTGATTGTAAGCGTCTGCTTCATCAGATTTACCACTGAGGATTGCACTCCATCCAACTCTCCGACTTCTTTTTCAATTTTTGCGGAACAATTTGGACAGTCCAACCCTTTTAATAGAAATATGCGTTTCATGATAATCTCCTTACAATTTGTTTAGTTGTTCAATTACTCAACTATAATGTTAAAAAATATTATTTCTGCCAAAGATGCTCAAATCCCTTGTCAATAATCTCTTTCACATGATCATCTGCCAGCGAGTAGTAAACTATCTGTGCTTCTTTACGGAATTTTACCAGATTCGCAAGGCGTAATGCCTTTAACTGATGCGAAATTGCAGATTTTGTTACCCCCAGTAGCACTGCAAGATCACATACACACATCTCACTCTGTTCTAGAGCGTGTAAGATTTGTACTCTAGTTCCATCTCCAAATAGCTTAAACAAAGAAGCCAACTGGATATAATCATCTTTTGGCTGCATCTTGGATTTCACATCATTCACAATATCCTCATGAATTACATCGCAATTACAAATATAAGACGTTTTTGACATATATTCACCTCCAAATAACAATAGTTGAACAACTACTCAACTATTATTATACTTATTTTTAAATTTATGTCAATAAGCTGATGTTAGTTCCCCATAAATTTTACAATTAAAACCAGCTCTTTATTCTTTTCTTAATCTTTTTTTCCCAGTATACCGTTTTGGCTTTCTTGTCACACTTCCTGTAAATTCCAAATTTGTAACGCTGAGTTTATATGTATTTGTCATGGTTTCCATATTTTTTAGAACACATACCATTTCATTCGTTAATTCCGGCAAGCGTTTTAAACACGGAAGTTTCCTTTTGGCATTTGCATATACATGTCTTGCGTCAAAATAGAACTGATTATTTGTAAGAATAGATTTTTTTGCATTCTTATAAAAATCCTTGGCCGAAAGTCTTGTCTCCACTCCTGTTAAATGTAGAAAGTGATCTATTGGAAAAGAAACTTCAAAATATTCATCTCCACAAACATACAGAAATGTTTTACCTGCCAAATTTTGGAAATATACGATTTCCGCCTCTGTAATACCTTGTCGTATTGCGTTTTTCTTATCTACCTTTGTTGCCACTTATACCTCACATGCAAAGGAGAGTGTGGCATTAAACCACACTCTTGTGAGAATTACTTTTGTAAAAGAGTTTTCTGCTGGTTGTCAGCCTCGGTACCCAGTTAAGATACCCATAACGACTTGAAAATCATTAAGTCCTCCACGTGGACTACAGCTTTATCCAAGCTGTCAGGCTCGATGCCCAGTTAAGACATCTAATGAGATGGAAGTTTACCCTGCTCCATCTGCAGCCCAACTTTTAACGATGCTCTTACATCGAAAACGTTTCTGTTCTTGTTTCTGCTCTGTTAACTGATCTGGGGAATTAAGGCGCACTAACCCACACTGTTCAGATATCCAAACAGCTTCTTGAAGTTTAGGGCTGCCATTTTCCCAGAGAGTTCTTTTTCCGTATCATGGATCAGGTCAATGCCAGTCTCTGTTTCGTAAGTAAGACACCTTCTGCGGAAACGGCTAAATGTACGGTCACTGACAGGCTGCTCTTTAAAACTGGTAGTATGGAGGGCATACTGGAAACGGATATCAAAAAGAAGGGAATCCATGAATTCCTCATCCATCAGCCCCATAAGCTCTTCAAGCACCATACCGCCAACGATCACATTTACAGGAGTATTGGGGCGGTAAGGTAAAACATACTATCCTCCAAAGTTAACTGCTGACATTCATTTTTTGCAAAAGACATGGAATCACCTCTCAAATAAACTGAGATTATTATACCATCTATAGATGATGATTTGTTGGTTTATATGAAATTTTCAAGGTTCATTGGGCGTACCTTTTGACACTCTAATCATACTATTAATAATCAAAAGAGGCAATAAAAGGGAGAAAGTTGCCGATTAGTTATAGGAAAGCCTTTTTCGAACACGCTCCTTGAGTGGAAGTTTGAATTGCAATTAACACGAAAAGTTATTGTTCACTGTAACATTCCGCGAAGCGTGTTACTGTGAACGGTAACCACGAAAAAGATTTTCGTGAATTATGATCTTGGAAAATATTGACTGCTTATAATAAGATTATTATAATGATGTAAAAATATAACGGCTCAAAGGGAAAGTCTGACAATATAGCTGAAGCAGAACTTTTAGGCACGTTATAATGGGAAAGGAGTGGAAGGAAAAAGAGAAATTAACAGCAGCACAAAATGAAAAAGCAAAATAATTAGGAGGAAAATCAAAGTGAAAAAGACAAGAAACATTTTAGTCAGCTTATTGGCATGCCTTTTCGTAATCCTGGCAGTACCTACAGCAGTAAGCGCAGCAGCAAAGGCACCTCAGTGCCCGAAGAAACAGACTCTGGAGTTTTATCGTGCTTATATTAGTGGAAATGAACTGCCCACAGAAGGAGATGGATACATTTATATAAAGAATTTATCCAGGTCCGCTGTAATCACAAACGTAAAATCATCTAACAAATATTATACCGCATCAAAAGCAGCTGGTCTTAACGCTATTTTTGTAGAAACGGCACCAGGTCCCATACATTGTGTAAAAGATGGCGAAAAAACAAAACTCCGTTTTACAGTAAAACAGAATAGAAAGAGCTATAACCTGTCTTGTGCCGTAACATTCAAAAAGCACTCTCGAGTATTTACAAGTATAAAGATCGGCTCTAAAAATTATGCTGCTCTTGCAAAAGGCCATTGGATGGTAGAGGATAAAGGAACTGCTCCAAAATCAAAAGTAAAGATTACTGTTAAAACTGTCAAGAATTATAAGGTGGACAGTATTGAAATCTGTTATAAAAATAATAAACCCAAAAAGATAAAAAATGGTGGAAAGGTTTCTTTAAAAAATGCCGCAGCAATTTATATAAACTATCATATAACAGCGAAACCCAAATATTATAAAAGGCCAACTGCAGGTTACAGAGGTTTCTTCTTTGGCGGAACTGTTAAGAGTCCATTGTATGAATCTTTTATGCTAGAATATAAATAGTACAAGCCAAAATGAGAAATTCCAAATACACATAGGCATGATACAATAGAGGCATGCTGAAGGAGGATCTCATATGGCAAAGCAACATGACAAACAATTTAAACTTGATGCAGTCCAGTACTATCAAGATCACAAAGATCTCGGAGTACGTGGATGTGCAGAAAATCTTGGCATCGGATACAGCACATTAACAAAATGGCTGAAAGACTTCCGGGAAAATGACGGAAGCCATTTATCTTGAAGTGTCTGAGAATACGGAAGCTGCCCAAAAGGCTGAACGCCGGGTTTCCGTCTCCGGAATGTTGAAATTTTTAGGTGTCTCTCGCTCAGGACATCTTGCATGGCTCCACCACGTACCTTCTGATACAGAAAAACGTCGTAAAGCATAGCCATGATCATGCAGATCAGGGAACCAAATGCAAAATATTTATGTAATTTCATATGATACCTCCTTAGATTTTTTTATTATATAGTTTCTTTGTTTACAATTTTCTCAAATATATCATCAATTTCTTTCCAATTCATGCATCTCACAAATCTTTCATCTGGAAATTTTGCCTTCTGATTCCATGGTCGGTCATAAACAGCTACTCTGCAATTTTTAAAATGCTGGACATGCTCAAATGCAGCTGGTGAGTCTTCAATCGCAAAATCAAAGTGCATCTGATAAAGTTCATCCAATGTCAGATTATAGGTATGATCCTGTTTGAACGTTTCTCGTCCATATTTATCGACAAAATAAATCGGGATTCTGTCTAAATGATGTTCATCCAACCATCTTCTGGATGGTTCATAAGAATCAAATGGTCTTCCTGTGACAACAGAAACCTCATGTCCTTCATCAACCCACTTGTTGATCACTTTGGAAGCTCCTGGTGTCTCTTCATAATCCAGTAAATTTTCCGGAATATGCCCTGCTTTCATCAATTCATCATACTGTTCTTCACTTAAATCAAACGATTTCTGAAGATTAAAAAACTGAACTTCTCGATATGGAACATCAATATCAAATAATTCTTTTGCAATCTTTGTAAAGTATTTTGCTGTTTCGCAGATAACATCATCAAAATCTATATATATTTTCATAAGTAAACCTTCCTTGAACTAATTCGTATGCTTATTTGGTGGTTACCGACTTAACGGATGACCATCCTGAATAATATTTTGTACCACCTACTGTTTTATAAGTACAGATTCTTATATAATACTTTTTCTTTGCTTTCAATTTTTTGATCGACTTGCTGGTTGTTTTATTACTTGTTATCATAACATACTTATTTCCTGTTTTAAATTTGCTGTTCATTGAGTATATCTGACGATAACCTGTTGTTTGTGTATTTTGTTTCTTCCATTTTACAGTAAATGATTTCTTTGCCTTACTTAGTTTACTGATAGATGTACCTTTCGGGTTGATAATAAATTTCTCTGTCAATGTCATTTTCGCGTGATCTATAATCATATCAATACAGCAAAAATGGTTGGCTGTTTCAAGCACATCATCTACATTAAGAACTTCATTTTCTACTCCTATCATATTTGTTTCGAAAATATATCGTGTCTGATCATGTGTCAGACGGCTTCCTTCCATATGATTTGAATTATATGTTAAGTCAATCTGTGTCTTATGGTAAATGCCGCCTGTATATTTATCTGTTTTCTCTTGTAATCCTATAAAATGTACACACAAAAATGATTCCTTTCACAATCGATGTCACAGAAAGTGCCCACCAAATACCATCCAAACCAAGCAATGTCCCACTTAAAACAATTGCCAACGGAATCCTTGCGCCAGTAAATAAAATGCTGATCACACTGCATAAATGCGTTTTTCCTAATCCAGACAACGCACCTACTGTCATCAGTTCCACACTCATAAACGCTTCACTTAATCCAATGATCACCAAATATCCGATCGCAATCATAATTGCCTTTGGTTCATGGAAGAAAATATGTGCAATTGCTTTTGGCTGAAAAACAAACATCATCGTAATAAATATTCCCCAAATTCCAATGCTGCACAATGAAGCTTTATATCCTTTTTTGACACGATCCATCTTTCCAGCTCCATAGTTTTGTCCGATAAATGCATTTAGAGCTGTTCCAAATCCATCGGCTGTATTCCATGAAACAGATTCAATCTGTCCTCCGACTCTCTGGACTGCCACTGCTTCTGCTCCAAATCCTGAAACCATGCGAGTTAATACCATGGATATTCCACAATAAACCATTCCCTGAATCGCTGTTGGAATACCGATCTTGCAGATTCCTTTTAGATATTTGAATGGAATTTTGGCAAATAGATTGATCCCTTTTAATACATTCTCCTTTTTCCTTATCACAACGCCTAGGATTAAAATTGACATAACGATTGCCTGTGCACTCACCGTCGCGATTGCTGCTCCATTTACTCCGAATTTGTTTACTGGTCCTAAGCCTAAGATCAGCAATGGATCTAGGATCATATTTGTTACAAGTCCTATGAAATTCGCCACAAACGGAGTCTTGGAATCTCCTTGTGCTGTGTAGATTCCTGTTAATGTTAGTGTCAAAAATGAAAATACGATCAAACCACAGGCTATTTTTGTGTAAGACAGTGCTGCCTGCAATGCTTCTGGGTCTTGTAGTTGAAAAAATCCTACCAGCGGATGTAAAAACAGTAGCATTACGGTTGCAAATAAAAGTCCCATAAGTGTTGCCAGCTGAACTGCTGCCTGTGCATACTTATGAGCTTTTTCCCTGTCTCCACGTCCAATACATTGCGCTACTTGTACCTGTCCGCCCATTCTTGACATCGCTGCTAAGCCTTGCGAAAGCCACGTAAACATTCCTCCAACTCCGACTCCAGCAACTGCTTTTGATCCAAGAATGCCAATCCATGCCATATCTGTAATATTGTATAATGTTCCTAGAAACGATGATGCCATGATCGGAATTGCTAGTTTCGTTAGTGTTTTTAAAATTGGTCCTTTTGTTAAATTTCCTTCCAATTAATTTTCCTCTTTCATTTTGTTTTTCTAACCTATCACACCCATAAATTCCAACACCATCATCAGATCCGCACCAATCGTAAACAGACAAAACACAACCGCCACAATCGCAAGCACTCTTACTACAATCAAATTCTTTGCAAGCACCGCGCTAAGTATTCCCATGATCACTGCAAATCCTGATACAAATGGATACATAAAAAAGCCGCTGATTGGCAATAAAAATACAATTCCTGCAAACAGCTCTGAAAATATCATGACAATAAATAAAATAAATGCAATCTTCTTTCGATTCATAAATCTACATCCTTTTCCCTGTCTATATCCTATTCTGGCATTTCAATAATCTTATGTACTTTCGTATCCAAAATAGATCTAGTATAAGATGGTGTCAGCAATACCACCGTATCAGCTCCTCTTCCGCTTCCTGCAATCGCTACGATCTTCTCCTGATATGGAATCTTACCTGCATCGAGTGCCATAGTACTTACTTCCACACATACTTTTACACCTTGTGAGAACATACGAAGTGTGTTAGCCACAATTTCTATTGGTCCATATCCTCCAAAATATGTAGAAAAGCATCTTTCTGCACCGCTTAGGGCGTGTCCTGCTGTGACAATGTCCATTCCTGCTTCTTCAAAATGCTTTCTTGTTTCTTCTAGCATCTGATTTCGTCCCTGATCATAAACGTTTGTAACTCCGACGATATGTAAATCTTTTTCATCTTCCAGATATGTAAGGTTACCACCTGTCGTTGTTGCAACTACAATATTTTTGATATTATTTTCTTTTGCATAATCAACTGCTTTTTTGATTGTTTCTTGTGTTGTCATATAAATCTTCCTTTCCTTCTTTAATTTTTATGTTCAAAGAGAATTTATAATCATATCAATTATTTAATCCTGTACTTCGTACCTCTTCCCCTTCCAGCAATAACTACAACGCCTTTTTTCCTCATCTCTTTTAATAACTGCGTTGTCTTTGATTTTCCAAAAGGTACATATGGTGCAATCTCACTGATTGATTTTAACATCGTTTTACTTAGTACTTTATATATCCTTCTCTCGTCTTCTGTGAGATTCGCATTTTTTTCAAATATTGGTAAAATTATCTTAATTGTATTCTCTGTTACATCAAAATCTGGTTTTTGTAATCCTTCTTCATAAAGTTGCTTAATTCTTTTAATCCCTGTTCCAAATATCTCTACAAACCCTAATCTGTAAAATACATTTGCAAGATTTCTATTTCTTAATACCGAAATTTTACCATCCAAATATTCATCTTCCGTAATTCCAGCTGGCAGACCTCCTGGAGATACTATTTCTATCTTATCATCGAACATCAAAACCCTAATCTGTGATTCTACATCCCAGACTCTGTGAATCAATGCATTAGCAATTGCTTCTCTGAATGCTGCTTCTGGTACCTTTTCTACTTTCTTCCTATCAGCACTTTCGATTACTTCATATTGATAATAATCTCTAAATATATCAATTGACTTATCATACACTTCCAATATAGATATATTGTCAAATGTTGCTCTCTTTTTGATAATGCTGATATTTTCACCAAACTTTACAATGTCAATTCCAGGAAAGTCATTTTGATCTGCCAGAATGCCTGCTGCATTATTATATCCATTCTGATCATTATATAAATTCAATATTTTTAATGTATCTTTATTAAACAATTCAATTTGAACACTTTCTTTTAATTTATGTTGCAAGACATCGAATGATAAATTCTGTTTCTTACATGGCAATTCTTCAAATCTAATATTTTTTCCATCTAAAACAAGTCGTGAAAACTCCAGTGTATCTACCTCTATCGTTGCTGAATCATTTCGTTTATAGGCTTTTGATTTATATAAATAAGGCTTTTGTTCCCCTGGTCTTACTGTAAGTTTTATCGTCTGATCATTATTTTGTAATTCAAGGATATAATTAGGCTGTGGTGAAATATTATCATTAATTTTATTTTCAATATCTAAACAAGCTTGTACTGGATCTGGTATTCCTTTCACATTTCCATCGTCATCAATTCCAAAAAGAATACTGCCACCATCATAATTAGAAAAAGCACTGACTGTTTTTAAAAATGTATTGGTAATGGATTCTTTAAACTCTAATGTCCTTGTTTCACGCATATCAGCTGTTTCCTTTCATTTTTATTGCTTATATTATATACAAATATACGCAGAAAATCAATCGTAAATTTTTACGATTGATTTTCTGATTGTTTTTACCTATATTTTAATTTTTCGTTTTACATTATATATCCAGATCTGCTAATACTTTTTTCAAAGCCCCTGCTGATTTCTTCAATGCTTCCTGTTCTTTTTCATTCAGCTTGATTTTTACTTGCTTCTCAATTCCATCTTTGCCTACGATTGCTGGCATACTTAATGTAACGCCTTCAATTCCGTATGTATCATGCTGGATAGAAGATACTGGTAATACAGATTTCTCATCACGAATGATGGCTTCGCAGATTCTTCTTACCGCCATCGCAACTCCATAATAGGTTGCTTTTTTCTTTTCAATGATCTTATATGCACTGTTTTTCACTCCCTGTGCGATCTCTTCCATATGTTCGTCATGTTTTGTGTATCCTCGCATCTCACAAAATTCCGAAATTGGAACTCCCGATACATTGGCACTTGACCATGCTACGATTTCTGAATCTCCGTGTTCTCCGATGATCCATGCATGTACAGATCTTGCATCCACCTGTAAATGTTCTCCGAGCAGATATTTTAATCTGGCTGAATCTAAAGTTGTACCTGAACCAAAGACTCTGTTTTCTGGAAATCCTGATAATTTGACTGCTACCTGTGTCAGAATATCGACTGGGTTCGCTACGATCAAAAGAATTCCTTTACAGTTCCTCTTTGCAATCTCTGGGATAATGGATTTAAAGATTGCCACATTTTTCTTTACAAGATCAAGTCTTGTCTCTCCTGGTTTCTGTCCCGCACCTGCTGTTACAACGATGATCGCTGCATCAACGATATCATCATAATCTCCTGCTGCGATCTTCATCGGCCTTGCGAATGGAAGACCATGGGAAATATCTAAAGCCTCTCCTTCTGCACGATTCTTATCCGCATCGATCAGCACCATTTCTGTAAATAATCCGCTTTCCATTAATGCAAATGCAGAAGATGAACCTACAAATCCTGTTCCGATCACTGCTACTTTTCTGCTATTTATTCCTTTACTCATAATTTTGTCCTCCTTTTGCATTGCTTCTTTTGTTTGCATTTATGATTCTATCAAAATCTTTTCCTGTTTTATGTTGTTATGACAACATTTTTACATTTTATTTTCAATAATAATTCCTATTATCATATTTCCATATTAACTTAAAACGCACAAAAAATCAACCGCAAATATTTACGATTGATTTTTTTGTGTGTATTTATATTTTGCCAGAAATCATTTCTTATTTTAATTTTCCATATTCTTCATCAGATACCGCTTCGCACCATTCATTCGATGCTTCTTCTCCTGGTACTTCCACTGCTAAATGTGAGAACCATGAATCTTTGGCTGCTCCATGCCAATGTTTTACTTCTGGTGGGATGTTGATGCAGTCACCTGGTTTCATCTCGATGGCTTCTTTTCCTTCTTCCTGATAGTATCCACGTCCCGCAACACAAATGATGATCTGTCCACCACCATTTTTTGCATGATGGATATGCCAGTTATTTCTGCATGATGGCTCGAATGTTACGTTGAATATTCCAACCTGTTCTGTAGAAACCGGTGCTAAATAACTGTTTCCTACAAAATACTGCGCAAATCCGTCATTTGGTTCTCCGATCGGGAATACCATGGATTTGGCATGTGCTCTCATTGCTTCATCTTCATATGGAAGATCTCCTTCATTGACTTCCCATACTTCTTTTGCAAGATTAAAGACTGCCCATGCTTTTGGCCATCCTGCATAAAATCCTACGTGAGTGATGATCGCTACAATCTCTTTTTGTGTAACTCCATGGTCTTTTGCATTTTGAAGATGGAATTTTAAAGAAGAATCTGTGATCCCCTGTGACATTAATGCTACTACTGTAATGATACTTCTTGTTTTTACATCGATATCTTCATTGTTCCAGTTTTCTCCAAATAATACATCATCATTAAAATATGCAAACTGTGGAGCAAATTCTCCAAGTACATTTCTTCCTGCTGTCTGTACGATCTTTGCCATTTTTCATTCTCCTCCTATAATGTCTCTACAAATTTTTCAATGGTTTGTTTGTCTGCTCTGTTTAGAAGTTTTCCTTCTACAATATCTGCACCCGGTACAGATGGCTGTAACTCACTGACTGTATTTCCAAATCCACTTCCTCCGGATGTTGCAAATAAAACGATCTTCTTTCCGTTAAAGTCATAGCTTTCTAGAAATGTATTGATGATCGTTGGTGCTACATACCACCAGATTGGAAATCCTAAAATGATCTCATCATAAGCTTCTACGTTTGCATCTTTATCTGCGATGGCTGGACGAATTGTCTTATCACTCATTTCTACACTGCTTCGTGATTTTTTATCCATCCAGTTTAAATCTGCGGTTGTATATGGAATTTCAGGTTTGATCTCGTAGATGTCAGCTCCTGCTGCCTCTGCGATCTTATTGGCTACTTTCTCTGTGACTTTGCTTGCACTAAAATATGCGACTAATTTCTTACTCAAAAGTATCAACTCCTTCTTTGAATTTTGTTTGCTCTATACAAAAAATGTGTAAGATATGTTTTTGATATCTTACACATTGATTATAAGCTTTTCTTCTTAATTATGTCTAATACTCATATTGTATCTTTTATTATGCCTTAAAGGCATTTATCTCTTCAATGAATTTATGAACAGCATAAGAATGAGGAATGTTCCTTCTCCATGCGATCACAGTGTTTGCCGTGATCTCTGGATATAGTCTTTTCTGGATCAGGAGATCTTCTCTCCAGTACTGAATCGCAGCTTCAATTGATACTGGATATCCAAGGCCATTTAATGCCATGATCCCTGCATTTGTGCTAAAATTGCTTGTAAATACGATCTTTATCTTGTTAAAATCTGCTCCTAACCAGTTCGCGAGCTCACTTTGTACTCCTAATCGTTCTGGAACGATCAATGGCAGTTTCAAAAGATCATCTTTTGTAATATATTCTTTTTTCGCAAGCGGATCATCTGGTTTCATACTGATAACCCAGTGGTCACTTTCTCTGATCCTGATATAATCAAGGTCCTCTGTGCTGACAGGTTCCATAAAAGCTCCAATATCGACAAGTCCTTTATTCATCATTTCCTGCACAACATCTGCAGTTGCCGTGTGGAGTGCGATCTGGATTCTTGGATATTTTTCCTGAAATATCTTGCAGATCTTTGCGATATGATCGACTGCGTTGAATTCACCACAACCGATCGTAATCGTACCTTCGATCACCTCTTCATTTCCTTTAAATTCCTCGATGATCTTATTTTCAAGGTCGATGATCTCCAGAGCACGACGTTTTAGCAATAATCCTTCTTCGGTCAATGTGATCTTGTGCCCTCCACGATCTAATAATTTCGCTCCTAATTCTTCTTCTAGTGCTGCTAATTGTCTGGAAAGTGTTGGCTGTGTGATATGTAATTGTTTGGAAGCTTTGGTAAAGCTTTGTTCTCTCGCTACGGTTAAAAAATAATGTAGTACTCTTAAATCCATTGCTGTTTATCCTTTGATACTGTCCTTTTTATCTTATCAATCTTTGAATCCTGTCCCTGTTATATCTCTGCATCATCACAAAGATCAGATCAAATCCAGCAGAAATAACGGATGTGATCACAAATACCCCAAATGCTCCAAACCATTTTGAGGCAATGATCGGCAGAAAGCTAAATCCTATGATCAACTCATGCCCGACTTCTGACTGACACATTGTCTGGGCAATCTCATGCCAGCTATGTTCTTTAGGTGAGAAATCTTGTGGACGATACGTTGGCATTTTATTTTTCCATCTTTTTATTTTAATCTTTTTATAGAATGCCTTTTCCCATGAATGCAATTGATACCATTGCTTGGTGTAATCGGCTTTATTTTTCATAAGGATCATAACAAGCCATCCGATCAGCAGACGCATCCCAAAATGATATGTGATCGTTCCAAATGTGATCGCCAGCGTAAGGGAAATGCTACTGTTGTTATTTTGATAAATGATCATTGTAACTAATGTAACTAAAATACCTATAGCTGTTATCATTTTCATTACTTTTGGCATCGTTATCTGTTTATCCAATTTCATATCCTTTACACACACTGAAATCTTCTTTGATTCGTTTGATTTTCATTTGCTTTCTCCATTTTTATTCAAATTTTTCTTATTTTTAGTGTATGACAGGAAAGAAAACAAGTCAAGGAAAAGGATCATATCTCACATAGCGCTGCTTCACTATACTCACAATCCTTTAATTTTTCTTCTGGAAGATGACAGATCCTTCGTTCTTTATCTACCAGTCGTTTCACGAAATCTGTTGCTGCCTTGTGATCTCATCGACAGCTCCAAATGGTTCATCCATTAAAAGAATGTCTGGAGAGGCGGCTAAAGCTCTTGCTATTCCGACTCTTTGCTGCTGTCCTCCGGATAGTTCAGATGGATAACGTTCTTTCATATCTTCATCTAATCCCACGATATCCATCCATTTTGATACGGCTTCTTTTGTCTTGATATTCTCTCCATGGACCAGAATATCTCCCTGATCTGGCGTGATCAATCCATTGACCATTTTCAATGTTGTTGTCTTTCCGCATCCGGAAGATCCGATCATTGTAACAAACTCGCCTTCTTGTATAGAAAGATTTAAATGATCTACGATTGTTTTATTTTCATATGTTTTTGTAATATTTTGAAATTCGATTGCTGTACTCATCATTTCCCTTTTATTTTAAAAGACCCTTCTCGCTCCAAACGTCAACTGATCCGCAATATTTTTTAGATCAGAATATGTTTTTAGGTGATATTTATCTGTAATCTCTTTTCGCACAACCAGACCATATGTATTGTTAAATCCATACATACCGATCCGTTGCAATTTTTAACACCATATTCCATCCGGTTCCTGTGTATTCTGGGTAAATATCAAACTTTCCGCTTTCCATCGCTGACTCGATATTAGATGTTCCACCGCCAACCCCTTGTGTCAGTTCTACATTCAGATCTGTATCTTGTTTGACCAATATATTTAACATCTCACCTAAAATATATTGTTCTGTCATTGGCTTTGTTGCAATATGAATCGTATCTTGTTTTTTTGCAGTTTTCCCTCTTTTTTCCATACGCTTTTCAACAAATCCCAGGATCAGATCCATCACAAGTGCTAACAACGCAATCACTGCTGTTGCATTTCCAACTCCTGAAAATGGAATCAAAAAACCAAGCATGGAAATGGATGGAATCGTATAAAGAAATTTGATCACTCCTAAAGTTAATTTCGCAGATCTCTCAAATTCACTGATCAAGATTCCAACGACTCCTCCAAGGACGATCGCGATCAAGATCGCAATCAGTGAAATCTCAATATGTTCTACAAATAACTTGATAAACAAAGATTTTTCTGTGCATTCATAGTTATCTCCTTTTGTTGTAATCATTATCATTACATTTAAGGATATAGTAACATTTTAGTGTAATGTCAATAGTTACATCAAAATTTCCTATGAAATAAAAAACAGCAGATTCAAACTTCGATCAGTTTTAAATCTGCTGTTTTTTTTAGATCAATTCATTTTCCAAACAATACTGGTAAATCCCATCCTCTGAAACATCTCCACAAATTTCATCTGCTACTGCTTTCAGATCATCAGATGCATTTCCCATCGCAATTCCATTGCCAACGGCTTTTAACATTTCAATATCGTTATTTCCATCTCCGAACGCCATAGACTGGGACTTTTCTATGCCATAATATTTTAATACCTTCTCAATCCCAATCCCTTTTCCTGCATTGATCGGTATAATATCAACGGCTCGATTCCACCATGCTGTGATCTCTGCTGCTTGGACACCTTTTAGAATATCTTGATATTCTTCTTTCCTTGCACCCATTAGTACTTGATAGACTGTTTCTTTTTTTACTTCTTCAAAATCTTTAGCTACCTCAACTTCTGCATTCCCAAATGCATAATAATCGATCAGATCCTGATCTTTTCCATTGGCGGCCATACGGTCTTTCGTTGCCAGTGCAACTGGTCTTCCTATTTTGACTGCATTATTTACGATCGTTTCAATATCTTTTGATGGAATGCAATTGCGATAGAGAGTTCCTTCATGATCATAGCAATACGAACCATTGTATGTAAGAAATGCATCAAATTCAACTCCATCAAAATGTGGAACAAGCATTGGTCCCCTTCCAGTTGCCAGACAAAGTTTGATTCCATTTGCCTGTAGTCGTTTTAATGCCTCTAATGTTTTGTCTGAAATCGTATCTTTATCCATAGCGATCAATGTGCCATCAATGTCAAAAAATATGATTTTAATATCTTTCATGTCTTTCTTTTTCCTTTTATGTTTTCTTATGATACAGCTAAATTGTTCTATTTCTGCACAATTTAAGCTAAATATCGAAATGCCTGTATGATATAAGATAAAATTCTGATCATACACTGCTTTTTGCCATCCATTGTACTTTCTGTTACATTTTTACCACTTTGATAACTTCCATCTTTGTTTACTTTCAAAGATTCATTCTTTAATCCATCAAAATCCTCTTCCAGTTGTTTTGTGATTTCTTTTCCTTGTACAACTAACATGGTTTCTGTGTCAACATAAGTACTTCTGCAGTCAAAATTATAAGATCCTACCACCGCAATATCATCATCGATCACCAGTGATTTCCCATGAGTAGAATGTTTGCCCATATATTCATATAATGAAATTCCTGTGTCTAAGATCTTTGAACGATTCTTCCGATAATCTGCAGATGCACAGATATTGTCTCCAGATGCGATTGAATTTAAGATCATAGTCGTATCTGGCACCTGCTGTTTTACCTGCGTGATTCCTTCGTACATTTCTTTGGAAAATACAGCATACGGCGTGTGAATGATAACTTGATTCTTTGCCTGTAACATCAACTGCTTCAGCGTTTCAAATACCACTGGCTCTTTTCCATAGATCGTTGTCGGATTGGTCACGAGTGTCGTCTTCTTTGTTGGAACTGTGATCTTTTGGTAATCATACTCTGGAATCTTTACTTTCTCTGCATGTGATAAGAGTCGTTTGACTGCCTTCTCTTTTTTATTCTTTGAACATGTGTTAAATTTTGTTTTACAGACTTCTAAATTCCAGACTTTTTGAAAATATCTTCTAATCTGTCCAACCGCCCCCTGGTCTTTTGATCCTTGATTTACGATCAAAATTTCTCGGTCCACACCCTTGCTTTTACCTTTGTGTGTTCCAAGAAAATAATCAAACATATTTCTGCCGCCCATCAATAAATATTTGTGATCTGCCACAATATATTTATCATGCAGGCATCCATTGATCGTCCATGGTTTTAAAAGATTTGGTGTGTTGTAAAAGCGGATTTCTACATTCGGCTCGCTGCCAACTGCTGCAAAAATATCCTTTCCAGACATATGAATCGTTCCATAAAGTCCATCAACCAGAATCTTTACTTTAACACCTCGCCTGGAAGCTTTGAGTAATTCTGAAAAGATATCGTCACTGCTGTTTCCTTCTCGAATATCAAAGGTTGATAAAATAATCTCTTTCTTTGCTTTTCGTATCATATCAAGACGCAAATCCAGTGCTTCCTGATTATCACTTACGATCTTTGCTCGGTCTGATCCGTTCTTATCTGCTCTTGAATAAAATGATTCGGTGTGAATCTTGGATTTGTTAGTTTGGCTTACCGATTTCATATGTACAAATGGCACAAGCATTCCAATGATCACATACAAAATAAACAAAATCAGAACAATTCCTGCAATTTTCAATTTCTTCATTGCTATAAAATCCTATTTTAGCTTGGATAAGATCACTTCACATGCAGTGCATGCAGGACAATCACAATATTTTCCTCCAGCTGCTTTGACTTCTTTTGCATGTGCTTCTACTTCTTTTGCTTTCTCTGCTCCGAATACAGCTGCTCCCGCTTCAGATCCTGCAAATCCGATCAATCCGTCGATTGGCATGATATCTTCTTCTAACTCTGCGATATATTTCTTTGTCTCTGCTTCTTCGTTATCTGTCCCAACAGCATCAAGCCATGCGTTAGCTGCATCTTTTGCTTCCTGGCTGCAAGATGGTGCTGCAATTAATTTCTTTGTTTCTTCAATAACTTCATTTAATATCTGTTTTTCCATTTTACATAACTCCTTTTTTGTTGTATTTCTGTATTTTTATTCTAACATATCCAGTAAAGATTTTAAACTTTGGATTTCATAGTCTGGTCTTGGTTTAGGATCATCTGTCTGATCCTGTGGTCTATGAAACCAGATTGTCTTGATTCCTGCATTTTTACCGCCTTGAATATCAGAACTTAAGCTGTCTCCAATGATCACTGTATTTTCTTTTTTTAAATGTGGAATCTGTGCAAAACATTTTTCAAAATATTCAACACTTGGTTTATTATAGCCAATTTCTTCTGAAATAAAAATACCTTGCAGATATTTTTTGATTCCTGAACTTTTTAATCTTCCGATCTGTACAGATAACGTTCCATTTGTTACCACATATATTCTGTATTTCTTTGATAATTGTTCTAAGACCTCTTGGGCTCCTTCGATAAAGTAATGCCCTTGTCCTAGATATATCTGATAGTTACTTGCAACTTTTTCTGGTGATACTTTGATATGAAATTCTTGAAATAAGAGCTTAAATCTGCGAATTTTTACTTCGTCCCTCGTCATTTTCCCTTGTTCTAACAATTTCCATTGAGTAAGATTGATCTTATTATAACGTCCAAGCATCTCATCTGTCACTGAAATTCTTGCATCATCTAATGCTTTCGTAAGTGCATGGGCTTCTGCTTTGTCAAAGTCCAGTAATGTGTTATCTAAATCAAATAGTAATGTATCGATCATAACGTTATCTCCTGTTTTTCGTTTATACTGAGATTATATCATTTTTTGACCAATTCTCCTATAAATGATCACTCGGCAGATATAAAAAAAGATCCCCCATAATGATGAATCTCTTTCATTCTGTTTCGGGGCAAAGTTTTTATCCTGTATAAATTCCTTGTCCTTCAGAGATTTCCCTGTTCAACACCTATATCCACCACAAAAAAGACTCCTGAAACTTTAGAGGTATTCCCTAAAGAGACTTTTACATCTCTTATGGTCGTTTCTCCAAAGTTCCAAGAGTCTTAATTTATGCTTGGACAGTTCACGTAAAATTTATGATATTTTTACGTGAGTTTGATATTACTTACTGGCTGAAAACTTTCTATTCTGTTGAGCATCAACTGGATAGTTTTTTTGCCCTAAAAGTGGATAGAAGTGTTCGCCCTGTAATATGAATTACAATGGATTTTATTTATCTTTTAAAACTGCCTGAGCTGCTGCTAAACGTGCAATTGGTACACGGAATGGTGAGCAAGATACATAGTCTAGTCCAGCTCTGTAGCAGAATTCTACAGATGATGGATCTCCACCATGTTCTCCACAGATTCCTAAGTGGATATCTGGACGAGTTGCTTTACCTTTCTTCGCTGCCATCTCGATCAGCTGTCCAACACCTTTCTGGTCTAATTTAGCGAATGGGTCAGATTCGTAAATCTTATTATCATAGTAAGAATCTAAGAACTTACCTGCATCATCACGAGAGAATCCAAATGTCATCTGAGTTAAATCATTTGTTCCGAAGGAGAAGAATTCTGCTTCTTCTGCAATCTCATCTGCTAATAATGCTGCACGAGGAATCTCGATCATAGTACCTACTTTGTACTGAATATCAGATTCATAGTAAGCTTTTACTTTCTCAGCTGTCTGTACAACAACCTGTTTTACAAATGCTAACTCTTTCTTCTCTCCTACTAATGGAATCATGATCTCAGGAACGATGTCATATCCCTTTTCCTGTTTTACTTCGATCGCTGCTTCCATTACAGCTCTTGTCTGCATCTTGGCAATCTCTGGATAAGTAACTGCCAGACGGCATCCACGATGTCCCATCATAGGGTTGAATTCATGAAGAGCAGCACGTCTCATATTGATCTCTTCTACTGTAACTCCCATATCTTTGGCAAGAGCTGTAATCTCTTCCATTGTGTTTGGAAGGAACTCATGAAGAGGTGGATCTAAGAAACGGATTGTGACCGGTCTTCCTTCCATAACCTCGTATAAGTCTTTAAAGTCTTTCTTCTGATAAGGAATTAACTGATTTAATGCGATTTCTCTTGCTTCTTTTGTTGTAGAGAGGATCATACGACGAATCTTTGGAATTCTCTCTGCATCAAAGAACATATGCTCTGTACGGCAAAGTCCAATACCCTGTGCTCCGAATTTGACTGCATTCAATGCATCGGCAGGTGTATCTGCATTTGTTCTTACCTGTAATGTACGGATCTCATCGGCCCATGTCATGATACGATCGAAGTTACCACTGATACTTGCAGGTACTGTACGGATCTCTCCAAGATAAATCTTACCTGTAGATCCGTCTAAGGAAATGTAATCTCCTTCTTTAACTGTCTTTCCACCTAATGTGAAAGATTTACCATCTTCAGCAAATTTGATATCTCCACATCCTGCAACACACGCTGTTCCCATACCACGTGCTACAACGGCTGCATGAGATGTCATACCACCACGAGCTGTTAAGATACCTTCTGCTGCATGCATTCCTTCGATATCTTCTGGTGATGTCTCTAAACGAACTAAGATAACCTTTAATCCTGCTTCATGATGCAGTTTTGCCATCTCAGCATCAAAATATACTTTACCAGCTGCTGCTCCAGGAGATGCTGGAAGTGCTTCTCCGATTGGAAGAGCTGCCTTCAGTGCTGCTTCATCAAAGTTTGGATGCAATAACTGATCTAATGCTTTCGCATCGATTCTTGAAACTGCTTCTTCTTTTGTGATCTTTCCTTCATCTACTAATTCGCAGGCGATACGAAGTGCGGCTGGTGCTGTTCTCTTACCATTTCTTGTCTGTAAGAAGTACAGTTTTCCTTCCTGGATCGTAAATTCCATATCCTGCATATCACGATAATGTTCTTCCAATGTATGAGCAATGCTCATAAACTGTTCATAGCATTCTGGTAAGTCTTCTGCCAGTTTTGTGATTGGCTGTGGTGTACGAACACCAGCTACTACGTCTTCACCCTGTGCATTGATCAGGTATTCACCATAGATCTGTTTCTCACCTGTAGATGGGTTTCTTGTAAATGCTACACCTGTTCCTGATGTATCTCCCATATTACCGAATACCATTGTCTGAACGTTAACGGCTGTTCCCCAGTCTCCTGGAATGTCGTTCATTCGGCGATAGTAAATGGCACGTGGGTTGTCCCAAGAGCGGAATACCGCTTTGATCGCTTCAAATAACTGGTCTTTTGGATCCTGAGGGAATTCTTCATTCAGTGCTTTACGATAGATACCTTTGTATCTCTTGATCACTTCCTTCAGATCATCAGCATCTAAGTCTGTATCAAACTTCACACCTTTTTCTGCTTTGATGTCATCTAAGACATCTTCGAATTTTGCTTTATCCACTTCTTTTACAACGTCTGAGAACATCTGGATAAAACGACGATAAGAATCATATGCAAAACGAGGATTTCCTGTCTTCTTGGCAAATCCTTCGACAGCTTCATCATTCAGTCCTAAGTTAAGAATTGTATCCATCATACCCGGCATGGATACTCTTGCTCCGGATCTTACTGATACTAATAGAGGATCTTCAAGGTCTCCGAACTTCTTTCCCTGAATCTCTTCTAAGTCTTTCATTGCTTCGATCACCTGTGATGCTACTTCATCACTGATCTTTCCACCGCAGTCATAATAGTTTGTGCACGCTTCTGTTGTAACTGTGAATCCCTGAGGAATTGGTAAATTAAGTCCTGTCATCTCTGCTAAGTTTGCACCTTTTCCTCCAAGAAGGTTACGCATTTCGGCATTTCCTTCACTAAATTTGTAGACCCATTTTGTTGCCATGTCAATACCTCCTAAAATTAATTATGTCACATTCATATGTCATTGAACTTATTGTACCACAAATTTCAGATTTTGCAAAACTTTTTTGTGTATTTTACATAATTTTTTTCATTTTTCTCGTTTTTTCATTATAAAAACTGCACATTTACATGATTTTCGATACAATTTGCACTGTTATTTTTGTTTTATTTTAACGATTTTTGTGTTTTATTTTTTGTATACAATATATAAAAAATCCCAGAGTCTTTTCACTGAAAAGATCCTAGGATTTCATTTTTATATCAAAGTTATTCAGTTTTTTAAGAATGTTTTCTTTTTATAGTCTGGTTTTTGCTGCTTCTTTTTTTCTTTATCCAAAATTTCTAATTATTTATTCTTTAAACAGATTCTCTCCATCCTGTTTGATCACATCTTGATACCAATAAAAACTATCTTTCTTATATCGATCTAATGTAGCGCCCTCTTCTTCTTCGCGATCTACATACACAAATCCATATCGTTTTTGATATCCATTCAGCCAGCTTAACAAATCCGTAAAAGACCATGTACAATATGCAAGCACTTCACAGCCTTCCTCGATGGCTTTTCCTAATTCTTTTAAATGTTCTCTTAGATAATCAATTCGATATTCATCATGAATCTTATGATCTTCCGTCTTCTTATCAAATGCTCCAAGTCCATTTTCCGAAATGATGATTGGCAGATCATAACGACTTGTGATCTCACGACAACAATAGCGAAGCCCAACTGGATCAATACTCCAATCCCAGTCTGTTGTCATCAAATATGGAGTTCCTGGATTTTTATAAATTCCAGGAACTCCAAGTACCTGCGCAGAACCTTTCACTCCTGTTGTATTCATTGTACCATATGATGTTACTCCATCCATCGGATTATACTCGCATACACAACTTTGATAATAATTAACTCCCATAAAATCAATCTCTGCCGCTGCTGCCTTTAAAATTTTCTGATCGTCTTTTGTGACAACTGGTGCAAATCCTTTTTTTCTTAAATAATTCATGGCTGCTTTGGGATATCTTCCATATGCATAAACATCCATCCACCAGAAATTCTTCAGTTCATCATAATCATGTTTTGACATAACATTTTCAGGTTTACAATCAAGTGCATAAGATGGTGTATAAGCAAAGCTTGCACCAATCTTTCCTGTTCCGCCCATCTCGCGATATGCCAAAACAGCCTTTGCATGTGCCATAAAGACGTGATGGTTCACTTGATAAAATGTTTTCTGATCGTCAAACTTTCCTGGAGGATGCTGTGCTGTCAGCCATCCAAGTGATGTAAAAATATTTTGTTCATTAAATGTAATCCAGTATTTTACCTTACTTCCATATGCCTTAAATAAAGTCTTAGCATAATTTACATAATCCTCAATGATCTCCTCAGATTCCCATCCTCCATAGAGATCCACTAATGCCTGAGGAAGATCCCAATGGTAGATTGTCACCATTGGTTCAATCCCATATTTTAAACATTCATCAATAATATTTTCATAAAACTCAATTCCTTTGGGATTGACCTCTCCTCTTCCTTCCGGATAGATTCTTGCCCATGAAACAGAAAAACGATAAGTTTTTAATCCCATTTCCGCCATCAACGCGATATCTTCTTTGTAGCGATGATAATGGTCAACTGCAACATCTCCAGTTGTCGCTTTATATGTTTTTCCTGGAATCCTTACAAATTGATCCCAGTTTGTGATCCCTTTTCCATCTTCTCTCCAGCCGCCTTCAATCTGATAGGCAGCTGAAGCACTTCCCCACAAAAATCCTTCTGGAAATTTTGTAACTTTCATTTCTTCCATAAATGTTACGCTTCCTTTCTGCTACTGTACACTTAATAATTTACTTTCCTTTGTTACTACTTTATCTTCACATGCTTTAACTTTTGCAAATTGTTCTGTATTGGAAATAATGATCGGTGTTGTTACATCGTATCCATTTGCTTTAATCTTGTCAATATCAAATTCTAGTAAGATATCCCCTTTTTTCATTGTATCTCCAGATTTTTTCTTTGGAGTAAAATATTTTCCTTTTAAATTTACTGTATCGATTCCTACATGTACCAAAAGTTCTACTCCATCTTCACTTACTAATCCTAATGCATGTCCTGTTTCAAAAACAGCATCTACTTTTCCGTCAAATGGTGCATAGACAACTCCTTTTTCAGGAATGACCGCTGCTCCTTTTCCTAAGATTTCTTGCGCAAATGTTGAATCTTTCACTTCTGTTAAAGGAATCACTTTCCCTTCAACTGGACTTGTAATGCTGATCTCATTATCTAATAACTGTGCATTAGATTCTTCTACAAAATCTAAATCATCATCTTCATCTACAATATCTTCAAAGCCAATAATCAGTGTTGCAACAAATGTAACAACTACTGTAACCAAAATTGTGAGTGCTGCAAATAATAATGTCTGTGGTTTTCCTTTTTCTACATACTGAACAATCGTTACGATTGCTGGTGTTGCAATTCCAAAACATTTCATTTGGAAAAATCCACCGACTAATCCACCAACAGCACCACCAATACATGCTCCTAACATTGGTCGTTTTAAACGAAGTGTTACACCATAAAGTGCAGGTTCTGTGATACCAGCAAATAATGCTGAAAACGCAGAAGATCCTGCGATCTGTTTAAAGTCTTTGTTTTTGCTTCGAAGCGCAACTGCAAGGGAGGCTGCACCCTGTGCCATATTAGAACATAATTCTCCGATACAGATAAAGTTCTCATATCCTGTTGTTGCGATCATCCCTAATTTAATCGGTGTAAATGCATGATGCATACCTGCCATAACAACGAATGGATAAACGCCAGCCACAAGACCAATGGCAATAAATCCTAATTTATCATGAATTGCATAAACTACTGTTGATAATCCATTACCGCAAATAGCTCCTAAAGGTCCAAGAATGATCAATGCGATCGGTGCTTCAATTAAAACAACTAACATTGGTTTTAAGAAGTTCTTTGTGACAACTGGCGTGATTTTATCTACAAAACGTTCTACATATCTTAGAGAATATACTGCCAAAATGATTGGGATAACCGAATAAGAATAGGATGCATAAGTTACCGGAATATATTTCAAAAATTTCACAGTCTGTCCTGCATCATGTGCTGTATTCATCAGTGTGATCAAGTTTGGATGTAACATGATCAGTGCAATACTTGCTGCATAATACATATTTGTTCCAAACTTTTTGGATGCTGAAATTGCAATCAGTACTGGCATGAAGAAAAACGCACCATCTCCTATAACACTTAATAACTGATATGTTTGCCCATTTGTGCTTAACACACCGATCATAGGAAGTAATGTAAGCAATACTTTGATCATAGCTGCACCAATGATTGCTGGAATAACAGGTGCCATGATACCTGAAATCGTATCCATCAGCATTGTAAAGATATTTTTCTTTTCATTCGATTTTGCTGGTACTTCTTTTACTTCATTAGAAAAATTCCCAAGTTTATTTAATTCGTTAAATACGTTTCCAACATCATTTCCAATAATGATCTGATATTGTCCGCCCTTTTTCATGATTCCCATAACACCTTTTGTTTTCTTTACTGCTTCATCATCAACGATGGATTCATCTTTTAATGTGAAACGAAGTCTTGTCATACAATGTACCAGATTGATGACATTATCTTTTCCTCCAACTCTTTGAAGGATCTTTTTTGCTGTATTTTCATAATCCATTTTGTTTTCCTCCTTTTTTTCTGGATTTAAAAATTTTCATTTTTCTTTATATAACAAAGACCTGACAATAGATAAAATAATTCCCGGGGTTATTTCATCTATTGTCAGGTCTTGCTTAACTTAATAATAACAAACCTATGATTATTTTGTTTGTTCATCTAAAATTCGTTTGATATGAATTAATAAATATAATTGTTCATCAATTGTTAATTTATAGTTATATTGCTTTTTAATATATTCTGCAATTTTTTTTACTCCTGAAAAAGCATTTTTATTCTGTTCTACCATCACTTTATAAATTTCTTGCATCGTATCTTCATATTCCATATGGTCAAAGACTCTTGCCGCAAAGAACTTTAAATGTGTTAAAAATCTCTCATACGAAATAGATTCTTCATTTAAATCTATCTTAAAATGAATCCTTACAATCTGTAAGACTGTATTGATCAACTCTGTAATCTGATTCACATCGATTATATTCTGTGCATTTAATTCTGCAGACACGATATGCATTGCAATAAATGCAGCTTCATCATCTCCCAAATCCTCTCCTGTCTGTTCTTTAATCCATTCAATCGCATGCATACCAACCTGATATTCCTTTGGATAAAACTTACGAATATCGATTTTCATCATATTCTTTAATGCGATTCCTTCTCGATAACGAGCGACTGCTGAATTGATATGATCCGTCAGTGTCACATATAAGGAATCTCTTATTTCTAATTTTTCTTTTTTTGCCTCTTTTACTACACGATCCGCAATTCCAAGGTATTCTTCCGAAATCTCTTTTACTACTTCCTGTAGTCTCTTGCTTTCTTCTTTATTCTCTAGATGATATGTCTTATCTACCAGAGACTGATCAATATTTTCACCTTTTCTTTTTTTAAATCCAATTCCTGGACCTGTCATGATCAATTCCCTTCCTTGTGAATCTACACTGACAACAGCATTTGTATTCAGAACTCTGATTATTTTCACGTTCATCCTCTCCTCTAATTTTATCTAAGTTTTTCATCATTTTTTGTATACACTACACAGGACCATTATTCCTATTGCATCTTTCCGTTCGATTGTTGATCATTATGCAATTTCCATAACAACAAAAAAGAACATTCCACAAAATATCTCATTTATGAAATGTTCTTTTTTATTTTTAATTCTAATCCGCAATCTTATCGATCGCATTTGTCACAGCATCTATGTTTTTGTGACCATCTAACATCTTTTGTTTATAATCTGGTTCTTCCTGCTTCTCTTCTTTCACACTGATCTCCCAGAATGGTCCCCCTGCATTAGCACCTTCTTTGCCTTGTCGGATTACTTTCTTAAGCGACCACGTCTCAGCTGTTCTGGCTCTGCTTCCTACATCGGCAATCTTTACTTTATCTTTGCCGACCATTCTTGTTAATACAACAAAATGTCCATTCTTTGTGAAATCTCCAGGCCCCATCAGTGCCACGACTGGATGTCCTGCTCTTAATGCTTTCTCTACAGCATCTTTATCCATTCCGAGA
The DNA here is from genome assembly GCF_025567365.1 of Anaerostipes amylophilus. NCBI lineage: Bacteria > Bacillati > Bacillota > Clostridia > Lachnospirales > Lachnospiraceae > Anaerostipes > Anaerostipes amylophilus. Next base: position 319,188 of record NZ_JAOQJG010000002.1, on the reverse strand, counting down.
CCTTTACACTGCATTCCGTATAATTTGGATAATCCTGGAACTACGCTGTGAGAACATCCCTGTCCTGTGTAATACCATCCATGTTTATATGCCTGTTTGCACATCTTTGGAACATCAGCTTTCTTTCCAGTTAAAGAACTGTAGCATACAGCAACTGCGGTTGGTCCGCATCCTGCTGCCTGAATCGTACTTCCGCCGATCTTCTTCCCCGGATAATCTGCCTGATTATAATAAACAACTTTTAATTGCTTGTTCTCTGTCTGCTCTGCAGCCATAACCCCTGCTGTCTGTGTCATCATCATTGCTGCGATTCCCATCGTTGCGATCACTCTGCCAGTCATCTTGTTCAATCTCATAGTACCCTCCAGATAACTTCTGCTTTTGACATAATACATCGGTTATTAATTATAACAGAGGGATATTTGTTAATCAAGTGTTTCAAATGTTAATTTTTCATTAAATATTCTTTATATTTTTATTTGTCTTTAAAAAACTATACGAAAAACTTTCTCTTTTCTAATTAGTCCTATCTCTTTTTTCCTGCTTTCTCCTCCTCGATGATCTTCTGAAATTCTTTCACATCCTTAGCGATCTCACCGCTTAATAGCAGCATACAGATCAAGTTTGGAATTGCCATCAACGCATTAGCAATATCTGAGAAATTCCATACAAGTTCTAGTGTCTGCGTTGCTCCCACATATGCTACCAGTGAAAATATAATTCGATAGATCATATTAAATTTATGAGTTCCCATCAAATACTCAAATGCTTTTTCTCCATGATACTCCCATCCAAGGATCGTTGAAAATGCAAATAATACAATTCCGATCGTTACTAAATATGCTCCAACCTTTCCAAGAGCTGTTGAAAATGCTGCAATTGTTAATGCTGATCCTATGTACATCTCACCTGTAGCCGGATCGATCTGTCCAAGCATTCCAGAACTTGCGATCGCAAGACCTGTGATCGTACAGACAACGATCGTATCCCAGAAAGTTCCTGTCATATTAATATATGCCTGACGGACTGGATGATCTGTTGTCGCTGCTGCCGCTGTGATCGCTGCAGATCCCATTCCTGCCTCATTTGAAAAACATCCTCTAGCAACTCCATAACGTGCTGCATTCATCATAGATGCTACGATATTTCCACAAAGAGCACCGCCAACTGCTTTGACACTGAATGCCATATGGAAGATCATGGAAAGTCCTGCTGGAAGATTGCTGATGTTTCCTAAGATCACGATAATTCCTGCGATGATATAGAAAATTGCCATTACAGGGACTACGATAGATGATACTTTGGATATCGATTTGATTCCTCCGATAATGATCATTAAAGCTAATACTGTGACCGCAGCTCCCACAACCCCTTGTGAGATACCAAATGTCTCATGAACTGCTGTAGAGATTGAGTTTCCCTGCGTCATATTTCCAATTCCAAAGGATGCGATCACGGCAAATAAAGCAAACAGCCATCCAAGTACTGCTCCTAGTTTTTTATTTTTGATCGCTTTCTTCATTGTGTACATTGGACCACCAGACATTTCGCCTCGCTCATTGACTTCTCTGTATTTGATCGCTAACATACATTCTGAAAACTTAGAAGATAATCCAAAACAAGCTGAAATCCACATCCAGACCAATGCTCCAGCACCGCCAGAAACCATCGCTGTTGCTACTCCTACGATATTTCCAGTTCCGATCGTTGCCGCCAGTGCTGTTGTTAATGCCGAAAATGGAGATACATCTCCTTCCCCTCTGCTTTTTGTTCTGGATTCCTTGCTCAATGTCTTTTTAATTGCCCAAGGAAGATTTCTCCAAGTCAAAAAGTTACAGCGAATCGTCAAAAGGATTCCTGTTCCTACAAGAAGAACTAGCATCACTGGTCCCCATACGAAAGCATCTACATCAGATATGATCTTACTTAACATATTTATCGCTCCTCTCTGATCTGTTTTTTTATTTTAAATGCAAAAAGGAGCAACGAAAATTCGTTGCTCCTTCAACTTATGAATTCAGTATACGCATATATGACGATTCTGTCAATATTTTATTCTAAGGTCATACCAATGCTCTTCCGATCATCTCACCTTGTTTGATCTTTGTCTCACACTGATTCTTTGTGCGTTCTAATAATTCTTCTCTAATCTCCACTCTATCCTTCTCGAATAATAAAATGATCGTTGATCCACCAAACTTGAAATATCCTTTTTCAATCCCACGTTTCATAGATCCTGCACCATCGTGATTGACAATCTTTCCTACCATCAATGCACCGACTTCCATCTGGAGTGCATCTCCAAAATGCTTTGTCTTCATCATTGTGTATTCTCTGGTATTATATTTATAGATCTTTACATGATCATTAGCAATTGGATTGACCGTATGATAAACTCCTTCTATCCTGTGATTCTCGCTCTTGATCCCATCATCGAAATAACAGTATCTGTGGTAATCATCAACCGTTAAACGCAAGATCACTGCATATCCATCTTGAAAATGTCTTGCGATCTTTCGATTTCTGATCAATGAATCCAAAGTGTATCTTGTATTCTTTACAACAAATGATGTATTTTCTTCAATCGGATAAACACTCACTTTACAGTCACATGGACTTCCTAAGATATTTTTGTCTTCCGGAAATGGACGTTTTCCTTCTTTGATCTTTCTTGAGAAGAATTCATTGTATGACTTATAATTCTTTTCCTCATATTCACTCATATCAATGTGATTATTCTTAATAAATCCCTTGATCAGACATTTAGAAATGGGAGAACTTAAGAAAGCTCCCCCTAATTTGGATACCCAAGGTCTGGTCAATATCTTTAAACTAGATCGTCCTGCCATAGTTGTATACATCCAGTTTAACAGACGATCCTGCCCATTCTCTTCTTCATAAATATTCCCATCTCTATCGGCATATCTCATCTACAATTCTCCTATCATCTTACAGTAAAAACATCTTTACTGCGATCAATGCTCCAATAACTACAAATGCAAGCATACATTTCTTATCTGGTTTAAAGACTTTAAAATCAAATACAAATAAGAAGGCAATCACTGCTAACATTGCAACATATATGTATGGAAATTCTTCTGGAAAGAATCTTCGAAGCTGATATACGATCGGAATGATCAGTGCAACCGATGTAATTGGCAGTCCCTGATAATGTTTTCTTCTGGAACTGCTGTGTGCCTGACGCTGTTCTTCTGTAACATTAAAATATGCCAGACGAATAACTCCGCCTAAAACATAACACATATAAATGATCCTTGCATACCATTGGTCCATTCCAAGACAGTAACCGATCACAACCGGATACACTCCAAAACAGACAAGATCACATAAAGAATCAATCTCGATTCCAAACTTCTTGGCGTCTTCGCTTCTCTTGATCATCTTTGCGATCGTTCCATCATACATATCTGTTAATCCTGAGATCATCAAACATAAAATTGCGATCTTAAAGTTTCCATTGAATGCCTGTGACATTCCAAATACTGCACTGACAACTCCTAAATATGTCAGTATTACAGATGCATTATAAAATCCTATCATACCTTTTTCCCTCTATTCTTTACGCTTTATCGTAACATGTGCGACTCCTGTCATCACTGCACTGATCAATACCAGTGCATAATAACTGATTCCTCGGCTTAACAGCATTGCCGGATATAATAATCCGCCAACAAAAATCTTCTTAAAGATATTTAAAAATAAGCCTTCACTGATTCCCATTCCGCCTGGCAACGGAAGCATATCCACAGAAATTGAAATAACACTCTGTAGAGCAACTACATCAATAAATCCTAATGCAGAAAGTCCCATTGCTCTGTATACAAGATACGTAATTGAAAAATGGATCAGTCTCTGAATCAATGTGACAACGAACATCCGAAAAATAAAGATCCGATGTCCTTGAATGATTGCTGCTGCTTTATGATACTCGATCATAGAATTCTGAAGTTTTTCAAGACGTTCTTCTTTTTTCTTTAAAATATGGAACTTTTCTAATTTCTGAAACAGCCACAGCACGATTTTGGATGCTAACGTTGGCTCAAATACAAGAATCAGCATGAACGCAACACAAAACACATTCAATGCCATTCCAAGGTAAAAGAAGAATGCTGCCTTCCCTATATATTCTGCCACAAGAAAATGACGGAATAAAAAGATCAGTGCTCCTAAAAATACCAGGACAAATTTATATAAAATGGTAACGATCATCAAAATGACGGTTCCCACGGATATGTCAACTTTATCGCGGTTCATGTAGTAAAGCTGCATTGGCTGTCCGCCAGTTGCAGACGGTGTAATACAACTGAAAAAGAAACCTACAAACGAATATTTGACGCAATTTCTCTTCGGCACATCATTGTAATGAAGCAGCCGTAGCATGCGATAAATAATATACGACTCGCAGCACACAAACACAACGATCATAACCAATCCCGCAATATAATATGCAGGTTTTACTGATTTTAGAACTTCCGCCAGCTCAGAAAGTTCCTTTCCTTTCAATACGGCATATGCAGTCAATCCAAATAATGCAAAGAAAAAGACTGTATTACCGATGACTTTTTTCTTATTCTTCATCTTTCCTAACCTTTGATCTCCGATAATTTCCCTTTGTATTTCACAGATCTTCTCTCTAAACCAACTTGTTGGTTGATTTTCTCAAACACTTTCCAGAGTCCTTGATACAAATTGGTCTTTCTTCCGATCAGATAACAGACTTCACTTAAAATGATCCCGCCAAACACATCTATGATATAATGCTGCTTGGTTACCTGCGTGGAAATACAGACTAAAATTGCAAAAACAAGTGAAAATCTCTGATACCACACTGGAATCTTCTTCTGATGCCTGATCCCAATATAACAAAACCAGCTTACCAGACAGTGAATCGATGGAAATAAGTTTGCCGATTGATCGATCGAATACACAAATCGTAATGCCTGATCCCAAAATCCTGTTCCTGTGATCTCTGGTCTTACCAGTGTTGTTGGCAAAAAGACAAATAAAATCCCACATACGATCCTTGACAGATAATCTGCTGTCAAAAATCTATACATATGTTCTCTACTGATTCTCGCAGTCATAATGTAGTTCACAACCCAAAACACATAACATATCAAATAAATACTTGTAAATTCTGGGATCACCGGTACCATCCGGTCAAATGCTGTTGTAAAATCATGATGATATAATCCTTTACAAAGCACCATTGTTCCACTGTAAACCAAAGTATTCAGTACTAACGCTGTGATCAGCGGAATGATAGAATACTTCGGAATCCATCTCAGAACATAATCTTTTTTCTGATTCATATGTCTGCTCCTTCCAATGATCTATCCTCTTTCTTTTCTCTCTTATGGTTCTTCCATATATCAAAGAATCATGTCAATTCTGACATGATTCTTGTACTATTATATCTTTTCTCTTTTTAAAAGTAAAGGAAAGCGGTCATATTTAATAGTTTTGTAAGATTTACTCTGCTTTCTTTTTTCTTCTATTGAAGAGTCCATAAATACATGGAACCACTAATAATGTTAGTAAAGTTCCATAAATCAAACCACCGATCGTAACGATCGCCATCGGCTGCATCATCTCGGCACCTTGACCTAAACCAATCGCCATTGTAGATAATCCAAGGATCGTTGTAAGGGCTGTCATCAAGATCGGACGTACACGCATCGTACCTGCTGTCAGGATTGCTTCTTCAAATTCGTATCCCGATTCTCTTAACTGATTGATCGTATCTACCAGCACGATACCATTATTTACAATGATACCGGCAAGCATAACAAATCCGATCATCGCAATTGCACTTAAATCTTTTCCTGTAAGCAACAGTCCTAAAAATCCTCCTGTAAATGCCATTGGAATCGTAAATAAAATGATAAATGGTGATTTCAGTGACTGGAACTGTGCTACCATGATCAGGTACATAAATGCTACAGCCAGTAACAGCATTAATCCAATCTGTCCTGTTGTTTCCTGAATGGATTCCATCTCACCTTTCATTGTGATACTGTATCCTTTCGGTGCATTGTATTTTTTGATCTGCTTTTGTACGGCACTGCTGACTTTTCCTACATTATATCCATCTTTAATTTCTGATGTTACAGTAAGTGTTCTTTCCTGTTGATTTCGATTGATGGAAGACAAGCTGTCACTATTTCTGAATTTCGCAACCTTATCCAGCGTAACTTCTTTTTCTTTTCCACTTACCGTTCCTGTCAATTTCACTTTTTTAAGATCATTTCTTGTCAATGTATTCTTTGCGCTGTTTCCAACATTGACACTGTATTCCTTTTCATTGATCGTGATCGTTGTTGCTTCACTAGCATCTTTTAATTTCTCACTCAACTGCTGATAGATCGTTGCAACTGTAAGTCCATTCTTGACTGCCTTTTTCTTATCTACGACAACATGAATATCTGGTGTTGTCTCTTCACTTCCATTAGATACATTCTGTGTTCCTTTCGTATCCTCAGCGATCTTGGCAATATCTTTTCCGATCGATCTTAATTTATTTAAATCACTTCCTTTGATCTGTATGGAAATTCCGCTTCCACCAAGTGCACTCATATCCATACTAGATTCCTGAACTTCAATCTCACAATCAAATTTCTTTGTTTTCTTTAAGATTTCTTTCTTAATCTCTTTATTTGTATGTTTTTTCTTTTCTTTTAATAAGATATACATACTAGACTGATCTTCATTGGAAGATCCTCCTGATGTCATTGCAGACATTCCTGAAGATCCTGAAGATATCATTCCTGCTACACTGTCAACATCTTTGATTTCTTGTACTTTCTTCATTACCGTATCTGTCATGGATGCAGTTTCTTCCATAGAAGATCCCTGTGGCATCTTGATCGTCATTGTCATCTGTGTACTGTCCATGCTTGGCATTAAGGAGCTTCCGATATTCATTGCTCCAATAATGCTTCCTACAAAGAGTGCTAATGTTACAATGACTACAATAATCTTTCGGTTTAACAGTTTTGTCATGACTTTGCGATATAATTGCTGTAATTTATCAATAAATTTGCTATCTTTTTCTGTAACTTTATTAAGTACACCAGCTGACATCATTGGTACAAATGTTACCGCCACGATCAGACTGGCTACTAAAGAATAACCAATGGTCAATCCCATATCTGTAAAAAGCTGTTTTGTAATTCCAGTTGTAAATACGATTGGCAGGAATACAGAAATTGTTGTTAAAGTAGAGGATGTAATTGCTCCTGCAACCCCTTTTGCTCCTGTGATCGCTGCTTCTTTAACTGGAACCCCTTCTTTTCTTAATCGGTAGATATTCTCAATGACTACGATCGAGTTATCCACAAGCATTCCGACTCCAAGTGCAAGTCCCGACAATGAGATAACATTTAGCGTAATTCCTGTAAAATACATGAGTACCACCGCAAAAATAACACTTAACGGAATAGAGCATGCAATAACGATCGTTGGTCTGATATCTTTTAAGAATAATAGCAAAATAAAGACTGCAAGGATTGCTCCCATTAATAGATTCTGAATCACAGAGCCTGTCACCATATCAATGTATACACCCTGATCCATGATATTTACATAGTGGAATCCTTTATTTTCTTTTGTTAATGTCTTCATCTTCGCTGCAACTTTGTCAGCAACATCTGCTGTCGAATAGTTATTCTGCTTCTGAACCGTTAATACCACACCATTGTTGCCATTTACACGGCAATATGTATCTGCAGAATTATCTACGATCGCCACGTCTGCTACATCACAAAGCTTGATCGGTGGGATTCCTTTAATTCCAAGATCTAATAATTCCATATTGGCAAGATCTTTTTTGTTTGTAACTTTATCTCCAACACGGACTAAATACTGGGTATTACCTTCACTGATGTATCCCGCTGGCATCTCAAAGTTCTGTGCTGTTAACAATGCTTTCACATTTTCAACTGTCAACTTATTCTTGATATTTGCTGCTTCTTTTGCCTGTTCTTTGCTGGAATCAAGCTGGCTCTGACTGGAATTTAGCTGTGCTTCACCTTGTGCAAGTTTAATCTCCCCATCATTCATTTTCTGTGTTGCTGTCGCTGACTGTACATTAAACTGTGTCAATTGGGAATTGATCGTTTTCTTTCCTTTTTTGATCTGTTTTAATGCACTATTTAGTGTTTTTAAATTCTTATCCAATGCCTTAATCGAAGTTTCTGCTGTTGTTTCTTGCTTTTTCAATTCTTCGATCTGGGCTGCAAGCTGCATCTTTGTTGCAGCATCTGGAACCTGTTTTTCCTGTTCTTCCAACTTAGCAATCTGGGTTTTTAATGTCTTTAAAGATGCTTGCAAAGATTGTTTCTGCACTTTCAAGTTTGTGATTGAGCTTGTCACCTGTACTTCTTTCTGTGCAAGGCTTAACTGTCCATCACTTAGAGCCGTCTGGGCTTTAGCAAGCTGAGTATTTGCCTTAGTCCTTTGTGCATCTAACGTATTCTTTCCAGTTTCCATCTGGGCTTTAGCCTGATCAATCTTATTCTGTGCTTCATCAAACTGACCATTTAAAGCTTTCTGTATCTTCTTATTTAATTTGTTGATCTTTTTCTCACTGATGATCGCATTGATCTGTTCTGTCACAAGTCCGGTGCTACTTACGGATGCGACTCCATCAACAGCTTCTAAAGACGGTGCGATCTTATCATTGATCAACTCTGATAACTCAGCACTGCTTAACTTATCAGAATCCATGGCTGTTACCATAACTGGCATCATATCTGGATTTAATTTCATGATCGTTGGATTACCCACTTCATCTGGCCAGTAACCTTTGATCATATCAAGTTTCTCTCTCATATCAAGAGAAACTGCATTCATATCTGTGTCACCTTCAAATTCCAGAATAACCATAGACATATTCTCACTAGAAATTGAGTTTACTTCTTTGATATTTGAAATCGTTGCCATCGACTGTTCAACTGGCTTTGTTACAGTTGTCTCTACAGTCTCTGGAGACGCTCCCTGATACGTTGTCATAACAACCGCATATGGTAGTTCCATGCTTGGCAGCAGGTCTGTTGTCATCTTTGTAAATGATACGATTCCTAAAATGATGACTAATATGACCGCCACAATGACGGTATACGGTTTTTTTACGCTGAATTTTGAAATCATTTTTTACCTTTCTCATATTTCTCTTCTTATTTTTATTTTTCTTTTGATCACTATTTTGAAAACCAAAGTAATTTAATGATATTCCTGTTTCATTTATAAGTCAATCATTTTTTATTGATAATTGTCAATTAACAAATCTGCTCCCATTTTTTAAAGCAAAAAAGAACCAGAATACATCTGCTTTTGTACTCTGGTTCCTCTATCTTCTTAATTCTTATTCTACACTATAGTTTGGTGCTTCTTTTGTGATATGAATGTCATGTGGATGACTTTCTTTTAAGGATGCAGCAGAAATCTTAACGAATTCCCCTGTCTCCTGTAATGTCTTAATATCTTTTGCTCCACAATATCCCATTCCAGAACGAAGACCTCCCATCATCTGGAAGATGGTATCTTCAACAGTTCCTTTATATGCTACACGACCTTCAACACCTTCTGGAACTAATTTCTTAGCATTTGTCTGGAAATAACGGTCTTTACTACCATTCTCCATCGCTGCTAATGATCCCATTCCACGATATACTTTATATTTTCTTCCCTGATATAATTCGAAATCTCCAGGACTTTCATCGCATCCTGCAAGCATGCTTCCTAACATACATACATCTGCTCCGGCTGCGATCGCTTTTGTAAGTTCTCCTGAATATTTGATACCACCATCAGCGATGATTGGGATTCCTGCTTTCTTAGCTTCTTCATACGCACTCATGATCGCTGTGATCTGTGGTACACCAATACCAGCTACGATACGAGTTGTGCAGATAGATCCAGGTCCGATACCGATCTTCACACAGTCAGCTCCAGCTTCGATCAACGCCTTAGCTCCAGCTCCTGTTGCAACGTTACCTGCGATTACCTGAAGATCTGGGAACTTATCTTTGACCATTCTTACCACTCTTAATACATTTGCAGAATGTCCATGTGCAGAGTCAACAACGATAACGTCAACATGAGCATCGACTAATGCCTGAACACGATCTAAAACGTCTGCTGTGATACCAACACCAGCTCCACATAATAATCTTCCCTGATCATCTTTCGCTGCATTTGGATATTTGATCTGTTTCTCAATATCCTTAATTGTGATCAGTCCTTTTAAATTAAAGTCATCATCAACGATTGGTAATTTTTCTTTTCTTGCTCTTCCAAGAATCTGTTTTGCTTCTTCTAATGTGATTCCTTCTTTTGCTGTTACCAGCCCTTCAGAAGTCATAGATTCTTTGATCTTCTTTGAATAATCTGTTTCGAATTTTAAATCACGATTTGTAATAATACCAACGAGCTTTGTACCTTCTGTAATTGGTACCCCTGAAATACGATACTTCGCCATTAAATCGTCAGCATCCTGAATGGTATGTTCTGGTGATAATGAAAATGGATCTGTGATAACTCCGTTTTCAGAACGTTTTACCTTATCCACTTCTTCTGCCTGCTCTTCAATTGACATATTCTTATGTATAATTCCGATTCCACCCTGTCTTGCCATTGCGATTGCCATGCGATGTTCTGTAACTGTATCCATGCTGGCACTCATCAGTGGAATGTTTAACTGAATTTTGTTTGTCAATCGTGTGCGTGTATCCACATCATTCGCAATTACTTCCGAATATGCTGGAACTAATAAAACATCATCAAATGTAATCCCTTCACCAATTAACTTACCCATTTTCTTGTTTTCCTCGCTTTCTTGTATTTTAATATCTGATTTGTATTGTTAGATATGGTAACAAATAGTTTCTTTTATGTCAACAGATTATTTTACATTTTTTCAAAAATGTATGGATTATTTTCTGTACATGGTTATAATTATCTGAACATTCAAAAATATAACTATCTGATACTAATTTCTTTTTTGTACAATAAAAGGAATTACTGCTTTCGCAATAACTCCTTTTATATAATCCTGATACCAATCTCTTGATATCTCTTGTAAATTCTATTCTTCTACGATAGAAAGTTTACTTCCAATCGTAAGCTTAGGCATTGGTTTTGCCTCAACACAAATACTTCCAGGAAGACCTGCTTCTTTTGCACCACTGAAGACAACTGTCAGATGTCCCAATGTCTCCAAATTAGACTGGGCAATATCTCCAACGGCAGTGATGAGATATTCTTTCTGATCCACAACCAGTTTATCTCCTTTTTTGATTGTTCCATCCACTTTCTTCTGATCGATGAAATGACAGAAATCTTTTAATGTATCCGGTACATTTTCTCCAAAAAGCACGAACATACCTTCCTCAAAAAAAGCATCTACCTGTTCTCCGAGTTCGATAATCTCAGTCTGAAATACTGCTTTTCCCATCTGGAATCCTCCTTTTATTTTCCCTGTAATTTCTGATCGATTGCTGCAGCTGCTTTCTTTCCTGCTCCCATGGCAAGGATAACTGTTGCTGCTCCAGTTACTGTATCTCCACCTGCGTATACACCATCTTTACTTGTCTCCATTGTTTCTTCATTAACAATGATTCCTCCCCATTTCTGAGTGTCAAGTCCTGGTGTTGTGTGACGGATCAGTGGGTTAGGGCTCTGACCGATCGCAATAATAACTGTATCAACATCAAGATCATAGTTAGATCCTTCGATCGGACGTGGAGAACGTCTTCCTGATGCATCAGGTTCACCTAATTCCTGTTTGATAACTTCCATACTCTTAACCCATCCATTCTCATCTGCTTTGATCGCAGCTGGGTTATTTAAGAATTTAAAAATAATTCCTTCTTCTTTTGCATGATGTAATTCTTCTAAACGTGCTGGTGCTTCTTCTTCGCTACGACGATATACGATGTAAACTTCTTCTGCACCTAATCGTTTTGCTGTTCTGGCAGCATCCATTGCTACGTTACCAGCACCTACAACTGCTACTTTCTTACCAACTTTGACTGGAGTTGGGCATTCTGGGAATTTATATCCTTTCATTAAGTTCACACGAGTTAAGAATTCATTTGCAGAGTATACTCCTAAGTGGTTTTCTCCAGGAATATTTAAAAATCTTGGAAGTCCTGCACCACTTCCTACGAAGACTGCTTTGTATCCATCTTCCATTAATTCATCGATTGTGATAGAACGTCCAACGATAACGTTAGTTTCGATATCTACACCTAACTTCTGAACGCTTTCGATCTCTTTGGCTACCAGATCTTTTGGCAGACGGAATTCTGGAATACCATAGCTTAATACTCCACCTGGTTTATGTAATGCTTCAAACACTGTTACATCATAACCTTTTTTGATCAGTTCTCCCGCACATGTGATACCTGCAGGTCCACATCCGACAACTGCAACTTTCATTCCATTCTTATCAATATTAACTTCTGTTTCTTTGGCATGTGCCATATGCCAGTCAGCGACAAAACGTTCCATACGTCCGATACCAACAGGTTCTCCCTTGATACCGCGGACACATTTACCTTCGCACTGGTTCTCCTGTGGACATACTCGTCCGCAGATTGCTGGTAATGCATTCTCTGTTGTGATCACTTCGTATGCACCTTCAAAATCTCCAGCTGCTACTTTCTCAATAAAAGCTGGAATTGGTACGTTAACCGGACATCCTCCAACACAAGGTTTATTCTTACAGTTTAAGCAACGAGTTGCTTCTTCCATTGCCATCTCTTTTGTATATCCAAGAGCAACTTCTTCAAAGTTCTTATTACGGACATTTGGGTCCTGTTCTGGCATAGGTACCTTCTTAAGACTCATATTTGCCATCGTTTACATCCCCCTTCCAATTCTACACTGATGTTCTTCTTCTTTGAACATACCCTGACGCTGCATACATTCGTCAAAGTCTACTTTAAATCCGTCAAAGTCTGGTCCGTCAACACATGCAAATTTTGTTTCTCCACCAATGTTGACACGGCATCCACCGCACATACCAGTTCCATCGATCATAATTGGATTTAAAGATACCATAGTTGGGATGTCATATTCTTTTGTGATCTTAACCACGTTCTTCATCATGATCAGTGGTCCAATTGCGATAACTTCGTCATATTTCACTCCGGCTTTAATCTGTTCTTCTAATACAGTTGTAACAAAACCTTTTGTTCCAAGACTTCCGTCATCTGTTGCAATATATACATTATCACAAAATTCTTCAAATAATTCCTTAAGAATTACAAATTCTGCACTCTTACCACCGATGATAACATCAACTGGTACTCCCATCTTCGCTAACTTACGAAGTTGTGGATATAAAGGAGCTGCACCTACACCACCGGCTACTCCGATGACACGGTCACATTTGTGTAAAGGAGCTGGCTGACCTAATGGCCCTACGAAATCCTGTACATATTCTCCTTCTTTTTTCTTACTTAATAATTCTGTTGTATATCCAACTACCTGATAAATGATCGTTACAGTCTCTTTCTCACGATCAAAATCTGCAATTGTTAAAGGAACTCTCTCTCCATCTTCATCGACTCTGATAATGATGAATTGTCCTGGTTCACACTTTCTTGCCACATAAGGAGCATGAATCTCCATTAACTCAACAGCCTGGTTGAGTGTCTGTTTCTTGACAATCTTATACACCACGTACACCTCTTTCTTAAAATATCTTCTTTTTATTATACATTGTAATTGTATAATAAGAAAGTATTTTTTGTAAATATTGAATAATAAACATTTTTTGTTTTATCTTCTTATTTTATTATGGCAATCTCTTCTTTATGTAACCATCCGATCAAAAGTCATACAGAATTAATTCCAGCACTTGGACATAAGCCAAAATACGGAAATACAACTCTTGCGACTTTTACACAGGATGGTGAAACTGCCTGGAAATGCACAAATAAGGGTTGTAATGTAATTGGTGTTCATATTTTATACAGACTTTCAAAAGTAACATTAAACAATACGACTGTAACTTACAATGCAAAGGCACAAAAACCTTCTGTGACTGTAACTACAAGAGATGGCAAAAAACTTTCTGCTTCTTATTATATAGTTTCTTATAAAAACAATACTAATATTGGAACTGCTACAGTCACAATTACTTTTAAAAATGGTTATAAAGCAACAACAAAGAAAACTTTCAAAATTGTTGCACCAAAGATAGCAAAAGTTTCCATTTATACTCCAAAAGCTGAGAAAAAGGCTCTGACTGCTAAATGGAAAAAGATTTCCGGAATCAGCGATTATGAAATCATGACTGCTCAGAATGCTAAATTTAGCAAACGTAAAAAAACAATGAAAGCATCAAGTAATGTAACTTCTGTGAAAGTCAATAAGCTTTCAAGCAAAAAAACTTATTATGTAAAAGTCCGTGGCTATAAAAAAGTCGGAACTAAAACATTCTATGGTTCATGGTCGTCTGTTAAAAAGATTAAAGTAAAATAATTTCTATATCTCTGCACAACAAAAATAAGCAGGATCTTAAACCTATTTGATCCTGCTTATTTTTGTTCTTATAAAGCTGCTTCAAAAATACTTACGATATCTTCTTTACTCAATGATACAAAAGATCCAACACATCCATCGGCTGCTTTCTGTGCCATGATATCAAAATGTTCTTTGTCGATTCCAACATCTGATAAAGTCTGTGGAAGTCCCATCTCCTTGAAGAATTCTCTGGTGCATGCGATTCCTTCTTTGGCTGCTGCCATATCATCATCATTTACTACATCCCAGACATTTCTTGCATAGTCCGCAAATTTAGATGCGGTATCGTCATTTAATGCAAAATCCATCCAGTGTGGTGTTAAGATTGCTAATCCTTCTCCATGTGTGATATCGTAGAAAGCACTTAATTCATGTTCCATCGGATGAACACACCAGGAAACTTCCGCTCCGTCAGAAAGAATTCCATTGATCGCCATACTGGCTGTCCACATCAGATTCGCTCTTGCATCATAGTTATCTGGTTCTTCTAATGCGATTGGACCGTATTTAAAGCAATTCTTTAACAGTCCTTCCGCAAATCTTGCCTGAACATCTGCATTCTTTACATTGGTAAAGTAGTTTTCACAAATATGACTGATCATATCTGCTGTTCCTGCTGCTGTCTGTTTCTTTGATACAGAGTAGGTATATTCTGGATCAAGAATTGACATCTTTGGTTTCATATGTTCGCTTGATGTTCCCCATTTTTCATTCTTAGACATATCTGAGATTACCGCAAATGGGTCCATCTCTGATCCTGTCGCTGATAATGTCAATACACTATAGATCGGCAATGCTTTTTTGATCCATCTTGGCGTGATAACAAGATCCCATGGATCTCCATCATAACAGGCTCCTGCTGCTACAACTTTCGCACAGTCAATGACAGATCCACCTCCAATGGCAAGTACCATATCGATGTCATTTTCTTTACAGAGTTTTACACCTTCTCTGACAGATTCAATCTTTGGATTTGGTGCAATTCCTGATAATTCAAAGATTTCGATGTCTTCTTCTTTTAAAATCTTCACGGCTTCATCATAAATTCCTGCTTTTTTGATACTTCCACCGCCATAGCATAACAACACTTTGTTTCCACTTTCTGAAAGCTCATAAAGATGTGAAATCTGTCCTTTTCCAAAATGAATCTTTGTTGGAACAGAATAAGTAAAATTGTTCATAATCTGCCTCCTATCGTATTTTTAGTATATATTTATTATAGCAGATATTTCCTTATTCCTCCATGGTTTTCCTAATGAGTATCATGGAACTGGTTTATATCCCACTCCTTTCTTTACTGAACATTTATCTGTCTGTGTTCCTCTTGGATTATCCTGAAGAAATTTTGGATCAGAGGAAGATCATTCCGATTGTGGATGATTGTGCGAATGTAGAGTATTGGGTGGTTTGGAAGGAGTATCGGTTTTAAGCATAAAAAAGCCCCAGAAATTTTTTCGAATTTCCGGGGATATATTTTAGTCTTTGAGTCGCTTTGCTCCCTGTAGACGTCCACTCAACTACATCATTCCCATTCCAGCTGGAGCTCCTGCTGGCATTGCTGGTGCATCTTCTTTAATATTAGCAACAACAGATTCTGTTGTTAACAGTGTAGATGCTACAGATGTTGCATTCTGTAATGCACTTCTTGTTACTTTAGCTGGGTCAATGATTCCTGCTTCTACCATGTCTACATATTCTCCATGTAATGCATCGAATCCTTTTCCAATTTCTGCTTCTTTTACTTTATTTACGATAACAGCTCCTTCAAGACCTGCATTGACTGCAATCTGGAATAATGGTGCTTCTAAGGCTTTCAGGATGATGTTTGCTCCTGTCTTTTCGTCTCCTTCTAAGTCTGCTACTTTCTCTGCTGCTTTCTTAGATGCGTGAATGTAAGCAGATCCTCCACCGAAGATGATTCCTTCTTCTACTGCGGCTTTTGTTGCTGCTAAGGCATCTTCCAGTCTTAATTTGCTTTCTTTCATTTCTGTTTCTGTTGCTGCTCCAACACGAACAACGGCAACTCCACCAGATAATTTAGCTAATCTTTCCTGTAATTTTTCTTTATCAAATTCAGATGTTGTTTCTTCGATCTGTCCTTTGATCTGTGCGATACGTGCCTGGATCGCATCTTTTTCTCCTTCACCATCTACGATGACTGTATTTTCTTTTTCAACTCTTACAGATTTTGCACGACCTAACTGATCGATTGTTGCATCTTTTAATTCCATTCCGACTTCTTCAGAGATCACTGTACCACCTGTTAAGATAGCGATATCTTCAAGCATTGCTTTTCTTCTGTCTCCATATCCAGGTGCTTTGACTGCACATACAGAGAATGTTCCACGTAATTTGTTTACGATCAGTGTTGTTAATGCTTCACCTTCAACATCTTCTGCGATGATCAGTAATTTCTTACCATTCTGTACAATCTGCTCTAATAATGGAAGGATTTCCTGAATGTTAGAAATCTTCTTGTCTGTGATCAGGATATATGGATCATCTAATTCTGCAACCATTTTCTCCATATCTGTTGAGAAGTATGCGGATAAGTATCCACGATCAAACTGCATACCTTCTACTAAATCTAATTCTGTCTTCATTGTCTTAGATTCTTCAATTGTGATAACTCCGTCGTTAGATACCTTTTCCATAGCATCTGCTACTAATTCTCCAACTTCTTCGTCTGCTGCAGAAATTGCTGCTACTTTCGCGATCTGATCTCTTCCTGTAACTTTGCTGCTCATCTCAGCGATTGCTTCAACGGCTGCTTCTGTAGCTTTTTTCATTCCTTTACGAAGGATGATTGGGTTAGCTCCTGCTGCTAAGTTCTTCATTCCTTCGTTGATCATTGCCTGTGCAAGTACTGTAGCTGTTGTTGTACCATCTCCAGCAACATCATTTGTCTTAGTTGCTACTTCTTTGACAACCTGTGCTCCCATGTTTTCAAATGGGTCTTCTAATTCAATCTCTTTTGCAATTGTTACACCATCATTTGTGATCAGTGGTGTACCAAATGATTTATCTAATACTACGTTACGTCCTTTTGGTCCGATTGTTACTCTTACTGTATCTGCTAACTGATTAACTCCAGCTTCCAGAGCTTTTCTTGCTTCAATTCCGTATTTAATTTCTTTTGCCATGATCTTATTACCTCCGACTAAATGATTCTGCAATAAAATGATTCTGCAATCTGATTATTCTACAACTGCTAAAATATCATTCTGTTTTACAATAATATATTCTTCATCTTCTAATTTCACTTCTGTTCCAGCATATTTAGAATAGATAACTTTCTGTCCTACAGAAACTTCCATCTTTACATCTTCTGTTCCAGGTCCTACTGCGATAACTTCTGCTTCCTGAGGTTTTTCCTGTGTTGCTGTTGTAAGGACGATTCCTGATTTTGTCTTTGTTTCTGCTTCCAACTGTTTTAATACAACTCTATCTCCTAATGGTGTTAACTTCAT
This sequence comes from Anaerostipes amylophilus, assembly GCF_025567365.1. Classification (NCBI taxonomy): domain Bacteria; kingdom Bacillati; phylum Bacillota; class Clostridia; order Lachnospirales; family Lachnospiraceae; genus Anaerostipes; species Anaerostipes amylophilus. The sequence goes on along the minus strand of NZ_JAOQJG010000002.1, from coordinate 301,162 downwards.
AATAATATTACCTCCTAAATATATTAGAAAATTGTTTTTATTTTCGATTGTTAGCACTCACTCATATCGAGTGCTAACTCTATGTTCTTAAGTATAACACTGCGTAAAAAAAATGCAACCCCTTTTTTATAATTTTTTTTAAATGAGATTGCATTCTTTTGTATTTGTATTTATTCTTGTATATATTTTTTCGCTTCTTCCCAGCTTTTTTTCGGAATCGTCTGGAAATATACGTGGACGCCTTTTCGAATCATCTGTTGGATAGATTCCATTTCTCTGTCATCGCATGCGATCCTTCTTGCCACAGTTTTTCGTTCCCCTCGAATTCCCATACCTCCAATATTAAGCTGTGTGATCCTGATTCCGCATTTCATCAGTTCTTCAAACACTATTGGTGATTCAGCGATCACGATCACTCGTTCCCCATCAAATGATGGTGGTTCTTTTAACTTTTCAACTGCACGGTCAATTCCATAAACGTGAATGATAAGACCATCTGGTGCCATCTCTTTGATCACCTTGCTTCGAAATTTATCTTTCGCAACGATATCATCAACAATAAGGATTCTGTTTGCACGTACTTCTGGCACCCATAATGTTAAAATCTCTGTATGTATGAGTCTGTCATCGACTCTTGCCAGTACTATTTTCTTCATTTTTCTACCTCCTTATATAATTCACGTACATCCCGTACTGTATCCGGTGCTGCCTTAAGAAGTTCTTTACAGATTTCTTCCGCATGCTTTCCCGAAATTCTTCCCATAATGACTTCCATCATCAATGGAAGATTAATTCCAGTAACGTGGTAAAGATCATACTCTGGCATTAATGAAATAACTGTATTAAACGGACTTCCATAAAAAATATCTGTGAGGATCAGAATCTCTTCTTCCTGTGATGCCTGTTCAATACTTTGTCTGATCTTCTCTTTTAAAGTATCCACAGATTCTTCCGACTCCAGTCCAAATGCTTCCAGGTCTTCCTGTTTCCCTGCGATCATCTGTACTGTATCCACTAGTCCTCTGGCGTAACTTCCATGAGATACCACGATTACCTTCATTTAATTTCCTCTCTTTTTCTCATCCACTGCTCCTGTCTTGAAATCTTTCATAACAGGCTTCGTATATTAGTTTGGTTTATAAGAACTCTTTAAGCTTACGATTCTATTAAATACCATATGTTCTTTAGTAGAATCTTTAGAATCTAAACAGAAATATCCTGTTCTCATAAACTGGAAGCTGTCTCCTTTATCGTACTTCTCTAATTCTGGCTCAACATATGCTTCTTTGATCACAGTTAATGAATTAGGATTTACATTAATACTTCCATCTTCATTATATACGCCTTTTTCTTCATCTACAATGTTTTCATATAGACGAATTTCTGCCTTTTTCGCAGTTTTAGCTGATACCCAGTGGATTGTTCCACGAACTTTTCTTCCATCAGGGCTGTTTCCTCCTCTGGATTCTGGATCATATGTTGCATATACACATGTAACGTTACCATCCTCATCTACATCATATCCTGTACATGTCACAAAATATGCATTCATTAAACGAACTTCATTTCCTACATATAAACGACGATACTTTTTAGGCTTCTCAATTTTGAAGTCTTCACGTTCAATATATAATTCTCTTGAAAATGGTACCTGTCTTGTTCCCATCTCTTCGTTTTCCTGATTATTCGGAACATCTACAAGCTCTCCTTCACCTTCCGGATAATTTGTGATCACAAGTTTGATCGGATCCAAAATAGCTGCCATACGTGGACGTTTTAATTTAAGGTCATCACGAATACAATATTCAAGCATTGCAGAATCCACAGAGCTGTGACTCTTTGCAACTCCCACAAGTTCCATAAATTTTTTGATAGATTCTGGTGTATATCCTCTTCTTCGAAGTGCAGATAAGGATACCAGACGAGGATCATCCCATCCGTCTACGATTCCATCTTCTACTAATTTCTTAATATAACGTTTTCCTGTAACGACATTTGTCAGGTATAATTTTGCAAATTCAATCTGTTTTGGTGGATTTTCAAATTCACATTCATTGACTACCCAGTCATATAATGGTCTGTGGTCTTCAAATTCCAGTGTACAGATAGAATGTGTAACTCCTTCAAATGCATCCTCTAATGGATGAGCAAAATCATACATTGGATAGATACACCATTTGTTACCTGTATTATGATGTTCCATTCTTGCAATACGGTAAAGAATTGGATCTCTCATATTGATGTTTCCAGATGTCATATCAATCTTCGCACGAAGTACTTTGCTTCCGTCTGGATATTTTCCTTCTTTCATTTCACGGAATAACTTTAAGTTTTCTTCTGGTGTACGGTCACGATATGGACTGTTCTTTCCAGGTTCTGTCAATGTTCCGCGATATTCTCTGATCTGTTCTGCACTAAGATCACAGACATATGCTTTTCCTTTCTTGATCAAGAATTCTGCACATTCATACATCTTGTCAAAATAATTTGATGCATAGTAAATATGCTCATGATAGTCTGCACCTAACCATTCTACATCTTCCTTGATGGAATTTACATATTCTTCCTTCTCTTTTGTAGGGTTTGTATCATCAAAACGGAAATGAAAATCTCCGCCATATTCCTGAGCCAGTCCATAATTTAATAAAATAGATTTTGCGTGTCCGATATGAAGATATCCGTTAGGTTCTGGTGGGAATCTTGTGACAACTTTCTTGCAGCGTCCCTCCTCGATATCTTTCTCAATAATCTGTTCTATAAAATTCTTAGAAATCGTTTCTTCCATGTTTTCCTCCATATAGTTTTTTCTATATTGATTATAATGTATCTTGTATATACTTGCAATCAATATATTATATAAGATCTAATGCTTCCATAACATTTGAAACTCCTACGAGTCTCATATCAGTTTCAATCTTAATCTGATCTACATTCGCCTGGGGCAGAATGCATCTCTTAAATCCAAGTTTCTGTGCTTCCTTGATCCTTGCCTCACCACCGGATACTGCACGAACTTCTCCTACCAGACCGACTTCTCCAAAAATGATCGTATCTTCTAAAATTGCTCTGTTCTTGTAACTTGATGCGATCGCCATGATAATTCCAAGATCGATCGCCGGTTCCCCAAGCTTCATTCCTCCTGCAAGGTTTACATAAGCATCACAACCTCCAAGCTGTAATCCAACTCTCTTCTCAAGTACAGCCATCAAAAGGTTCACCCTGTTATAGTCAATTCCCACTGCTGTTCTTCGCGGCATCTGGAAACTTGTTGGTGATACAAGTGCCTGGATTTCAATAAGGATCGGTCTGGTTCCTTCCATAGAGCAGACAACAACTGATCCTGACGCATCAAGCGGTCTTCCATTTAACATTGTCTTTGATGGATTCTCAACTTCAACTAACCCATTGTTGCACATCTCAAATACACCTATCTCATTTGTAGATCCAAAACGGTTCTTTACGCCTCGCAAGATTCTATAGGCTGCTTCTCTCTCTCCTTCAAAATAAAGGACCGTATCCACCATATGTTCCAATGTTCTAGGTCCTGCAACAACCCCTTCTTTGGTCACATGTCCAACAATGAAAACAGCAATATTATTCTCTTTTGCCACTCTCATCATTGCAGCCGTCACTTCTCTTACCTGTGAAACACTTCCTGCTGCCGAAGAAAGATCTTCGCTGTACATCGTCTGAATAGAGTCGATCACTGCAAATTCAGGCTTTGTCTTTAGAATCGCACTGGTGATCGCATCAAGATCTGTTTCACAAAAAAGAAGCATTTCTTCTTCAAATGTTCCAATTCTCTCAGCACGCATCTTGATCTGATGCATTGATTCTTCCCCAGAAATATATAAAACCTTGCGTTTATTATTCGCAAGATTTCTGCATACCTGTAATAACAGCGTTGATTTACCAATTCCAGGATCCCCGCCAACCAATGATAAAGATCCTTTCACGATCCCACCGCCAAGTACTCGGTCAAGTTCTCCGATTCCTGTCGGAATCCTTTCTTCATTCTCAATAGTTACCTCCGATATATTCATAGGAGAGGCAGAAGTCTTTAAAGACTTCGCCCCTCCCTTCTTCGTTTCTGTAACTTTCTCTTCTGTAAAAGTATTCCACTGTTTGCAGGCAGGACATTGTCCCATCCACTTGGAAGACTCATGACCACACTGGCTGCAAAAATAAACTGTTTTTTGTTTCGCCATTGGTACTCCTTACATTACTATTGTTTCTTTACGCGAACAGATGCAGCTGTTCCTTCACTTAATTCAACACTTAAAGTTAATTTACCTCCAAGGTTTGCTTTCATCATTCCTACATTTGTATTATCAATAAAAACTTTATATTCCTGTCCAGCTTCCACTTCTAGTGTAACCTGAACGTCAGATGAAGATTCAATATCAAATGCAACACCATCTGTTGTTGCAACAAAGTTATGTACTGCAGAACCTGGAACAGATTCAAAGATCAGCTGTCCGTTCTTGTCCAGTTTCGTCATTGTCTTAAATGTTTTGATCTTGTAGATATCCCCTTCAAACTGGATATCCCCTTTCTTAGCTTTCTGTGCTAATGTATAGTCACCAAAGCTTAGTGTTCCATTGTCTTCGCTGCGGAATAATTCAGTTACCACTGCCATTGTTTTTTCCTCCTAATATATGTTTCGGTCGTTGTACGTTTATTATAATATATTTTGGTTCTATTTACTAGTTTCCTTTACTGAAAAAGTAAGTTTTTTATCTTTTTTGCCGATTGTCATCGTCTGTCCGTTTGAAAGTGTTCCTTCTAAGATCTTGTCTGCCAGTACATCCTCGATCTCATTCTGGATCACTCTTCTTAGTGGTCTTGCTCCGTAATTCTCATCATATCCTTTATCTGCTAACAGATCCATCGCACTCGATGTGATCTTTAATGTAATCTGATGTTCATTTAGGAGACGTACTTTTAACTCATCGATAAATAACTTCGCGATCTTTTTCACTTCTTCTTTGGTAAGAACTGCAAAAACGATCGTCTCGTCAATTCTGTTTAAAAATTCCGGACGGAAGATCTGTTTTACTTCTTCCATCACACCTTTTTTCATACGTTCATGATTCTTTGCCTTATCTGTGTTATCAACAGAGAATCCAAGATATTTTGGTGCGATGATGCGATTTGCACCTGCATTGGAAGTCATGATGATCACCGTATTCTTAAAATCAACTTTTCGTCCATTGGAATCTGTAATATGTCCATCATCCAGTACCTGAAGCAGAATATTAAATACGTCTGGATGTGCTTTCTCGATCTCATCAAATAAGATCACAGAATACGGATGTCTTCTGATCTGCTCACTTAACTGTCCACCTTCTCCGAATCCTACATATCCTGGAGGTGATCCAATGATCTTTGATACACTGTGCTTCTCCATATATTCAGACATATCTACACGGATCAGATCTTCTTCCCTTCCAAACAGAGCTCTTGCCAGTGTCTTTGAAAGCTCTGTCTTACCAACACCTGTTGGTCCCAGGAATAAGAATGATCCGATCGGACGATTTGGACTCTTAAGTCCAACTCTGCTTCTTTTCACAGCTTTCGCAACGGCTTTGACTGCTTCATCCTGCCCGATCACATATTTGTGGAGTTCTTTTTCAAGATTTCGCAAGCGTTCCATATCACCTTTCGTGAGCTGCGTTACTGGGATCTGTGTCCATAAAGATACAACCTCTGCTGCATCTTCAACTGTTAATTGTGGAATCTCATTTTCCTTCCTTTGTGTTCGTTTCATCTTACGTTCTAACGATTTCTCAAGCTTATTCTTCTGCGCTTTTAAATTCTTAGCTTCCAAAATATCGCCATTAGAAAGTTCTTTCTCAATCTTCTCGATCACTTCTGCAATCGCTTTGCGTTCTTCTTTAAAACTTGCATGACTTCCGACCTGTTCCATTCGTTTTCTTGCACATGCTTCGTCTAGAAGATCTATCGCTTTATCCGGCAGAAAACGATCACTGATATATCGATCAGATAAACCTGCAATTGCTTCTACTACATCTTCCGGCACCAAAATTCTATGATAATCCTCAAATCGGTATTTGATTCCTTTTAAAATCGTAACTGTCTCTTCTACGGTTGGCTCTTTCACTCTGACTGGCTGGAATCTTCGAACTAAAGCTGCATCCTTCTCAAAATACTTTGTATACTCTTCACTTGTTGTCGCACCGATCAGCTGGAAATCTCCTCTTGCCAATGCCGGTTTTAAGATATTGGATGCATCCATAGCTCCTTCAGAACCGCCAGCTCCAATGATCGTATGAATCTCATCAATAAATAAAATGACAGAATCATCCTGTGTTGCTTCTGTAACGATACGTTTCATACGTTCTTCAAATTCACCACGGAATTTGGTTCCTGCGATCACTTTTGTAAGATCTAAGGATAAAATTCTCTTATTCTTAAGGATTCTTGGCATATTGCCGTCTGCAATTCTTTGTGCAAGACCTTCTACAATTGCTGTTTTACCAACTCCCGGATCACCGATCAGACATGGATTGTTCTTTGTCCTTCTGCATAGGACCTGCATCAGACGTTCCATCTCACCTTCACGTCCAATCATCGGATCCAGCTTCCCTGCGGCTGCTTTCTCTGTAAGATCTGTACTGTATTGCTCCAGCATACCTGCTTCTTGATTTTCTTCCTCTCCGCCATAAGAAATTGCATCATTGTATTCATTCTTTGCAGAACGAAAATCTATTCCTGCTGTAACTAAAATATCTGTATAAATACCCTCGCAAGAAATCTTGTGATCTTCTAACAGACGAAAAGCCTCATTATCTCCGTCTTTGATCATTGCCATAAGAATATGTTCTGAGCCTATTGCATCGCATCCATATTTCATTGCAAGTTCCCCTGCAATCTCTAAAAGATATTCTGTCTTTGGTGTATCTTTCACTGTTCTTCTGCGGTCTTTTGGCATCTTTGATTTCTCCTTGACCGCCTCTTCTATTAATTCTCTTGTCACTCCATGCATCTTAAGAACTTCGCTCGCAAGAGATCCATCTGTTCCGTAAAGTCCAAGAAGGATAAAGATACTGCTGACATCCTTAAATCCAAGATATCCTGCAATCTCCCTTCCTTCATTCAATGCTTTGGAGGCATATTTTGTAAATGGTAATCGGTTCATAACTCCTCCTGTTATTACTTTCTGTCTAATTTCTGGTACATGTCATGAACCAGCTGGTTCATCTCATCTTCTGTAACTCCCTTACAGACTGCTTCAGCAACCAGCATTCTTAGATTGTCCTGAATACTAGCCAGCTCCTGCTGCTTTTCCAGAGTTTCAACGCTTATGACTGCACCTTTTCTTCGGTCTAATTTTAAGTATCCTTCTTCTCTTAAAATCGCATAGGCTTTATTTACCGTGTGCATATTCACTCCAAGTACCTGTGCAAGCTGTCGTACAGATGGAAGTGATTCTCCATCAGTAAATTCTTCACATGCGATTCCCATAATGATCTGATTTCTTAACTGTACATAGATTGCCTCGTCACTATTGAAATCAATCTCCAGTATCATTGTGCAACCCTTCTTTCTTCTTTCGAATTTTACAATCTATCTATGATATTTTGTTATACATAGACTATAATATAAAGCACAGTCTGTCAAGAGATTGCATCATGATAAAAAGAAAAAGATGCAGTATCTTTTCACTGCATCTCTTATGGCCTTATCTTTCATTTAAATTTAGAATTCTCTGGTTTGCACTTCCTCGGAATTTTAATGTGATATCTTTCTGGGCTTCAATAAATCGTCCATCTACCAGTATATCAATATAAGATAACATTTCTTCCGTAAATGATGTGTGTACTTTTCCACCCTGCATAAGATCCTTTTCATAAGTATATCCTGTATAACACCAGATATTCTTATCAGGATATATTTCTTTAATTTCTTTTAATAATAAAACCAATTCTTTCTGGTTCTCTGGTTCAAATGGTTCTCCTCCAAGAAGCGAAAATCCTTCGATATAATCTGGTTTTAATAATTCTATGATATGCTCTTTTGTTTCCGGTGTAAATGGCTTTCCATAACAAAAATCCCATGTTTCCTTATTAAAACATCCCAGACAATGGTTTCTGCAGCCTGATACAAATAAACTTACCCTGACTCCTGGTCCATTCGCTATATCACATTTTTTAATCTCTCCGTAGTACATATGATTTCCTCTGTAAATAATTCTTATAAATGAAGTACTCGATCCTTAATCTCTTGTGTACGTCCCTGATTCCAGAACTGTGTTCCGATATATCCGCAGGTACGTCTTGCAACAAACATATGATCTTGATCTGTGTTTCCACAGTTTGGACATTCCCAGATCAGCTTTCCAGATTCATCTTCCTTGATCTGAATTTCCCCGTCATATCCACAACATTCGCAATAATCACTCTTTGTATTCAACTCTGCATACATAATGTTATTATAAATGAATTTCATAACAGATAAAACAGCTGGGATATTATCCTGCATGTTCGGTACTTCAATGTAACTAATTGCTCCACCTGGAGATAATTTCTGGAATTCTGATTCGAATGCAAGTTTGCTGAATGCATCGATTTCTTCTGTTACATGGACATGATAACTGTTTGTGATATAGTTCTTATCTGTGACACCTGGAATAATACCAAAACGTTTCTGTAAACATTTCGCAAACTTATAAGTTGTAGATTCCATTGGTGTTCCGTATACAGAATAGCTGATATTTTCTGCTTCCTTCCATTCGTTACATTTATCATTTAACTTCTGCATAACTTTTAGCGCAAATTCTTTTCCTTCATCGGATGTATGAGATTTTCCTGTCATACGAACACACATCTCATAAAGTCCTGCATATCCAAGAGAAATTGTGGAGTATCCATCATATAATAACTTATCGATCTTCTCACCTTTTTTAAGTCTTGCCAGTGCCCCATGCTGCCAAAGGATCGGTGCAACATCAGATACTGCTCCCTTTAATCTCTCGTGACGGCATCTTAAGGCTTTATGACAAAGTTCAAGTCTTTCTTCTAAGATCTCCCAGAATTTGTCCATGTCTCCGTCAGAACTACATGCCACATCAACTAAGTTGATCGTTACAACCCCCTGATTAAATCTTCCGTAAAACTTGTGACTTCCATCTGCATTTCTCTGAGAATCCTCAACTGTTAAGAAAGATCTGCATCCCATACAAGGATATACATCTCCGTTCTTAAGTTCTCTCATCACTTTCGCAGATATATAATCTGGAACCATACGTTTCGCTGTACATTGTGCAGCTAATTTCGTCAGATACCAGTACTTGGAATCTTCCGTGATATTATCATCATCAAGTACATAAATAAGTTTTGGAAATGCTGGTGTGATCCAAACTCCCTTCTCGTTTTTAACACCTTGAATTCTCTGTTTTAAAACTTCTTCGATCACGAGTGCTAAATCATCTCTTGTCTGTCCTTCCGGCACTTCATCAAGATACATAAAGACTGTGACAAATGGTGCCTGACCATTACATGTCATCAATGTTACTAACTGATACTGGATCGTCTGAATTCCCTGTTTGATCTCATCATAAAGACGCATCTCCGTAATCTTATCGATGATCTCATCATCCATAGATTCTCCAATTGCTTTACGTTCTTTGACAACATTATTACGAAGTTTCTTTCTGCTGATATCTACAAATGGTGCTAAATGTGCCAGTGTAAATGACTGTCCCCCATATTGGTTACTTGCTACCTGTGCCACGATCTGTGTTGTTACATTACATGCTGTAAAAAATGAATGCGGTTTCTCAATCAGCGTCTCGCTGATCACAGTTCCATTCTGAAGCATATCTTCTAAATTGATCAGATCACAATTATGTTCTCTCTGTGCAAAATAATCAGAATCATGAAAATGAATGATTCCTTCTTCATGAGCACGGATGATATCATTTGGTAAAAGGACTCTCTTACTTAAATCCTTGCTGACTTCTCCAGCCATGTAATCTCTCTGTGTGGAATTGATCACTGGATTCTTATTTGAATTTTCCTGATTCACTTCCTCATTAATATTATCAAGAAGAGCAAGAATTCCATCATCAGTTGTATTAGATTTTCTTCTTAATTCTCTCTTAAAACGATATCTTACATACTTCTGGGCAACTTCGTATCCTCTCATCTCCATGATTCCTGTCTCAACCATGTTCTGAATGTCTTCTACATTCACTGCGTGTGAAGAACTTTTCACCTGATCCGCAACTTTTTCTGCAATTGCCATGATCTGATATTCGTTCATCTGATGAAGCTTTGACACTTCTTCATTCGCCTTTGTGATCGCATTGATGATCTTATCGATATCAAAGGTTACCTCTTCTCCATTCCGCTTGATAATCTTTGTTTTTACATCACCATTCATAGTTTCTCCCTCTTTTATATAAAATTACAAGATTTTGTGCGTTTCCATTTTCTGGGCACAAAATCTTGTTATATTCTTACCATCCGACACAATATGTTGTGCCACTGCCTATATTATATTACACTCTTTTCACAAAAAAAGAAAGGGGTATTTTTTTATTTTAGAGAATATGAAGGTGTTCAAGAAGAATCTTAAATCCCAAAAGTATCAGTATTATGCCACCTGCAAGCTCTGCCTTTGATTTATATTTTGTTCCAAAAATATTTCCAATCTTTACTCCTGCAAATGAAATCAAAAATGTACAGACTCCGATCATAGATGCTGCGGATACAATATGCACATTTAAAAACGCAAATGTAATTCCTACTGCAAGTGCATCTATACTTGTTGCCACTGCAAGCATAAACATTTCTTTTATTTCAATGGATGCATCTGCATTCTCTTCTTCATCTGACAATGATTCTTTCACCATATTAATTCCAATCAGTCCAAGAAGGATAAATGCAATCCAGTGATCAATTGATGTGATCTGATCTTTAAATTGTGTTCCAAGAAAAAATCCAATGATTGGCATCAATGCCTGAAAGCCTCCAAACCATAAGCCAATAATGACCCCTTTTCCCAAAACTTTTTCTCGCATTGCCAGGCCTTTGCAGATTGAAACAGCAAATGCATCCATCGACAATCCAACAGCCAGTGTTAATATTGTAAGCAAATCCATAAAATTGTCCTCCATATCGAAAAAAAGACTCACAGACGAAAAACCTGCCATAAATTAAGGCTTATCGTCTATGAGTCTCGTTAATTAAGACAGCACCAGATGTTGTCCATCATTGTGTTGATACTGTCACAGATTCTCTGCTAACTACTCCCTCACGGAAATATATAAGATCAATACCGGATGTGCCTCCGGCAAAATATGCCTATGTATCATATCTCAATTGAGAATCTTTGTCAATATCTTTCCTTTACTTTTTGATTACGTTTCTCAAGTTCCAATAAATATTCTTTCACATCAAGTCCGCCTGCATATCCTGTCAGAGAACCATTCATTCCAATCACTCTGTGACATGGAACTACGATCACGATTGGATTTTTATTATTTGCCATACCTACAGCACGGCATCCCTTTGGAATTCCTACACGTTCTGCAATATCTTTGTATGTACAGGTTGTTCCATATGGAATCTCTTGCAATGCCTTCCATACCTTTATCTGAAATTCCGTTCCATAATAAGAAAGTTTCAGATCAAATTTCTTTCTGCGTCCATCAAAATATTGTGACAGCTGAAGGGCTGCTTCTCTGATCAACTCTGTATTCTTCTTCTCGCCTTCTAACTTCTTTATTCCAAAATAAATCCCACAAATTCCATGTCCGTCTTCCTCAATCGTCAGATTCCCGATTGGAAAACGATAATCATAGTAGTACTTCATACGACCATTCCTCCTAAAAATAGGTATACCATATTTTTCCATGGTTGGCAACCACTAACTTGACATGAAGCCATTTGTTGCGTACAATGAAAAGAACTGTATTAAAAAGCAGATGATTATTATATTAATTTTTAGGAGGAATAATAATTGGACCCCAGTACAATATTACAGATTGTCGAAATTATAGTTTTACTTTCGCTTTCCGCTTATTTTTCATCGGCGGAAACTGCATTAACAACGGTAAATCCCCACAGCATGCGTGCTATGGCAGAGGATGGAAATAAAAAGGCTGCATTAGTCTTAAAACTAATCGAGAATCCTAGTCAGATGCTTTCTAGTATTCTGGTTGGAAATAACTTAGTAAATATTTCCCTGACTTCCTTAACAACTACGATCGCAATTCGTATCTTTGGAAGTATGGGAGCCGGAATTGCAACAGCCGTGATCACGATTCTTGTTCTGATCTTTGGTGAAATTACTCCAAAGACTTATGCAACGATCAATAATACAAAAATTGCTTTAAGCTATGCATCCAGTATTTATCTTGTCACAAAGCTATTGACACCAATTGTTTATCTTATCAACAAGCTTTCCACAGGAATTCTTATGATCTTCCATATTGATTCCAAACAGTCCAAACGTATTATGACGGAACGCGAACTTCGTACGATCGTTGATGTCAGTCATGAAGATGGTGTTATTGAAGAAGCTGAAAAAGATATGTTAAATAATGTTTTTGATTTTAAGGAATCCCTTGCTAAGGATATTATGATCCCTCGTATTGATGTAACTTTTGTATCCGTCGATGCTTCTTATGAAGAAGTCCTTGAAATCTTCCGTGAAGCTGGTTACTCAAGACTTCCTGTTTATGAAGGAAGTAAAGATCATGTTGTTGGTATTGTTTATTTCAAAGATGTATACTTCTACCGTAGCCAGCACAGAGGCGAGATTTTCCATTTAAGGGATGTATTAAGAAAACCATTCTTTACTTATGAAACACAGAAAGTTTCAAGTCTGCTTGCACAGATGAGAGAGAAATCCGTAAGTTTCTCTATTGTTTTAGATGAATATGGCGTAACTGCCGGACTGATCACACTTGAAGATATTGTAGAAGAAATATTCGGAGAACTACGTGATGAATACGATGAATCTGAAGAAGATACATTTAAAGAATTACCCGATGGATCCTATATGGTATCTGCTTCATTGAAGCTTGATGATCTTGATGATCTGCTTCACGTAAACCTTGATTCTGAGGATTATGATTCACTCGGTGGATATATTATCGAATTACTTGATCATTTGCCTTCTGAGGGCGAAATTGCAGAAGATGAACACTTTACTTTCAAAGTTGTATCCGTTGATAAGAACCGTATGGAAACCATCCATATCATTCCAAAAGAAAATTCTAATCATATCTCACAAAACTAGATTTATAAACAGCCAGCAAATATATATTTGCTGGCTGTTTTTAGGGGATTTCATCGAAATTTCCTATGAAATAAGAAATCCTGCACTCCATTGGAATGCAGGATTTCTTCGTATCTTATATTCTATTTGAAATATTCTACTCCAGATTCGAAGATCTTTTGATCTTTCTGTCCATAGATATTGATTCCAACATAACTGTCACGACGTTCTGAATGTCCCATCTTACCAAGAACTCGTCCATCTGGACTTGTGATACCTTCAATCGCATGGTAAGAACCATTTGGATTAAATTCCTCGTTCATTGTAGGATCTCCATTTAAATCAACATACTGTGTTGCTACCTGTCCATTTTTAAACAGTTCCTGGATCACATCTTCGTCTGCTACGAAACGTCCTTCTCCATGGGATACCGGAATGCTAAAGACATCATCTACATTCACATTGTTAAACCATGGTGACAAATTAGATGCAATTCTTGTATAAGCAACTTTAGATACATGACGTCCGATACGGTTTGTAGTAAGAGTTGGAGATTTAGCATTCTGTTCTACGATCTTACCTTCTGGTACAAGACCTAATTTGATCAGAGCCTGGAATCCGTTACAAATACCAAGTACAAGTCCGTCACGATTATCTAATAAATCCATAACTGCTTCTTTTAATTTTTCATTTCTAAATGCTGTTGCAAAGAATTTTGCAGAACCATCTGGTTCATCACCAGCACTGAATCCACCTGGGAACATGATGATCTGTGATTCATTGATCGCTTTTTCAAACACTTCTACTGAATCACGGATTCCCTGTGCATCAAGGTTCTTAAATACTTTTGTAATAACATTTGCTCCAGCACGTTCAAATGCTTTGGCTGAATCATATTCACAGTTTGTTCCTGGGAATACTGGAATAAATACGTTTGGTTTTGCAACCTTGTTCTTACATACGTAAATATTTCCTTTTATGTAATGTCTTGTTGTATCAACGATATTCTGACTTCCTTCAGATTTTGTTGGAAATACTTTCTCTAATGGTTTCTGCCATGTATCAATTGCTTCTTCTAATGTAACCACTTCATCACCGAATACAAATTCATGTTTCTCTGTGATCTCACCGATCAGAAGACCAGGAATTCCTAGTTTATGAATGTCTCTTGTATTCATCTCAACAACAAATGATCCAAACTTAGGATCTGTTAAGTCTTTTAATTCTATTTCTTCATCAAAGATAACACCTAATTTATTACCAAATGCCATCTTAGCGACTGCCTCTAAAGCTCCGCCTCCACCGATCGCATAAGCAGATTTGATTGCTCCATCTTTGATCAGTTTTGTGATGCGTTTATATACTTTCTTCACTTCAGAATAGATTGGCAGATTGTATGCATCTGTTGGGATACAAATACGAACCAGTCTGTTTCCTGCTTTCTTAAGTTCTGGTGTGATAATATCTGTTGTCTTCGCTACATCCACTGCAAATGATACAAGTGTTGGTGGTACATCGATATCATTAAATGTTCCAGACATACTGTCTTTTCCACCAATGGATGCAAGTCCGAATCCCATCTGTGCCTGATATGCACCAAGTAATGCTGCAACTGGCTGTCCCCAGCGAGTCTTGTCTTCTCCAAGACGTTTGAAGTATTCCTGGAATGTCAGGCGAATATTTCTATAGTCTCCACCAGAAGCTACAATCTTAGCAATAGATTCTGTGATCGCATAAACTGCTCCATGGAATGGACTCCATTTAGACAGATATGGATCAAATCCATAACTCATCATTGTAACAGTATCACATTTTCCCTTAAGAACTGGAAGTTTTGCAATCATTGTCTGAATTGGTGTTAACTGATATTTTCCACCGTATGGCATTGTCACTGTTGCTGCTCCAATAGAACTATCAAATCTCTCTACCAGACCTTTCTGTGAACATACATTAAGGTCAGATAATGTATTCTTACATACTTCTTCGAATGTTCCTGTCTCATCCTTACGATTAAAGTAAGATTCTACACGGTGAGGAATCTCTACAAATACTTCTGTTTCCTGATGTGCTCCGTTTGTATCAAGGAAAGCTCTTGAGATATTAACGATCTCTTTTCCTCTCCATTTAAGGATCAGTCTTGGATCTTCTGTTACAACTGCAACTTCAACTGCCTCTAAGTTTTCTTCTGCTGAGTATGCAAGGAACTGTTCTACGTCTTTTGGATCTACAACAACTGCCATACGTTCCTGAGATTCAGAAATCGCAAGCTCTGTTCCATCAAGTCCGGCATATTTCTTAGGTACTTTATCAAGATCTACGATCAGACCATCTGCAAGTTCTCCGATCGCTACGGAAACTCCACCTGCACCAAAGTCATTACATTTCTTGATCAGACGGCTGACTTCTTCTCTTCTGAATAATCTCTGGATCTTACGTTCTGTTGGTGGATTACCTTTCTGAACTTCAGCTCCACATGTTTCGATAGATTCTTCAGTATGAACTTTAGATGATCCTGTTGCTCCTCCACAACCATCACGTCCTGTTCTACCACCTAATAAGATAATGATATCTCCTGGATCAGAATTCTCTCTGATAACGTTCTTTCTAGGTGCTGCACCCATAACGGCACCGATTTCCATACGTTTTGCAACATAATCTGGATGATATACTTCATTGACATATCCTGTTGCAAGACCGATCTGGTTTCCGTAAGAGCTGTATCCATTTGCAGCTTCATTTACGATCTTGTACTGTGGTAATTTACCTTTTAGTGTATCTTTTAATGGAACAGTTGGATCAGCAGCTCCTGTTACACGCATTGCCTGATATACATAAGAACGTCCTGATAATGGATCACGGATCGCTCCACCAAGACATGTTGCAGCTCCACCAAATGGTTCGATCTCTGTTGGATGGTTATGTGTTTCATTCTTGAAACTGATCAGCCATTCTTCTTCTTTGCCATCAATCTCTACTGGCACTACGATACTGCAGGCATTGATCTCATCGCTTTCTTCCATGTTATCAAGAACTCCGTCTTTCTTAAGACGTTTCATAGCCATTAATGCCATATCCATCAGACAAACATATTTATCATCGCGATCTTTGTACATCTCTTCAAAGTCATCCATGTAAGAATAATATGCTTCTTCTAATGGTGCACGGTAAAATCCATCCTGGAATCCAATATTTGTAAGTTCCGTAGAGAATGTTGTATGACGACAATGATCAGACCAGTAAGTATCCAGTACACGGATCTCTGTCATAGAAGGATCTCTATTCTCTTCTCCCTTATAATAATTCTGGATATGAAGGAAATCTTTGAATGTCATTGCCAGATTTAAAGAATCATATAATTCTTTAAATTTATCCTCTTCCATATCTTTAAATCCATCAAGAATCTTAACATCTGCAGGTTCTTCAAAATCCATTACTAATGTCTCTGGTTTCTCTGCAGATGCCTCTCTTGAGTCAACTGGGTTGATGCAATACTCTTTGACTGCTTCTAACTGTTCGTCAGTTAAGTCACCTTTCACAACATAAGTTGTTGCACTTTTGATCAGGGCATCTTCATCTTCGTCTAACAGTTTCACACATTGCTGTGCGGAATCTGCTCTCTGATCAAACTGTCCTGGCAGAAATTCAACGCTGAAAGATACTTCTCCATCGGCAAGTGGTAATGTCTCTTCATACACGTCGTCAACTGGTGGTTCACTAAATACTGTAACCAGTGCTTTTTCATAACTTACATCGGACAGATTTTCGATGTCATAGCGGACAAGGACACGAACGGATTCGACATCCAGTCCAAGATACTGCTTCAATGCTGCATGCAGTTCTTTTGCTTTTACTGCGTAGTCTTTTTTCTTTTCAACATAGACTCTTCTAACTTCTCCCATGATTTCCTCCCATTTATTCATGTAGTTTCTTAATCACCTGAAATGCAGATGCATTTTCCAAAATCGTTGGCTGATTCTCGGCAAAGAATATAATTCCGTCTGCCGTTGAACGAATCTCTGATAAGATTTCTCCATTGTATGGATTCAAAACTTCTCCTAGCAACTGACCTCTGTTGACTTCCTCATTGATCGCTGCAAAACGTCTTAAAAATCCTGGAGCACTTGCTTTAACTGATACAAGATCCTCTTCTTCTATCATACTCGCAATATACCCGTTATGGCAATTATATTTTAAAATACCCATTCGAGTCAAGAATCGAAGTACAGCAGATACTGCCTGTTTGGCCAGATTCACATCGATATTGTCCGTTTCTCCGGAATATAACGAAAATGCATCCGTTCCATTGATCTGCCAGTTATAAGTTAAAGTCGTTTTATCAAAATTTCTTGGTTTGCTTGTTAATACATATGGCAGACCAAATAAACTTGCCAGACTTGTACTTTCTTTTCCTGTTGCTGGCATTCTTACATGCGGTACAAAATCACCACATCGAAAAAATGATGCAAAATGAATTCCGTAGCGGAATCCTTTGACCTTCTCAAATAAATGTGCTGCAAGTCTGCTTGTCGGTTCCCCATCAAAATTACCAGGAAACTGTCGGTTAATATCACTGTTATCAGATACCCAGTACTTCATTCCAACATTCATTGAAAAGTTATTGACACATGGAATGACAAGAATCTGATTATCTCCAACGATCGCACCGCTGTTTTCCAATTCTTTTAGGCGTTTGACAAGCTGTGAACATATATATAATTGTTGGTATTCATTTCCACGCATAGCACCTACAATACATGCTGCTTGTTCTGATTCCTCGCTTTGCTTTCCAAAACGATATCCTTCTATCGTAAATTCTCCTCTTAAATAATTGCCTGAGGAATATATAACTTCTTTCTTCATAAATTCCCGCCTCCGATCACTCTGGCAACCAGAGAGCCTTCTGCTACACTTGGATGTTCTCTTAATGTCATTAATATTCCATCTACTGGAGCGATCACTTCTTCTTCTGTCGCTCCCATTAATGGATTCTGTATAATTCCTATGATCTCACCTTTTTTTACTCGATCCTTTAATCGTTTGTATGAAACAAACAATCCACTGAATTCACAGTTTAAATAACAGATCTTATCTTCATTGATAAATGGTACATCATTCTTACCATTTGTCTTGCCTTTCCAAATACCAAGTTCTGCCATCACAGAAAAAATTCCATCAATGATCTGACGGCAATATTCGTAACGGATACGGAATGCTGATCCTGATTCTGTTACCATTGTCGGAATTCCCATTTGATTTAATGCATATGCAAGACTTCCTTCATTGACTGTCTGTGAAGGATGGATCCATACCAGATCTGTATTCATATACTTTGCTAAATGAAGCAGCATCTCATCATAGTCATCATTCAAACGTACTTGAGGAACTTCCTGCAAAAAGATATTACTAGAATGAATGTCTATACAGCAAGATGCCCCTTTGATATCTTCAAGCAGTTTTGCTGCTGTATAATCTTCCAGTCCTCCATTGATATCTCCCGGAAATGCACTGCTATAATCGATATCAGAAATAGGTACTGCTCTTGTTCTGGCATCCAGTCCTAATGGATTGACCGCTGGATAAACATCTACGATTCCCGTAAGATTGTGAAATTCTGCTTTGATCCTTCGTATGATCTCTCCACAGATATACTGACCTCCAAGCTCATCCCCATAAATTCCTGATACCAGACAGATTCTCTTTTCTTCCCCCGTCACATGATCTGGCATCAAACGATTTCTCTTGATCCTTAACATCTCTCCGATCGGAAGTTTTACAGATACTACTGTGTCTATCATCTTAAAGCCTCTTTTCTATTGTTTTATCTGTGTCGTAATATTCTTTATTTTGTAAAAAGCATTTTTAATATGATCGGTGATAACAAGGTCGTCACAAGTACCATGATAACAACTGGTGCAAAGAAAACTTCTGAAAGCAATCCTACAGAAATTCCTTTCTGTGCAACGATCAGTGCAACTTCACCACGACATACCATTCCTGCCCCAATCTGTACAGATTCACGCTTTCCATATTTACAAAGCAAGGCCCCAAGACCACATCCTGCAATCTTTGAGATCACTGCGATCACACATAAAATAATCGTAAATACGATCAATGTCTGTGTCATTCCATGAATATCAACATTCAATCCAATACTCGCAAAAAATATTGGTGTGATCATCATATAAGATAAAACTTCAATCTTATTGTAAATATAAAATCTCTCTGGAAGTCTGCAAAGAATGATTCCAGCAAGATATGCTCCTGTAATATCTGCGATTCCAAATAACTCTGCAAAAAATGCAAGAGCCAGACAAAACGCTAATGCAAAAACAGGAACTCTTCTTCTATGTCGTTCAATCTCAGGGTTCTTATAAGTAGACAACCATTGGAAAAACTTCTTGATTCCGATTCCTCCAATAATTGAAATTGCAAAAAATGCTGCCATCTTTACCAAAACCATAAGGATTGCCTGAATATGAAATCCTAATGCTCCTCCAAGACTTGTCATTATTGATAATAAGACGATTCCGAGAATATCATCAATAATCGCAGCTCCAAGGATTGCTGTCCCGACTCTTCCTTTCAAATGTCCCATATCCTGCAGTGCTTCTACCGTAATACTTACAGAAGTTGCTGTTAAGATCACTCCGATAAAAATTGACTCTAACATATTTCTTCCATATGCTAACGATAATGCTGCACCCATTACAAGCGGAACTAATACCCCACATAACGCAATAACAAAAGCAGGTATTCCACTTTTCTTCAATTCATCTATGTCGGTTTCAAGTCCAGCCTGAAACATCAGTACTACAACTCCTACTTCAGCCAAATTTAAAATCGAATCTGAAGGATCCACTATATTAAGGACAACTGGCCCTAAAATGATTCCCGCGATCAACGCTCCAACAACTGGCGGCATGTTAAACTTCTTTGATACCAGGCTGAATGCCTTGGTCATTGCCAGAATAATCGCAATATCCAGCAAAAATTTGTATTCTTCCATTGTGTTACCTCCATTATTTCGTATCGTATCACACCTGTTTTTTCTTGTCAATTCTTAGACAAAGTGATCTTTTTTTATCCTTTCCTTGCTTTTTTCTTCTTCCTTTAGTATAGTGAAACAAAAGACTAAGAAAAGAGGTAGCAAAATGAGCGAATTTAACGAACAAGATAATATTATCGAAGAAGAAACTCCTGTACTCCATTTAGAATTAGAAGATGGAACTGAACAAGACTGTGCTGTCATTGCTTTATTCTCTGTAGAAGAATTAAATGATCAAGAATATATCGCACTAGTTTCCATTGAAGATCTAGAAAGCGAAGATGAAGAAAGTGCTTTACTTTTATATCGTTATAACGAAGATTCTGAAGATCCTGATACTTTCAGTCTTGATAACATTGAAACTGATGAAGAATACGAAACAGTTACTGCTGTCTTAGATGAAATTCTTGAAGATGAAGAATAATTAACTAATAACTATCTATTTCTTTTAGCAAAACTTCGGATGCTTATTAAATTTAAAAAGTCCTGCACATTAAATGCGGGGCTTTTTCTCATATTGAAGTTTTGTTCTGATCACTTTATCAAGTTCGTAATACTGTTCTTCCAATGTCTTTCCAGTTAACACACAGTCCATTGCCATTCCCATAGATTCAAGCATTGTCTCTGTGATCTGGTCTTTATACTGAACCAGAATATTAAGGCGTTCATTAAGATCTGATGCATCAAGAAACTTAAGCAATGGTTCAATATTATTTTCTTGTGCTTCTTCCTCTTCCTGTGTAATTTTCTGAACATTTTCTGATGTTTCCTCATATGCTGGTTTGGCATCTGCTTTTTGTTCAGCTGCTATTTTTACACCTACATGATCTCCTGCATTTTCACAAAGTTCAACTTTTCTAAAACGATATTTTTGTTCTGCCTTTGGATATTTTTTATGATCCACTTCACTTAAAAACATTTCTAGTGGTCTTGCATAGGTTTTATATGTCCCATACAACGCTTGATAGATCACCAACTCTTCTTCTGTCTCCGTGTGTGATGCAACTGTAATGATCTGATAAAGTTTTCCTTTAAAGTGCATATAAAACTCACCAGCTCTTGGTATTGGTCTATTTTCCATCTTCTGCACTCCTTTCTTCCTGCCGTTTTTCAAGTTCCACAAGGAATCTTGATGGCCTGCTGTCTTTATTATATAGCTTTTTTACTGATAAAATATGTAAATATTTCTTTGCCCTTGTCACACCAACATAAAAAAGCCTGCGTTCTTCTTCAACATCTTCCTCTTTCATTGATTTCTTATGTGGAATCACATCTTCATTGACATCTGGAAGAAATACTCGTTCAAATTCCAGTCCTTTTGTGCTGTGCATAGTGCTTACAACCACACCTTCTTTCGACTCTTCGTTTTCTTTTGACTGACGATTCAATTCCTCTGTATATTCTCTGATATGATCAAACCACTCTTCATATGTGTCATATCCTTTGGCACTTTCCTGAAGTTCTTCGAGTACATGTGTGAATTCTTCTTCCTGAATCTTTCGAAATCTTGCATATTCCGAAATGTATGCATTATAACCAACAGACTTTCTGATATAATTAATTGCCATTAATGGAGTCATATTCTTCATGATACGAAGATCTTCCTTAAAATCTTCAACATATTCATACAGCCATGGCTTATCCTTAACTTTCTCAAGCAGATCATCAAAAGAAACTTCTGAATCCGTCAGATACTCACGGCTGATATAACGTTTTGGTCGATTCATCACTCTTAAAAATGTACTTCTTCTCATGTCTCCTCTGGCAAGTTTCATGTAGTCAATAATATTCTTGGAAATCCAATGATCAAAAAGATTCGGCACTGCATCCTGCATATAAAACGGAATATTATATGCCATCAAAGCCCCGATCAACTGTCTCGGTCCCTGATTGGTGCGATAAAGAATCGCAATCTGGGATAATGGTGTTTTCTTTGCCATCTCTTCCCTAATTGTGTATACAATATGCTTATTTTCCTCATAATGATCTTTAAATGTTCGAATCTCAACCTTGGCTTCACTGTTTGGCTGTGCTTCCATTTTCTTTTCAAAACGCTTTGTATTATAAGAAATAATATCTTCTGCCGTCTGTACGATCTGCTTTCCACAACGATAATTGCGATTTAATATTACTTGTTTCGTATTCTTAAAATCCTTCGGAAAGTTCAACATAAGTTCTGGTCTTGCACCACGAAACTTATAAATTGACTGATCATCATCACCTACAATAAACAGATTCTGATTTTCTCCGGACAGCATCTTCACAATCTCATACTGAATCTTATTAATATCCTGAAACTCATCAATCAAAATATATGGAAACTTCTGCTGCCACGCCTTCCTGATATCTTCCCGTTCTTTTAATAATTCGTATGTATACACCAAAATATCATCAAAATCAATCCATCGATTCTGATGAAGTTTCTCCTCATATGCATGGAAAATCTCTTTAAACACTTCATCTCCACAACATCCACTATGATAATAATCAAGCGGTATCATCTGTCCTTTTACCAGACTGATCTCCTGAATGACCGAACGCATAAAATCTGCCTCATCTTCTATGTCTAGTTCATGGTCTGTAATGATCTCACGGATAAAATCATATTTCTTATGTTCAGGCAGAATATTATCTGCACTATAATGATAAGCATATTTTAAAATCGTAAAAAATACAGAATGAAATGTTCCAAAAGAAACCGGCAGGGTTTCCCCTGCCAGCCGCCAAAATCGCTCCTTCATCTCATTCGCAGCAGCTCTGGTAAATGTAATGACCAAAATCCGCTGCGGCAGAATCTGATAATGCGATATCAAATATTGAATTCTCTTTGTGATCACAAGGGTCTTTCCTGATCCTGGTCCTGCAAGTACCATCATTGGTCCATCCTTATGCATCACAGCTTCTTTCTGTGCCTCACTTAAATGATTACGCAAGTGCTGCCTCCAGTTTTACAATTGCATCATTGATTCTCTTTAAAGATTCCTCTTTGCCAAGAAGTTCCATTAATTCTGTCGCTCCACCCGGTGTCATCTGCTTTCCGGATACTGCTGTACGAACTGGCCACATTACATAACCATTCTTATACTCATGTCCTTTTGCAAAGGATACTAACATCTCATATAACGCATCATTTGTAAAGTCTTCCTGTGCTTCGATCACTGGATAGATTTCTTTTAATACTGTTAATGAAGTCTCTGGTGTTGTCTTCATCTTCTTATGTTTATACATTTCTACATCATATTCTGGAACTGCTTCAAAGAAATCAATATGTCCCGGAATCTCTGTAAATAATTCAATTCTTGTCTTAACCATTGAAAGAATCTTATCAAAATCCATCTCTCTGTGGATCGTCTCTGTTACATATGGCATAGCCAGTTCTTTGAAACGATCAAAATCCATAGCTTTGATATATTCACCATTCATCCATTTGATCTTATTCATGTCAAAGACTGCTGGTGTCTTAGACATATGTTTGTAATCAAAGATCTCTTCTAATTCTTTTAATGAGAAGATTTCCTGTTCTCCTCCTGGACTCCATCCAAGTAATGCAACGAAGTTTACGATCGTCTCTGGTAGGAATCCCTGTTCGATCAGATCTTCGAAGGAAGAATGTCCTTTTCTCTTACTTAATTTGTGATGTTCTTCGTCTGTGATCAGTGGACAGTGAATGTATACTGGTTTCTCCCATCCAAATGCATCGTATAAACGATTGTATTTTGGTGTAGAAGATAAGTATTCGTTACCACGAACAACATGTGTGATTCCCATTAAATGGTCATCAACAACGTTTGCAAAGTTGTATGTTGGATATCCATCGGATTTGATCAGAATCATATCATCTAATTCGATATTATCTACTGTGATCTCTCCGTAAATCTCATCTACGAAAGATGTTGTTCCTTCTGTTGGGTTATTCTGACGGATTACATATGGTACTCCTGCATCTAATTTTGCCTGAACTTCTTCTTTGGATAAGTTTAAGCAGTGCTTGTCATAATGACTGATCACAACATCTCCTGATTTTACTTTCAGTGTGTCTAATCTTTCCTGATCGCAGAAACAATAATATGCTTCTCCTTTATCGATCAACTCTTTCGCATATTTTAAATACAGTCCCTGAGCCTGTCTTTCACTCTGAACATATGGTCCAACGTCTCCACCAACATCTGGCCCTTCATCGTGATTCATCCCAGCTTTCTTAAGAGTATTGTAGATGATCTGTTCTGCTCCTTCTACCTGTCTTTCCTGGTCTGTATCTTCAATTCTTAAAATAAAATCTCCGCCTGCATGACGTGCGATCAGATATGCATAAAGGGCTGTTCTTAAGTTACCTACATGCATACGCCCTGTAGGGCTTGGTGCAAATCTTGTTCTTACTTTGCTCATGATTTCCTCCCATTGGTTTTTAATTCTATCTTTCTATTCTACAAAACTTATCTTTCTTTGTAAAGAAGCAGTCTTGCTGATTTTTGTTAATTTATGCTGATTTTTTGAAATAGTCTATCCTAAATCTCATTTAAGATCCTGCTTGCTTCTTCAAATGGTTCTAAAGTTCTCTTTAGAATTCCCTGTGTTGCTGCAATAAAGATTCCATAATTGACGATTGGAACCCCTGCATCTTTGACTCTTGCGATACGGTTCTTCATCTCTCTTCTATTTAATGTGCATCCTCCACAGTGAATAACCAGATCATAAGTATCAAGATCATCTGGAAATGAATTTCCACTGCTTGTATGAATATCAAACGTCTTGCCTGTATACTGTTTCAGCCATCTTGGGATTTTCACCGTTCCGATATCATCACACTGCCTGTGATGAGTACATCCTTCTGCGATCAGAATCTTTGCTCCGTCTTCTAGATGTTCTAAAGCTTTGACTCCTCTGACTTCCTCTTCCAGATCTCCTTTGTATCTTGCAAACAGGATTGAAAATGAAGTTAGTTTAATATCTTCTGGAACGATCTTTGAAACCTTTCCAAATGCCTGGGAATCTGTGATCACTAAGGCTGGTTTCTTGCCGATTTCTTCTAATGTCTTTTCTAATTCTGTCTCTTTCACAACGATCGATGCTGCACCCGCTTCCAAAAGATCACGGATCGTCTGCTGCTGTGGCAGGATCAGTCTGCCTTTTGGTGCTGCACTGTCAATCGGTACGACTAAGATCACAAAATCATTTGGACAAACTAAATCTCCTACGATCTTTAATGTATCATCATCGGTTGGAATCAGTTTCCCAATCTCTTCTTTCAACTCCCAGATACCTTTTTTATCCTTGGCACTGACGAAACATGCTTTGTCTTCTTCCCATTCTTTTGCATCAGTAAGATCCATCTTATTGTAGACTTTAAGATAAGGAATCTTCTTTTCTTCGATCAGACATATCATATCTTCTTCAAACTCTGTCATGCCTGCGGTCGCATCCATGATCACGAGTGCTATATCAGCTTTTGCCAATACTTCTTTTGCTTTCTTAACACGCTTTGCTCCTAATTCTCCTTCGTCATCAAGCCCCGGTGTATCGATCATAACAACCGGTCCTAATGGAAGAAGCTCCATTGCCTTGTATACAGGATCTGTTGTTGTTCCTTTGACATCGGATACGATCGCTAGCTCCTGATTAGTCATTGCATTGATGACACTGGACTTTCCGGCGTTTCGTTTTCCGAATAATGCGATGTGAATCCTGTCTCCTCTTGGTGTTGCATTTAAACTCATAAGATTCCTCCTGTCTGTCTTTATGGATCGTTAACTTTTTTATCTTTGTGCCTTACGATAACCTGCTGCCTGTGCTTCCTTTTCACTCTTAAATGTCACTAAATATTTTGATGTTCCCATACGGTCATAGTCTCTTTGTCCCGGACAATGATAAACTTTTGATCTGCTGTTTCCTCGAATTTCCTGTGAAGTACTTGTTTTCGTATTTGTTTTCGCTGCTGTTGTATTTTTATTGCTTCTGTAACTTTTGCTGTTTGAATTGTTACTGCTGTCTGAACTGTTGCTGTTATTGGAAGAATTCTGATCTGTATGATATTTCTGGCTTGCTTTGGAATTCTCTGTTGTCACCTCTACGCTGCTGTCTGCTTCACTGTCTCCTGTTTCATAATCAATCTTCACTCCATCCTGTACGTTATATACAAAGACATTAAACTTGATATCTTCTCCCTTATCTTCCACAGACATCGCTTCCATCTGTACCCCTTTGGCTACCAGATCATCTCCGTCAAAGACTGGTGTGACTCTGTATAATACATGGTTTCCTGTCTCACGGACATAGTCACCGACCATCTCTTCATATGGTAACATTCCATCCACGTTAAAAGATCTTGTTCCTGTGATCAGGTTCTTGTTATTGGCATTCTCACCGGTCAGCTGGTAAGCGATCAAATGACAACGGTTATATAGATATTTCCCATCAACGTTATTGTATTTTGCTGTATGCCATCCGGTTGGTTTTACCATACCGATTGTTCCGCGTTTTCCTTTTGGCATGATATCTTTTCCAACACACGCTTCCGCCACCTGACATCTTCCTTCAGAGTCAAGTCTGCTGTAAGACTCGTAGGATTTTGTTGTCAGATCTTTGGATGTAAAATCTGGATTATTATTGTCAACAGCAACCGTCATATTCCCTGAAAAATCCGGAATATTGTCAGATGATACAGATTTGGTGGAAGAATTTGTACTTCCTTTGCTGCTTTGTTCGTTCTGTGTGCTTTCGTCATTACTGCTATTGCCTGTACTCTGGCATCCTGCCAGTGATACCGCCATCATTCCTGCGATCAGCAGAGCATATAATTTCTTTGTTACTCTCATCATCAACTGTTTCTCCTCTTGTTATATTCTTTTCTGATCTAGCTTATTGTTTTGGAAGATAGATCTGTTTTGTAATCTCGTGAGTGGAACCTTCGATCTGTTCTTCTTCTGCAAGTTTCCATTCCTCAAGATTCACATCCAGTACCTGATCGGACGGATAGACTTTATTCCAACGGAAGATCACGATCTCTTCAATCTGATCTATCACTGGTTTTAATGGAAGATTCTCTACAATACAAGTCTCCCCTTTTCCTGCCTTGTGTAAGCAATCTTCACAAACAATCGGATCGTTGATCTCTTCATACAACTTCTCTGTATATGCATTCATATAGACCTTCTCCCCTTTGGTCATCTCCGCAATATACTCTCGCAAGCCTCGATCCTGACTCTGCCTTCGATCATTAAACATCATACCGTTGTTGTTGTCTAAGCATAGAATTATTATCATTCTTTCCATTCTCCAATCGTACTTATGTTCTATTTATGTATTATATCTTGTGCGAGAGGATATTGCAATAAAAGAAGCTCTGAATTTCTCCAAAGCCTCTTCTTACTTTTCATTCTTTTTTGTATTCTAATTGTATTTATGATACTGCTTTCATCACTTTTTCTCTCATAAGCTGTGTCATTTTCTCTGGTTTTAAGATCTCTTTTAATTCTTCTTCATTTAACAGACCTTCTTCTAATACCAGCTCTTTTACAGAAATTCCTGTTTTTAGTGATTTCTTTGCAATCTCAGCAGACTTTGCATATCCGATATATGGACATAACGCTGTTGAGATTCCAACACTTTTTTCAATATATTTTTCGCACTGTCCGGCTTCGGCTGCCATCGTGATCGTATAGTCATGTCCAATGATCAGGTATACAACCTGTGATACAACTTCTGGAATCACTGGGTTGATCTTTCCTGGCATGATGGATGAACCATTCTGTCTTGCTGGAAGATTGATTTCTGATAAACCAGTTCTTGGGCCAAATGACATTAATCTCAGGTCATTGGATATCTTGGAAATATCAACGGCACATGTTTTTAACACCCCGGATACACTGACAAATCCATCTAAGTTCTGTGTGGCATCGATCAGATCATCTGCCTGTTTTAATGAAATTCCTGCAACTTTGCTTAATTCATAAGAAATGTTTGCAAGATAGTAAGGGGCTACATTGATCGCTGTTCCATTGGCTGTTGCTCCGATGTTTAAGACTTTCATCTCATCCATAACATTTTTTAGTCTCTTAATATCCTTTTTTAAAACATGTGCAAATGCTCCAAAACTTTGTCCTAGTCTCATTGGAACGGCATCCTGAAGCTGTGTTCTTCCCATGATGTACAATGCTGTAATCTCCTTTGGTTCCACCAAGGATTTCTATCGCACGATTGGCAATCACTTCGTTTGCATTCATATTGGCAGAAGTTCCAGCCCCTCCTTGGATCGCATCCACGATAAACTGATCTCTTAAATTTCCATCCAGAATCTCATCACATGCCTGAATGATCGTCTAAGCGATTTGCTGGTCAAGTTTTCCAGACTTTTCATTCGTGATCGCTGCTGCTTTTTTGACCATTACGATGCTGTCGTCTTGTTTCAAGATTTTATGTGTTGAAGCTTAACACAGTATGCAATGTTCGTAAACCTTAATCCTGTCTTTCCAAATTTAAAGTTCAAATTTTGTGTTTCAGCTTTTCTTTTTTTAATGAAAGTCTTGATTTACTTTAAATAATTAAGCGGTTGGAAGCGGAAGGAATTCTGACTGGATTTCATGCTTCTGTTGACCCGATCCAACTTGGTTATCATATTAAAGCATATATCAGTCTTGAGATCAGCCCTGCACAAAAACCCGAAGTTTATCCTTTTCTTCGAGCTCATCCAAATGTACTGGAATGTGATTGTGTAACTGGAAATTATTCTGTGCTGCTGAAGGTTGCTTTTCCTAGTACGATGGAACTGGATGAATTTATTGGGAAATTGCAGCACTTTGGGAAAACTAGTACGATGATCGTGTTTTCTACGATCGTTGAGAATCGTGGGGTGGTTCCTGAATAGTTGATTTGTTTTTAATTTCTGTTATCTAAAATAACAGGGTAAAATTTTACATATGGAACATTTTCTTTTATAATTTGTGCAACCTTTTTACTTATTATAATTTCCCTATACTCATCGTAAAATTCATATGTCTTATTTACATCCTTTAAATTTTTTATTCCTTCTTCTGTTATTCTTTTCGGTATGAAATAGAAAATGTTTTCATTTTCTGTCATATTTATTCTTTCACATTTTTCACATTGATTTTCAAATTTATAATTTTCATCAATATAACTTTTCTGTGGTAATATATTATCAGTAATAAAAGTATATCCTAATATCTTTTTACTTTTGCTTATAATCGGCTGAAAATATTTTTTATCTACTCCTGATTCTTTTAATTTCTCCACCAGTTTTGGTAATAACAACAACTCTCCTGTTCCATCCAATCCTGCAAACCCATAATCATTCTCATGTTTTTTTATATAGCCTTTCGATTGTGCATAAAATAAGCTATTTGTTTTTTCTTTACTATGACAACTTTCACATTCACTATATTCATTTTCAATATCTTCGTATTCTTCACAGTAATATTCTGGAAAACATAAAACGAATGCTTTTGCCTTTTCAAACTCTTCATCTAAAACTTCTACATCATAACCTAAGCAGATAAATTCTACATCTTTCCTATTTGATTTATAAAATTCAATTATTTGTTTATATAGTTCTGAATCTTGATTAATCTTATATGTATATTCTCCAGCAAATCGATTTCCTGTTCTGTATTTCTTTAATCTGTATAAAAATCTAGAGATAATTTTTTTTTATTTTCCAATCTGTTTCTTCATCATTATAACTTAATACAATTTCTACATTAACTTCCAATTTCGTCTCCTCCTGTTATCACTACAATTTTGCTGCTTTTGAATTGTAATTTTACCTTTGAAAATCCAGAAATTACCAATCACCAATTCATTGGGTACCGATTTTATATGATCTAAATCTGTTTCACTTATTTCTTTTTCTATTATTTTTTTCTCTGTTATATGATAATCCGTATAATCAAACTTGCCTGCATATACATGAATTCCATCTCTTTCATTCTTAATCATATCAATATCATCCTTAATTAAGATACTCTTAATAAAGTCGCCATTCTTGTTAAATTTCTGAACGACACCTAACATTCCAGTCGCAACATATATATTCCCTTTGTCGTCAATGGTTGCTTTAATAAAAGAATCTTTTTTATTTTGTAATTGTATATTACATACTATCATTGTTACAAAGTCTTTAACATTACTTACAGTAAAAATATTTCCCGAAAATATTGATCTATTTCCGAATTACTTGGAAATAGTTTTTTAATTTCTCGTAAATACCATTTTCTTTTTTTTATCCATTTTTTCTCTTTCCTTGTAAAATGCAAATATAAAAAATATACACTTCTAATTTTTCTTGATTATTATCATATAGTTTTTTTATTATATTTTTTCCTTCATCAACTATGTTATAAATATCATTTTCCTTATTTAAGAAAAATAAATATTCCGTGGTTGCATAAAAATAACCTGTAAGTAATTGTATTTTGATATTTTTTTTAAAAAACCTTTTTTGATATTCTACTAATTCAAAAAAAAGTTTTTTTTCATAACAATCTTTCTTATAATAATCTATAACATTCTCCATATAAACTTCTTCTAATGCCATCCAAAGCTGTGTATATAAAAGTAAGAAAATATCATCTCTCTTATTTTGTTTCCACAAAATATATAACTCTCGATTCGTTTTTCCAGTTTGATTTAAAGAAAAAAATGGCTGATTATCATAAACCAATTGTTTTAACCCATGCATCACTTAATTTTACAACTCCTTTCTTAGCTATACATGTACCTTCGATAATTTTCTCTTTATAATTGTATACAAATTTATATACAATTTCTTTTCCTTTAGTTTTTCCTATAGCTTCCATTTTTCCACTTTTCATTTCCTTTTTTACAATTGGTTTTACATACTTCCACTGATTCTTTTTTGTTACTTTTGTCCACTCATGTTTACTCTGCATAATGTGCCTTACTTTATTTTGATCAGAAGCTACTCTTCTTATTGCACTATTGACTCCTTTTTCCGCTAATCCACTACTTGATGACGCTCCCATAGCAACACCGATACCATAACCTGCAAATGCTCCTATAATGGCTCCTACTACAGCTCCTTTAATTCCCTATGTTGCTATAAATAAATTTCTTTTTTCCCTTTATATCCTAATCTTTTAGCAACTAATTTACCTTTATATGAACCAGCTATTGCACCAACAATTCCTCCTACTCCGACACCTACTAAAACTGCTGTACTTACTAAAAAATGCCCACTAGGATCCTCATAATTCACTGGATTATAATACCGTGCATTCAGATAATACAATCCCGTACTCTGATCATAGATTCCACCAGTATAACACACTTCATTTTTCGCCTGATCATCTCCATGAATAATTGTCTCTCCATAATCCGTATACTGATAGGTTGCATCTGCACTTCCATCTTCTTTCACTAGGCTAGTTGTACTTCCCTGAATATCTTTATTATACAGATAATATTGCGTATCATCCCCTTTGAATCTCTCAGTTGCAAGGATATTTCCTTCTGTTCCAATCAAGTTCTGTGAGTTTTGATTTCCATCACTTTTTCTGTCTCTAGATCAGTGTAGATCATCTCTTTAACACGGTCAAAACTGTCATAGATATAAACTTTTTGAACTGCCTGATCACCATTCTTTAACAGATTCCTGTAATCCTTGATCTCTTTAACTTTTCCGTACGCATCATAGGTATAACTTCTGAGGACTTTCTCTGTTGTCTGATTCTTGGAATACAGTTCTCCTTTGATCTCCTGCAGCCATCCGTTTTCATCATAAATATAAGATAATGACTGGAGTCCATCTTTGGTGGTCGGATAGGATACCTTACTGAGATTTCCATCCTCATTATAAGTATACCGGATCTGATGGGCTTTGATATCATCTGCCGTTGGCTGGGCATTCTGACTGATCTCTGCAAATGCTGTGAGCCTTCCTCTTTGATCATAAGTATATTCTGTATAACGATATTCGCTAATCAGTGACTTCGTAAGGTCTCAGGGAACTTAAGTCCTTTCTATTTACATAAAATAATAATTATCTCTATTTACTTCTATTTTTTTTATTTTAAACCCATGCGAATGATCTTTAAATCCTGGAACTATTGCTTGATATTTCTTTTTTACTTTCCTTGCTTTTTTATAACTACTATAATATCCTATATTCATAGATCCTATTCCTTTGTTTTGCTTTTCGTATATTAACTTATAAACATACATATTTATTACATATCTCCTTTCAAATCGTCACTGCAAAAATAACCATCTTTCCACTCCTCATGATTTATTATATATTTACTTATGTAAAAGTCTTCCTCATGTCCTATAAATCTTGGTTGTATTTTAAATCTTTCTATTGCTTTTTGAGCTAATTGTTCAGATGAATATACTGCAATTACCTGTTCATCAGATTTTCCACTCTCTTCATCTAAATACCACCAACTCAGTTCATACACTATCATTTTATTTTTCCTCCTCATAATTTATTTCCTATGATATTTTATTATACGACTATATTCTGATCCAGGTCCTTTGCCCCAATTCCCTTTTCCGTATTTTTCATTTAGTATTCTTGTTGCATATCGTGTCTTGATTCTTCGTCTTTTCCAAGTTGAATATGATACATAAAATACCACTCCTCCGGCAACTATCTTTACTAACGTATACAATGCCACTGCATAATGCCCACTAGGATCCACATAATTCACTGCAATACACGTATAAATGTTGCGTATCAGGTTTATCATTTTCTCCATGATAAGTATCTTCTGTTAGGAATCTTCCATCTTCTGGATTATAATATCTGGCATTCAGATAATATAGACCTGTACTCTGATCATAGATCCCACCCGCATAACATATTTCATTTTTCGCCTGATCATAACCCTGGATCATTGTTTCTCCAAAATCCGTATACTGGTATATTGCATCAGCACTTCCATGCTTTATGCATATTTGTGTAACCCAGTCATAAAAGCTGTTGAACCCATTGATATCAGTTGAAAATCTGAATACTTTTCTTGTCAGCTCTCTTCCCTGGTAATCGAATGCTCTGACATAGTGTTCAGAACTTCCGATATCAACTCCGAGTACTAAAGTTGATTCTGTGACTTGTTCAATCTTTTGATTCTGTGTATAATTCATTATAAGGACCTCCGATAATTAAGATGTTTTTCATCCGCCAAGATGATATCTTAATTATACTGTGAGGTTCTTCTTTCGTCTATTGACATTATTTATGAATTACAGGAATGCTTATGTTATCTGGCAATTTCCATATCTTGTTCTTTTTTAAGATTACTATTTCTGCTTTTCTGATTTCTTCACTCTACACTCTTTTATTGTGTTATTAATTCCTTGTTTTCTGACTTCGTAAGGTCTCAGGGAGCTTAAGTTTTTTCTTAGAAATATTTGTTATCTTAAGCGAATCAAGTATCACTATTTTCTATTATTTTGTATATTTACTTTGAATGCTTATATCCCTTTCTTTTTCTTTTATTTCTCTCTCCTCTTGCTTTTTGTTCTCTAATTTCTTCCCGTCTATTGCTTGGTTTTCCACCTGTCTTTCTTACATTGTTCTTACTATGACTTCGTAAGGTCTCAGGGAACTTAAGTCACTATAGTATTAGTCATCTTGCAATCCCGGAAACTTTTGATAAATATATTTTTTTATTCTATAACTATTACTGTCTGTTACAGCTTCTTTTATATCCGTATCACCTGCCCCTTCCTTGATCAAAAATTTTACCATTGGAAAATCTCCTAATGTAATCGCTTCATATAAAGCAGATGTCATTTTTTCTCCATCAGAGTATTTTCCAATCTTATTAACTTCGCCTCCATTGCTAAGCAATAGTTTTACTAATTTTATATTTCCCGTATCTACCGCGTTTATTAATGCTATTGGTGTAACTACTGCCTTCTTTTTTATTAACAATTCTGCAAGATCTATTCGGTCACTCATTGCTGCTGTTTCTAATATATTTTCATCATTATCTTCTGGTGATATATTTATATCTGTTAATTTTGTCAATAAGTACCCTAATGTTTTCTCCGAAATAGAATCTATCGAATTCTCAATTGATTCGCATATATCTTTTGGGGATGGTTTTATAATATCCATTAGATATTTTATTGTATCAATGTTGTTTGATTTTATCGCAAGGTCAAATATATTTTGAAAATCTGCATTTTCTTCTCGAACAGAAATCTTATTCTTTACTGCATATTTTAACACTTTCAAATTTCCATATTGGGCAGCAACCATTGCAATATTCTCCCCATATGTATTATGTAATTCATGAATGGAAATTCCTTTTAAAATTGATGAATTTATTTCTTGTCCTATTGAGATTTGATAGAAAATCTTTCGTTTCTTTGACAGGTCTTTCATTTTTACAATTCCCTGCTTCATTCCCCATTGAAGAATATATTCCGTGTTTGCCGATGTATCTCCATAAACGCCCGTACGATATCCATTGATCAATATTCTTTTTGTCATTTTTGTAACTGGAATTTTTTGTTGATACAGATATTCTATTAATTCTATTTGAGTTTTAGCATCTTGAATTTCGCCCGTTGATAATGCGTAATCTAGAGCTGATATTCCTCTTTTTTTATACTTAACATCAGCTCCTTTTTCTACCAATTGCTTGCAAAATTTTATATTTCCTTGTTGGGCAGCAAGCATAAGTAATGAAATTCCGTCTTTATCCTTGTAATTGGGATCAGCTCCTTTTCTTATTAAATACTGGGCAATTTTATTGTCTTCATGCATGGCTGTATCAGCATATACTGGATTTTTATCTGATTTTCCATAAAGACTATCCATTGTCAAGCCTATATTTCGAAACGAATTCATATTGGCACCATCATCAATTGCTTCTTTGGCTGCTTCAACTTCATTTGTTTCTATGGCATTGTATAATTTTTGATTTTGCTTTCTGCTTTGTCTGTAAGATTTACAACCACCGATAGTTACACAAAAAGCTGCTATCCATATAGTGCAAATAAATATTTTAATTTTTACCATTTTATTCTCACCTTTTTGTTTCTTCGATTTGTACTTGCGGATTTACTTAATCTTAATGTCCCTGGGACCTTAAGATTTTATACAGCTGTCTGTTTTCCTTCTTTGTCATACTTAAGGTACCGCAGATCTTATGATATCTACGTTTCATCACATATTTTGTATCTTATCTATTATACGATTTCTCGTATTTTTATATATTATTCGATTTTGAACATATAAAATCATAACTTGAACTGCTCCAAAAGCAAACACTATAACGCTTTGTGATATAACACCAAATATTATCATTAACACTATATAAAAAAATATCACCATTTTTAAATAGTATAATTTAAATTTTTGAGGTTTAATTATTATTTCACATCCAGCGTCTTTTGATATAACATTAAGATTAACTTGCATTTCTACAGTCAAATTTTCATAATTATATGTATCTATTAACCATAAATTTAACTTTCCTTGACCATCATCTGTTCTAAAATAATTTTCTACTTTATTATTTTCACTTGACCAACTAGTTTCTAATAATTTTATTTCTTGTGCGGATAAAACTTTTACTCTTTTTTTATAATCTTCAATCCATAAATCCTTATTTTTTTCAGAACTTATCATTATAACCTCCTCATCTAATAATGAGCATTATTAGATAGCCTTAAGAATTTCTTATTTTAAGGCTATCTAACATATGCACATTGGGTACCGTAGACCTTATAATATCTGACAATTTTCATATATTCATCATTTCTAAGATTCTTGCTTCTATTTTTCTAATTTCTTCATTCTGCACTCTTTTATTGTACCTCTATTTTCTGACTTCATAAGGTCTCAAGGAGCTTAAGTTCATACAGTATCCTGATATGTCGTTTTCATTCTCCCCTTATGCTTGAATTGTAACATTTCACCATTTTACAGGCAATCAGATTTAGTTTTTTCGTCGTTTAATACAAAAAACTTTTTTATTTTTGTGAAATATTATGGTTGACTTTTTTAATAAGTATACCTACTTAATATATTGTTCCATTACTATACAAAAAAAAGAACCCTGATAACTAAATTACCAAGGTCCTTTCCATATTCCCGTAAGAAACTAAATCATATAATCTTAGCTTCTTGCTCTTTCTTCTAATAAAGCTTTCACTTCTGCTTCTGTTTCTAACTGCATTACTTCATCAACTAATGCTTTACATTCATCCATTGTCCACAGAGACATTACTTTTCTTGTAGCAAGGATTGCTGTAGCACTTACTGAGAATTCGTTTAATCCGAATCCAAGTAATACTGGTACTAATAATGGATCGCTTGCTGCTTCTCCACACATACCTGCCATGATGTCTTCTTTGTTTGCAGCTGAGATGATATTTCTGATAGAACGAAGTACAGCTGGATTGTATGCAGAGTACAGATATGCAACATCTGGGTTACCTCTGTCGGCTGCCATTGTGTATCCAGTTAAATCGTTTGTACCGATACTGAAGAAGTCTGCTTCTTTTGCAAGAATGTCAGCAATTAAGCTTGCTGCTGCAGTTTCCATCATAACACCAACCTGGATGTCTTTGTCGTATGCGATACCTTCTGCATCTAATTCCTGTTTCAGTTCTTCGATGATCGCTTTGACTGCACGAAGCTCGTCTACACATGTTACTAATGGTACCATGATACGAACTTTACCGAAAGCACTTGCACGTAATAATGCACGAAGCTGTGGTTTGTAAATATCTTCTTTTCTCTGTAAGCAGAAACGTACTGCTCTGAATCCTAAGAATGGATTCTCTTCTGTTGGAAGTCCAAGATATGGAAGAGCTTTATCTCCACCGATATCCAGTGTACGAATGATCACTGGTTTACCGTCAAGAGTTTCAGCTACTTTCTTGTATGCTTCAAACTGAGCTTCTTCTGATGGAATCGCATCGCTTTCCATGAATAAGAACTCAGATCTGAATAATCCAACACCTTCTCCATCACGCTCTAAGACACCTTCTGCTTCGTCTGGTCCACCGATGTTAGCAACCAGTTCCACAACGTGTCCGTCTGCTGTCTGGGATTTCTGTCCAACAAACTTCTGAAGGGCAGCTTTCTCTTCTAAGAATTTTGCTTTCTTAGCTTTATATTCTTCTACAACAGATGCTTCAGGATTGATGAATGCTTCTCCTGTTGATCCGTCAAGAACAACTTCATCTCCATCGTTCACGATAGAAACGATGTTTTCGATACTAAGAACTGCTGGAATTTCCATAGATCTGCAGATGATCGCAGAGTGAGATGTCTTACCACCGATCTCTGTTAATACACCCTGAACATTTGCAGGATTGATTCCTGCTGTCATAGATGGTGTTAAATCTTCTGCTACTAAGATTGTTCCTTCTGGAACTGCACTGATATCTACTTCTTCAATTCCAAGTAAGATCTTAATTAAACGAGTTTTGATGTCGCCTAAGTCAGATGCTCTCTGCTGTGTCAGTTCATCGTCTGCCATAGCGAAGATCTGTGCGAAGAAATCGCAAGCTTCTTCTACAGCAGCTTCTGCGTTGATCTTCTCTCCATCGATCTTAGCTTCGATCTGTTCTGAGATCGCTGGATCCTGGATCATCATGATATGACCTTCTAAGATCTCTGCTTCCTGCTCACCAGCAGTTACTTTCATGGATTCAACCATCTTCTGAGTCTTCTCAATGAAAACTTCAATTGCATCGCTTAAACGTTTTTTCTCTGCTTCTGTATCTTCGATAGACTGTTTTGTGTAATTAAGTTCTTCTTCCTTAATCTTAACGATCTTACCGATACCGATACCAGCAGATGCTCCTATACCTTTATACATGTTGCCACCCGTCCTTTATCAAATTATATGTTACACCCATTATGAGCAGTGATTATTCACCTAATCCAGATTCAATCAGTTCTGTTGCATGTGCAAGAGCTGCTTCTTCGTCTGGACCTTCACATACTAATTCGATTTCAGAACCACATTTGATGCAAGCTCCGATGATGTTTAATAAGCTTTTAGCGTTGATTTTTTTATCTTCGAATACGATAGTTACGTCAGATTCGAATTTAGTTACAGCTTTCGCTAAAACTCCTGCTGGTCTCATGTGTAATCCCTGTTCGTTTTCAATGACAAATTTCTTTGATACCATAATTGTTTCTCCTTCTCACATATAAAATAATTTTAATTTATCTGGATCTTTAACTGGCTTATCTTTGTACTCATCTAAGTGCAATTCCTTAAAAAAGCATAAAAAAAGACCTACTTTAACAAATGTTCACACTTATTAAATAGGTCTTGCCTGCCTTACCAGTCACAATCCAAAATCTGATAACATTATAATATCAAATTCTGACGCATAAGTCAACCTAGATTTATATCTGACCACTTGTTTCAAGGATCAGCCTTTTTACATAAATGATAAGATACATTTTCTCATCCGCAGATAATTTACAATCATAATGCTGTTCAATATGTTCCACGATCTTCTGACTGCACACATAGGCTTCCGGATATTTTTTCTGATTTCTTTCATAAAATTCAACATCTGCTTCTTCATCTTCTTCCATCGGATGTTTCTTTGACATGATCTCTGTCTCAAGATATTGAAGATGCGTTGCAAACCGCTGATATGCCGGATGTTCTGGATTAAGAACGATTTCATAGAATTCTTGAATAATTGCCATAACTTCTTGAACAAAAGAAGACTTCCCGCTTAAATCCAATGTAAAAATCTTCTCAATCTTGTTTTTATCTAATTCATCTCCTGCTTTTTTTCGAAAACCAATTCCCTTGCCCATCAAAATAACTTCCTTGCCGTTTGCATCAAATGTACTAACAACATTGTTATTAATTACTTTCTGAATGATCACTTTCAATTCCTCCTAGATGTTTCCAAGAATCTCTTTTGGGATATATGCTTCTACATAAATTCCATCTTCTCTATATTCTTCTTTCAAAAGCTGTCCATGAGCTCTGATCTGTTGAATCTTACCTGCATCCTGATAATCATATAATTTCTCCAGATATAATTTCTGTTTCTGCAGAATCTTTTCAATATTCTCTAATAACTGGTCAGTCCCCTCTCCTGTCTTTCCTGAAATTCTTACGACCGCTTCTGCATTTTGATCTTTTAAAATCTCATCTCCATTCAAAAGATCGATCTTATTAAATGCTGTCACGATCGGCGATTCATTCGCACCAAGTTGCTTTAATGTTTCGTATACCGCCTCCATCTGCTTTTCTTTCTGCGGATTAGAAGCATCAACAACATGCAGGATCAGATCACTGTATTTTGCTTCTTCCAATGTACTTTTAAAAGCCTCTACTAAATGATGTGGAAGTTTGCGGATAAATCCGACCGTATCTGTCATAAGAATTGTCTGCCCGCCACTTAAATCCAGACTCTTTGTTGTTGGATCAAGGGTTGCAAACAACTGATCTTCCTCATAGACACCTGCATTTGTAAAATGATTCAGAAGCGTTGACTTTCCAGCATTCGTATATCCAACAATACACACAACCGGAAGATGATTCTTCTGGCGCTGTTTTCGCTGTACTTCTCTGTGCTTTACAACATCACGGAGTTCTGCCTTAAGTCTTGATATTCTCGTTCGGATCAAGCGACGATCCATCTCAAGTTTCTTTTCTCCAGGTCCTCTTGTTCCAATTCCTCCTCCAAGCCTTGATAACGCTTTTCCCTGTCCGGTAAGTTTGGATGCACGATATTTCAGCTGTGCAAGTTCTACCTGTATCTTACCCTCTCTTGTAAATGCCCTCTTAGCAAAAATATCAAGAATGATCAAAGTTCTGTCCATTACCTTTGTATCTAGTGCATCACTAAGATTCCCCATCTGCGCAGGAGATAACTCATCATCACATACAATACCTATCGCATCTGTTCCATATAACAATGCCTTAACTTCGTCAATCTTTCCTTTTCCAATATAAGTTCCCGGATGCGGAGCTTCTCTTACTTGAATCACTCTTGCTGCAACCACTGCTCCAGCAGTCTTTACC
Organism: Anaerostipes amylophilus; assembly: GCF_025567365.1. Taxonomy (NCBI): domain Bacteria; kingdom Bacillati; phylum Bacillota; class Clostridia; order Lachnospirales; family Lachnospiraceae; genus Anaerostipes; species Anaerostipes amylophilus. Next base: position 260,860 of record NZ_JAOQJG010000002.1, on the reverse strand, counting down.
AATTCTTCTAATTCATCAAGAGATTCTTCTGCCTCTCTCACGTCCTGATCGGCCACTGCAACAAGAATAACCTTTTCAATAATCTCTTTCTTGATCTCTTCCATAATGACTCTTTCCTATTCCTGATTTAATATCTGCATTACCGCCATCGCAAATGCCTTTTCTTTTGCTGTTTTGATCTGTGTTGGTTTTCTCATCAAAAGATCCTTATCACTTCTTTTTCTGACATCTTCCGCATATTTATTAATATCAATTCCTAGATATTCTGCACAAGTTCTTCCTTCTATTTCCATGTCATTATCAGTCACTGCCCATGCATCAATAACTCGATGATCTTCTGGATTTACCGCGATCATCAATGTCATTGCTTTAGAAAACACATTTGTCTGTGAAAATCCCATAGCAACCTTTGCATTGGCCCCATATTGTTCTTTAAATTCTTTATACATCTGTGAGACATATTTTGAACGCTGATTCTGCATATAAGAATAGCAGATAAATAACAGAATACAAAATATGATCAACACTCCTATTATCAAAATAAACATCTTATTCCATCTTCCTTATAATTTTTCCTCTATCACGGAGCGTTCATGTTCTGCAACATTCTCAAAGAAATCGTTCTTCATAGAAAGTATCAACATAAATAATGTATCGATCACTGCCATCGCAGCCATCCTTGTAAAACTAACCTGATCATAAAAAATGTGTTCCCTTGTTGCTGTTATGATCACATGATCACAAATCTCAGTTATCGGTGACTTTGCCTGATTCGTCACTGCAACAGTCACTCCACCTTGCTTCTTCACGATCTTAGCCATGCGGATCAGACGCTTAGATGCTCCCGATGCTGAAATCGCAAAAAATACATCACCTTTCTTCAGCGTTCTTGCAAATGCCTCCTGTGTCTCCCACATTGGAGAAGTCACAGCATGTAGCCCAAGCTGATTAAACTTATATGTTCCGTCCATCGCAATCGGTATTGTATTGCCCATCGCAGCAAATTCAATGAGATTTGCACCCAAAACTGCATCCACAATACTTCGAAGTTCTTTCTGATCAAAATTGTGAAAAGTTGCTTTAATCTCTTCTACTTTACTAACCATAATATTGTGAAGAGACTGTTCCATATTCTCAATATTAATTTCATTCGATGCTGCCAGTTCTTCCTGCTTGCTTTGTTCTCCAGCAAGTTTCAACTTCAACTTGTGAAATCCCTCACATCCGATCTTCTTGCAAAAGCGAATCACAGTAGCCTGACTCGTAGCACAATTTTGTGCCAGTTCAGCCACCGACATATTGATCACATCTTCCTGATGTCCTGCCACGTAATCTGCAACCTTCTTTTCTGCATCATACAGACTATCATATGTCGAAAAAATCTGATCTCTTATCAGAATATCTTTGCCCATAACATTCCCTCATTCAATGCTTTTGTCTGCCATTTATCTTGTTTCCAAAAATGTCAGTTCTTTCTTTCCCTGTGCATCCTTTGGATACGCCTTTACATAAGCTTTTGTATATTTATATGCTGTATCAAAATCAAACAAAGACTCATATGCACCAATCCTTGCAAAGAGCACTTCTTTCTTATTCTTTAATTCATCCTGTTTCAATGCTTTTTTAATAACCTGAAGTCCTTCTTTGTATTTCTCCTGTTTTGCATAAATTGCATACTTGGTACAGTAGATCTCTCCTTCTTTCGGAAATTCTGAAATTCCAAGATTGCATACTTCTAGTGCTTCTTTTGTTTTATTTCTCTGCATCAGACAATATGCTTTTAAAGAATATGCCTTAACTTCTCCACGATCGATCAATCGATCATAAATTTCAGCTGCTTTGTTATATTCACCCATCTGATACAATGCCTCTCCTTCATAAAACAGAACATTCTTCTTCTGTTTTGTAAAGATCAATGTAAATCTTGAGGCCGCACTATCAAATTCTTCATATGCTTTCTGATATTCTTTCTGTTTTAGATATTTCACACCCTGATCTGCTGCCATTCTCTGTCTGATATATCCAATACCGCTGACCGCAACCAATCCTATGATCACGATCAGTATAACTGTTACAATTCCTTTTAATCTGCTATTCATTCTCATTCTCCTGATCTGTTCTTATATTGTTGTTACTTTTCAGTATAGCAAATTATGTTTTATCATACAAGCAGTCTGTCTCCTCATCTTATATTGACATCTTCGTTGTCTTGCTGTTTCCTGCTTTATCAATAAAACGCACATATAATCTTGCTTTTCTATATTTTTTCGCATCATATCTGACATCGTTTGCAGTTTTCCATTTATATTTTTTGGCACTCTTTCCTTTTGGAACTAACTTATACGCGGTTTTCTTCTTGCCACTAGTTCCATAATTTGCCGAAAAAGTTACTTTTTTCTTCTTTCCTGATTTTTTCTTCTTAAGCCTAAGCTTTGTCGGTGCCTTGGTATCAACAACGATCTGCGGAAGTTTTAATTCCTTCTCTCCAAGCATCGTATTATATTTTACATAGACCTTTGCAATCGTTCCGTTCTTTAAGGTCACAGATTTTCCATAACAATACGGAAGTTTGGCACTGCTTTGTCCCTTTTTCACGATCTTATATTGCACACTATTAATCTTCGTAAAACTTCTGGCACTGGCATTGATCTTTATTGTCACATTTTTGTTTGTATAGATACTCTTTGCATCTTTTGTTCCAGGATATGCTGGAAGTATTTTTGTTTTTTTATTGCTTACGATATCAATGGACTGCAAGACTGGCATGGAAATACTCTTTCCTGATGATATGATTTTTCCATTGACACTCGGTTTATTTCCACCTTTTTCTGTTCTTACATATAAATGACTTCCATCAGAGGTGATAACGATCGTTCCCCTGTTACCCGTCTCATAAATATCCATCTTGGAAAGATCCGTAAGAACATTTTTCATGGGAACTTCCCCTGTATTTTTATATCCATTGCTGATAACCGCAATATTTGCTTTGGTATGATCGATCAATAATTTGTGATCTGATGTCCGTCCTGCGATCAGTTTGTCCTTTTCCTTTACATCTTGATAACCATGATGTGGTTCTTTTAATACCTGTGCCTGCAGATTATAACCTTTTTTGATAATCTTCTCTATCGTTTCTCTCTGGGCATCTCCTGTCATCAAAAATGAATTCTTTCCATAAACGATTCTTGTAACGATGGAATATTTATTTTCCTGCCTTACATTAAGATCCACTTGTCTTCCATACTTATAATTATTCTCCAGTGGCCCATAAAACGTAATCTGTGCCTGGCCAAGATAAATCTTTGAGCCGGCCTTGGGAATAACATATTTTACATGCAAAGATTCATCTTCTTCACTATTTCTTTTTTCAATTTCATCCTTTACTTTTTGGTATGTATTTGAATCAAATTTTGTCCATTTCGCAGTTTCTGAAGTCTGTTCCTTAACATTATCATTGCTCCTTAAGTAAGTCATTTCTAAAGAATTCCCATAAATCGTATTGATCGTAATGGTTTTATCTTTCAGAATCTTTACCAAGCCGCCAATATGATCCCGATGTGGATGTGTAAGAATCACAAATTCCAAATGCTTTACACCCATTTTTTTAAGATACTCATAAGCTGGATCTTTTTTCTTGGCATATGTCTTATCTTTCGTTCCGTTGTATTTTTCAGCTCCTGTATCGATCATTGCATATTTGGCGTTGCTTCCTTCCCCATACTGAAGCAATGCTCCATCTGCGCAGCCAACATCAATAAAATGAATTTTAAAATTCTGTGCAGCCGATACTTTATGAGTAGCTTTGTATATCGGTGTTAATGTTATAGTCATTAGTATGATCAACAGACATGCTGTAATCTTTTTTATTCCTTCCTTCACATTCTTCCCCTTATCTTCATCTTTATGTCACTTGTTATCATTTCTTTGAAGTATTTTCCCCACAAAAAGAGAAGCCTCCAAAAGAGACTTCTCCTATTATATCACAATTTCCACTACTTATCTAATTTTATCTAAGTGCCAGATATCATCAACATATTCCTGAATTGTACGGTCAGATGAGAATTTACCACATCCTGCAGTATTTGTCATTGCCATCTTCGCCCATTTCTTTGTATCCTGATATGCTTTTGCCACTTTCTCATGAGCTTCTGCATATGAACGGAAGTCTTTTAAGATAAAGTACATATCTGCCTGACTTCCTGTATCACCAAATAACAGACTCTGATATAAGTCTTTGTAAAGTTCATGGTCACCATCTGCATATGTTCCATCAACTAACTGATCTAATACTTCATGAATATCTTTGTCATTCTCATAGATCTCATATGGATGATATCCACCATTGTTCTCGTAGTTGATAACTTCTTCAGAACTTAAACCGAAAATAAATGCATTCTCTTCTCCGATTTCATCAACGATCTCAACGTTCGCTCCATCCATTGTTCCAAGTGTTGGTGCACCATTTAACATAAACTTCATATTACCTGTTCCTGATGCTTCTTTGGATGCTGTAGAAATCTGTTCGCTGACATCTGCTGCCGCAAAGATCAATTCCGCATTAGATACACGATAATCTTCGATAAATACTACTTTTAATTTACCTTTGATCGATGCATCATTGTTTACCTTATCAGCTACAGAGTTGATCAGTTTTATCGTCTGTTTTGCACGACGATATCCAGCTGCTGCCTTCGCACCAAAGATAAATGTTGTTGGATAGAAGTTCATATTTGGATTCTTCTTTAACTGATTGTACAGATACATTACATGTAAGATGTTCATCAGCTGACGTTTATATTCATGAAGACGTTTTACCTGCACATCAAAGATAGATGTAGGATCAACATCGATTCCATTATGTTCTTTGATATATTTTGCCAGACGTTTTTTATTCTGCAGTTTGATCTCCATAAATTCTTTCTGTGATTTTGGATCATCTACATATTTCTTAAGTCCTGACATTAAAGAAAGGTCTGTTGCCCATGTATCTGTTCCAAGTTTTTTAGTTACCCAGTCAGAAAGTAATGGATTACCATGCATTAAGAAACGTCTCTGTGTGATTCCGTTTGTCTTATTGTTAAACTTCTCAGGCATCATCTGATAGAAATCTTTTAATTCCTGATTCTTTAAGATTTCTGTATGAAGTTTAGCTACACCATTTACAGAGTATCCTGCTGCGATCGCCATGTGTGCCATGCGTACCTGACCATCCCAGAGAATTGCCATCTTTCTGACTTTCTCTTCGTTACCTGGATACATCTCACGAATCTTGTTCACAAAACGGCGGTCGATCTCTTCTACGATCTGGTAAACTCTAGGAAGTAATCTTGAGAACAGATCGATTGGCCATTTCTCTAATGCTTCTGCCATGATCGTATGGTTTGTATATGCACAAGTCTTTGTTGTAACTTCCCATGCTTCATCCCATCCAAGACCTTCTTCATCCATTAAGATTCTCATCAGTTCTGCTACAGATACTGTTGGATGAGTGTCGTTCATCTGGATTGTCATCTTCTCATAAAGTTTTGTGATGTCGTCATGATTCTTCTTATATTTGGCTACTGCTGCCTGTAAGCTTGCAGATACGAAGAAATACTGCTGTTTTAAACGAAGTTCTTTACCTTCATAGTGGTTATCGTTTGGATATAATACTTCTACGATATTCTTTGCAAGGTTCTTCTGTTCTACGGCTTTGTCATATTCACCTTTGTCAAATGAATCTAACTGGAAGTCAGTGATTGGTTCTGCATCCCAGATTCTTAATGTGTTAACAATGTGATTTCCATATCCTACAACTGGATAGTCATATGGTACAGCCATAACAGACTGATAATTCTCCTGAATGAAGTTTATTCTTCCAGCTGCTTCATCATATTCTGTACGGATATTTCCTCCAAAACGTACTTCCTTCGCATATTCAGGACGTTTTAATTCAAATGGATTTCCATTCTTTAACCATTCATCTGGTACTTCTATCTGATATCCGTCTTTGATCTTCTGCTTGAACATTCCATACTGATAACGGATTCCACATCCATATGCTGCATATCCAAGTGTTGCAAGTGAATCTAAGAAACATGCTGCTAAACGTCCAAGTCCACCATTACCAAGGGCTGGATCTGGTTCCTGGTCTTCTACCATGTTAAGGTCTACACCTAATTCTTCTAATGCTTCTTTCACTTCTCCATACATACTCATATTAATGAGGTTGTTTCCAAGTGCTCTTCCCATCAGGAATTCCATGGACATATAATATAAAATCTTCGGGTCTTTTTCTTCATAAGTCTTCTGAGTATCCATCCAATCTTCAATGATCCACTCTTTCAGAGCATAAGCGACTGCCTGATAAATCTGCTGCTGGGTGGCATTATCAAGCTCTACTCTGAACTGAGTCTTAAGATTATTGATGACTTCCTGTTTGAACAGTTTCTTGTCAAATCTTTCTGTTTTCATGATTGTCTCTTCCCCTTTCGTATTCCCAGTATATTATTAATTTTAGCATATAAACTGGAAATATGATACAAAAATTGCGGATATTAGTTGTATTTTTTCATAAAATATCGTTATTGATACAAACTTTCAGACACACATAACCGTCCATATCCAATTTCATCATTCGGATATCTATCATATCCCTGTAATCGTCTCGCTCCCTTATGAAGATACCCCTTCATTCGTTCTCCATAAAGATATGGATCGTTTTCTCTTACAATTCCCCATTCCATCAAAAGAGCTGCTGATCCTGTAACAAATGGTGTTGCCATCGATGTTCCTGATCTTACACTCTCGCCTCCTCCAACTGCTGCTGCCAAAATTCCAACACCTGGTGCTACAAGATCCGGCTTATCTACACAAAATTTCTGATCTCCTCTTCCTGAAAAATCTGCATAAGCCTGATATCTGACATCATAAGCACCTACGGAAATCACATTTCTTGCAGTTGAAGGAATTGTTAAAGTAAATACTTTATCTGGTTCTAAAAATCTGGTTTCTGGATTGCTTCCTGCAGATACCGGAAGCCACATCTGATATTCACCATTTTTTATATTCACTGGTGAAATTTCTATCTTCCACTGACCGCTTTCTATATAATTTCCTTCCATCGGTATAAAACTAAAATATAGTTCCTGCCTAACATTATATGGTGTTGAGTACCCATTGTACACGTAAACCGTTGTATCCTTATATGTGTATTGCGATTTTCCTTGCTGGTCCACGATCGTATATGTGATTCCCGATGGAGACTCAAGTCTGATCTTGAATTCATCCACAAAATCTTTCCAGATCTGTAGATTCAAGTTCTGCTCAAATGGTGCCACATCAAATAAAATCAGCTCCGTTTTTGTCGTGATCTTTCCTTGTTTATGACGCCCACTATTTCCCTCATTCCCAGTTCCTATACAAATAGAGCTTTTCCACTGCCCTGCGATCTGTGAAACAAATGTCTCCAACAACGAATTTCCTCTGTGATCCCCGTAATTATGCCCATAACTGATATTCACTGCCACTGGTCTGTTTTCCCTTATCGCTGTATCGATCACATACTGCAGTGCTGTCATCAACTGTGTCGTCCTTGGAAATCCTTGTTTGCTTATATCTCCTAATTTCACAACGATCAGTTCTGCCTCTGGTGCCACACCATTTCTTCCTGCACAGATGGATGCTACATGCGTTCCATGACCAAGATCATCACGACTTTGAAACATTTGCCGTCCATTTTCTGAATGAATTGCTACATTGATCTCTTTTCTTGTATACAAAGTTCCATTTATAAATGGCTGTGGTGGGATTCCCGAAATCGTCTGATCCCATAACTCATAAATTTTCGTATCTCCATTTTCATTGATAAAATCCGAATGAAATATATCGATTCCTGTATCAATCACTGCAACAAAAACACCCCTTCCAGTCAATGAAAGAGGTGTATTCTTTACCGACAACATACAGGAAGCTGAAATTGATACCTGTCGGTTTAATAATAAATTTTTTGGTTTTTCTATAAAGATCACTTGTTCATTTCTTGAAAATGCTTCTAAATCATTTTCTTTCATATATGCGATCGCATATCCCATGCTCAATGGTTCAATATTGGTTGTTGATGATTTTTTTAATGTCTTTAGATCACCTGCATAACGAAAGATAATCTCCCATCGATCAAATGTCTGATCATATCCAGCATTTAAATCTTCTGACCTTTCCCGTTCTTCTTTCGTAAGATCCAGTGCCAGATTGAACTGGTTATCAAATTTCTCATCTTGTTCCATAAGATCCTTTCACTTTCTATTGGTATGGTCTTATTTTATGCCTGTTTCTTTGCGTTCATTCCTATTTCACTTCTTGCTTACAATACTTCCACACCAATGCACAAATCCCATAAATCGATGATGCTATCATGATCCCCGCAGCAACTGCGATTGCGATCAAGATTGTCTTTTGTCCATATAAAGAAGATAAATGCCATTGCTTGGCAAGAACATAATTCATTGTGTAATATAAATTTCCTCCTGGAACAAGCGGAATGATCCCGGTGATCAAGAATACCGTAACTGGTGTCTTTAAAATTCTGGCCATCGTCTCTGCATAAACCGTTGCGACTGCCGCAGCTGCTAAATTCGCTGCAAATACACTTGGCATCTCATTCCATGCAACTAAATATGCGATCCAGGATACCATTCCTGAAATTCCAGCCATACAAAGTTTTCTTCCTCGAAGATTATAAAGCACTGCAAATCCAAAACTTCCGACAAAACTTGCAAGTACCTGAATGATCTCTGTTTTCATTTATAACACACCTCCCCAAAATATCAGTGCCATAAAAGAACCTGCCGCAAGAAAGACTGCTAACAACACGGATTCACACACACGCAAGATTCCAGACATCATATCCCCACCGATCATATCTCTAAGTGCATTGACAAATGCCACTCCCGGAACAAGCAGCATGATATTACCGATAATGATCTTTCCATAATCCTGTGTTATTCCAACGCTTGCACAAACATATGCTAACGATGCTACAAAAAATGATAATAAAAAATTTAGGACCATTTCATTTGGTGCAAGTATCTTTAAGTATCTGGCTAATATCGTTACTAAAGCTCCACTTAGTGTCGCTATAACATCTTCTGTGATTCCCCCTCCATAAAATGAAGTCCAGGCTGCTGCGATCACGGCTGATACGATCACTTCTTCCAAAAATGTGATCATATTTCCATTTTTTATTTTCAGAACTCTTTCTCTAACTTCCTCTTCTTCCGGAAGATATTTACACATATATCTTGACAGCTGATTTAATTCATCTAATTTTTTAAAATCTGTTTTATAATATCTGATACGTTTTGTCTGTGTTATGATTTCTCCTTCTTCATCTTCGATCGTCGTTACGATACTCGATGTGATAGAAAATACATTAGCTTCTTTTGCCCCGTATGCTTTACAGATTCTTGAAATGGTATCTTCCACTCTTGAAACACCCGCACCAGATTTTAGCATCCATTCTCCGATCTCCATTGCGTATTTCAAAACCTTTTTCATCTCCATAGGAATTACCTCCTGCCATCTAGTCTACCAAAATTGACTGTATTGTAACACAAAAGAAATCCCTGTGCTATGATTACACAGGGATTTCATCTAAAATTCTATTATGACATATAAAAAAAGGTTTATTTTACTATATTAAATTAATCAATCATCAATCTTATGTGTCCATGCAACTGCCAGTGCTCCTGCACCGATATGGCATGCAACACTTAAAGATAGTGGATCCTGATGAAATTCCATTTCTGGGAATTCTGCCATCAATTCTTCTTTCCACTTAAGCGCTGCTTCTTTATCTTTCGTATATGCAGACTGAAGATAAGCATGTTTTGCAAAATCTCCATCTGGAAAACGTTCTTCTAATTCTTTTCTTACTGCCGCGATCATCTTTTTCTTTGCCTGTTTGACACCTCTTGTCTTGGCAAATGCATCTAACTTCTCACCATGAATCTGCAGTACTGGCTTGATTCCAAGGACTGTACCGATCGCTGCTCCAGCTGATGTAACACGTCCACCCTTCTTAAGATATTTTAATGTATCTACCATAATGAAGATTCCTGAATCTAATTTATCTGCTTCTAAGATATCTTTGATCTCTTTTGCAGATTTTCCTTCTTCTGCCAATTTCATGGCATCTTCTACAGACTGTCTTTGTGTTACAGAAATTCTCTGATTATCCACAACCTGTACTTTTCCATCATAATCATCGGCTAACATCGCTGCTGTTGCACAGGAACTGCTTAATCCGCTGGACATCGCAATGTGTACGATCTCATCATGATCTTCTAATAATTTCTCCCACAGATCCAACACATCTCCTGGTGCTGGCTGAGATGTCTTGATATCTGCATCCTCATCTAACTTCTGATAAAATTCTTCCTGTGTTAATGTGATATCTTCAAAATATAATTCTTCATTAATATAAAATGGCATTGGAATCACTGAGATTCCAAGTTCTTTCCCTTCTTTCTGGGTAATTCCGCTGTTACTATCTGTTACGATCGCAATCTTGCTCATTTTTCTAATCCCTTTCTACTTATACATAATAACATTTATAAATACCGTACTCTTCGGTCTATCTGCTTTTTGCCTTTACCTCACATCATAACAGAGGTCTATAGGTATCGTCAAAGGTTTTTGCCTTATATTTTCAAAAAATACATGACTATTTTCTAATTTCCTGCAGAAATCTTGCAATCGGAAATCCTACAACATTGTAGTAATCTCCTTCAATCCCTTTGATGAATACCGCTGCTTTTCCCTGAATCCCATATGATCCAGCTTTATCCATTGGCTCTCCCGTCTCAATGTAACGCTCTATCTCATCTTCACTGATCTCATAAAATGTTACCTTTGTTTCTTCATAAAATGTTTTTGCTTCCCCATCTTCGATCAGGCAAACACCTGTATACACTTCATGTGTCTGTCCGCTTAACATCATTAATGTTCTTTTAGCATCGGCTTCATCTGCCGGCTTTCCAAGAACCTGTCCATGATAAGCTACAACTGTATCAGCCCCAATGACCATACTCTGTTTATCTGATCGTTCATAAATATCTCTTGCTTTAATAGATGCCAATTCCATAACCACTTCATGTGGTTCTGTTTTTGTCGTAATCTCCTCGGCATCACTCGGCATAATATCAAAGTCTAAATCTGCAAGTTCTAAGATTTCTTTTCTTCTTGGTGATGCAGATGCTAATATAATATGTTTCAAACTTGTATATCTCCTTTGTTGTTTCTTGTATAGAAACGTTATCTCCATATAGAAAAACAGCTTTTCATACACTTTCGCATACAAAAAGCTGTTTGATGATTCTTAATTAGTCTTCAATCTTCTCTTCTAATTTCAGATTGATTCTTCCCATCTTGTCGATCTCTAATACCTTGACAGCTACTTTGTCTCCGATATTAACGACATCTTCTACTTTCTCTACTCTTTCGTTAGAAAGTTTAGAAATATGGATCATTCCATCTTTGTTTGGAGAAAGCTGTACAAATGCACCAAAGTTCATGATTCTTACAACTTCACCTTCGTAGATATCTCCAACATTTAATGGTTCTACGATAGATTTGATGATGCTGATCGCTTTGTCGATCATTGCCTGATCTTCACTTAAGATATCGATACGTCCACTTTCGTCAATATCAATCTTAACACCAGTTTCATCAATGATTCCATTGATTGTTTTACCCTGTTTACCAATAACTTCTGAAATCTTTTCAGGATCGATCTTGTACTGGGAAATCTTTGGAGCATATTCTCCAACGTGGTCTCTTGCAGCTGGAATCACTGGGTTCATTACATCGTGAAGGATATGTGTTCTTGCTTCTTTTGTTCTTGCGATCGCTTCACGGATGATCTGTTCTGTTAATCCATGAATCTTAATATCCATCTGGATCGCTGTGATACCTTTGTCTGTACCAGCTACTTTAAAGTCCATATCTCCGAAGAAGTCTTCTAATCCCTGAATATCTGTTAAGATGATGTAATCGTCATCTCCTTCTCCTGTGACAAGTCCTACAGAAATACCTGCTACTGGAGCTTTGATCGGAACACCTGCTGCCATTAATGACAGAGATGATGCACAGATACTTCCCTGAGATGTAGATCCATTAGATTCCATGATCTCAGATACTGTACGGATCGCATATGGGAATTCTTCTTCATTTGGTAATACTGGAACTAACGCACGCTCTGCTAATGCACCATGTCCGATCTCACGACGTCCTGGTCCTCTGCTTGGTCTTGTTTCTCCTACAGAATAAGAAGGGAAGTTATAGTGATGCATATAACGTTTTGTAGTTTCTGTTACATCGATTCCGTCAAGACGCTGTGCTTCAGATAATGATCCAAGTGTTGTTACTGTCATAACCTGAGTCTGTCCTCTCTGGAATAATGCAGATCCATGAACTCTTGGTAAGCAGTCAACTTCTGCATGAAGTGGACGGATCTGTTTGATCTCACGACCATCTGGACGTTTGTGATCTTTTAAGATCATCTTACGAACAGTCTTCTTCTGGAATGCGTAAACAGCTTCACCGATCTGTGCTAACCATTCTTCATTCTCAGCATATCTTTCTTCTAATTTCTCTTCGATTGCACGAATATTTGCTTCTCTTGTCTGTTTGTCATCTGTAAATACAGCTTCTTCCATTGCTTCTGGAGTGATGAAAGCTACCATATCATCATACATCTCTGGATCTACAATGTGATGTTCATAGTCATGTTTTTCTTTTCCACATTCAGCAACGATTGTATCGATGAATTTGATGATCTCCTGGTTTACTTCGTGAGCTTTGAAGATTGCTTCTAACATCACATCTTCAGGTACTTCATTTGCACCAGCTTCGATCATGATAACTTTCTCTCTTGTAGATGCAACTGTTAATGCAAGATCAGAAACTTCTTTCTGTGCAGAAGTTGGGTTGATCACGAATTCTCCATCGATCAGTCCTACCATTGTAGATGCTGTAGGTCCGTCAAATGGAATGTCAGAGATTGCTGTTGCGATTGCAGAACCAAGCATAGCTGTAAGCTCTGGGCTGCAGTCTGGGTCTACAGACATAACTAAATTGTTTAATGCAACGTCATTTCTGTAATCTTTAGGGAACAGTGGTCTCATTGGACGGTCGATCACACGGTCTGTAAGAATTGCATTCTCAGAAGGTTTTCCTTCTCTCTTTAAGTATCCACCTGGGATCTTACCTACTGCGTATAATTTCTCTTCGTATTCTACACTTAATGGAAAGAAATCAATTCCATCTCTAGGTTTTTCAGATGCTGTTGCTGTAGATAATACAACAGTATCGCCATAGTGCATAAATGCTGCACCATTTGCCTGTGCTGCAACACGTCCGACTTCAACCATCAGTGTACGTCCTGCAAGTTCCATGCTAAACTGTTTTGTCATAGTTCGTCTCCTTTATATTCTTTTGTCTTAAGGCGCCGAAACAACTGAAAAACCGACTACTAACCTGCTAATCTTCGTGATTTTATTCACTTATTAGCTGTAATAAGCTTTTCAGCAGTCTCGGAAAACGCCTCAGTAACTTAGTTAGTATATCATGGTTTCTTAAAAAAAACCAGACGCAATTTGTCAAAAATCTTCCACACCACATATCCAACTGCGGCTCCTATGGTATTCGTCATCACATCATCGATCTGTGCATATCCTCTGCCAGTCATATGCTGCATTACTTCAAGCATACAACTGATCATGCATGCACTTCCTACACACATCCAGATTTTTCGAATCCTCTTAAATGCAATTGGAAGTAATATACCATATGGGATAAACATGATGATATTTTCCACAAAATACGCATGAGCGATCATTGAATTCCCCCATGTTTCAAATAATTTTAAACTTACATCCGTTCTTGTTCCTGGTTCTCTTGAGAAAAATCCTACATTAATAAATACGATCGCATAGATCAGGATCAGTGTCCAGACATATTTCTTTCTATGAAAATGTTTCCCTTGTGGAAAGATCATGTCAAACATCTTTAACAGCATCAAAAATACCATTCCGATACTGCATGCGACAATCAGATATCTTAATGGCTCCATCATATCCTCTTTTATAAAAAATGAAAGATATTTTATTTTTTGTAACAACTTATCTGCCTCCTCTCTTTTGCTTTCTTTTCCCTATTCATAATTTACGCTATCATATTTCTTTAAAGAATAAACGAATATGGTGTGAGTGGTTATTTATATGGTGCGAAATGTAAAAAAGGATGCCGTTTCTTTCGACATCCTCTTGGTTTAACTAACAACTTCTTAATGTTCTTACTTCTGGTTCAGCAACTTTTTTATCTTCTGATACCCATAAATCTTTGTAATTTAATTTTAAAAGTCCTGTAATCATTAAGCTTAATACTAAGATCATTGCGACTGTTCCTAAAAAATGAATCATCATATTCTCCTTTTTTATTTTTTTGTATTCTGTATTATGTATTTTCTATGTATATTTTATCAAATTATTTCTACTCATTCAATCTATTATGATATTTTCTAGGAAATGACGATACTATATATATGACTTTCTTGAGATAACCAGCAATCTTCTCAAGAACTATTATTGATCACAGAAGGATTTTGTGCAATTTGTAGTACCAATTTTTGTAGTAAGAATATAGGATTATGATAATGACTATACCGAACTCTTACGATCATTCGTTATAATCCAAATTTTTCTATGATATTTTTCTCCGTACTGAGCTGTAATCAGTGCGCCACTTCCTTTTTCTGCACTTGTGATAATGATTTCATCTGAAAAAGCCGCTATGTATAGTGGTTCAGTTGTCAAGACAAAAATCTAAGACTTTCATAATGAACTGATAGGTTGATAGGTTGATAAGTTACTGTATCTGTAGAGACGTACGTAGGATGAACTAGTTTTCTTTACAGATAATTAAGCTACATATGACATTAGCATTGCAGGATAATAATATTCCGCTGGTGTGTGATAATCCAATGTAGAATGATATCTTTCAAAGTTATAGGTGTGAACATATTGTTTGATAGCTGCTCTGGCTTCTTTGATATTATTATATTGTGTCAGGTAAGCTTCTTCATACTTAAAACTTCGAAACCATCGTTCGATCATGATATTATCAGCCCAACGACTTTTTCCATCCATGCTCTGACGGATACCATTTTCTTTTACAAAATCGATATATTGCTGGCTGGTAAACTGGCATCCCTGATCAGAGTTCAAAACCTGAGGTTTGGCTATCTTAAATGCTTTGTTTAACGCATTGATCACCATTCGGGTATCGAGAGTATCATCCACTTCCCATCCGACAATACAGCGGCTGTACCAGTCGATCACTGCAGTCAAATATAGAAATCCATGTTTGATCGGGATATATGTAATATCAATGGACCATGCCTGATTTGGTTTATCGATGACAGCATTGCGGAGTAGATAAGGGCAGGCTTTTGCCTGTTGCATACGCTTAGACAGATTCATCTTAGGATAGATTGGATGAATGTCCATTTCATTCATGTATCGTCTGGCTTTCCGACGACCGACTCTATATCCTCTGGCTTTTAATTGTGCAGACATCTGTCTTGTACCCCAGGTTGGATTATCCGTATGGAGATGATCAATGATCTCTTTACATGCCAGTTCATCATCAGATACTGGAGATCCTTTGTAATAAATACTTGTACGGTTGATATCAAGTAAGCTTGTGCCAACAGAAGCAGGAAGTTCTTTAGTCGTCAAAAGGTTTCGGACTAAATTTACTCTCGTAGTCAGGTCCGCAAATTTCTTCAGATTTTTTTTTGAGCCAGTCCACCTGCATGGTTAACTGACCAACCTTTTTTGCATACTCAGTTTTTTCCTTGCGTTCTTCGACAAGCTTTTCCTTGAGGTTTTCCTCACGTTTGTCGTCAAACACAGCAGAAGCATTGTTCAAGAATTCTCTTTTCCAGTTACGGAGAAGATTTGGTTGAATATTGTTTTCTGTTGCTAAGGTATTGAGATCTTTTTCTCCTTTGAGTAGCTCGATCACAAGGTCTGATTTAAATTTTGCACTAAAATTTCTTCTTTTTCTGGACATGACACTGAATCCTTTCTTATGTATTGATTTAAGTATATCAGATTCATTAAGATCTGTCCGAAAAAGTGTCTTAATTTATGAGACCATTATAGAATATATCATTTGGTTTAGAGAAAAGAGAATCAAAATGTCATTGGGAGGAGTCAGTCCAATGGAATACAGACGAAGTCTGGGACTAGCGTAAATTGGTCCAAGAATTCGTCCGCACCCCCGAACTTAAGTATCCAGGAATGCTTAAATTATACTATAGAATCTCACTTGAATTAATAATAATTGCTTCTGCCACCGCCTTTACAAGGGGAATTTCCAATTGTAATTGTTTTTCATCTTGATATGGATGATAACGTTCTTTATTTTTTCCACTTTTACTGTGTACCAATGAATTTCTAGTAAAATATATTCGTTTTGCAATTTGTGTAAAAGCTCCTTGAGAATCCGACCAACTAATAACTGGTGCATTACAAAAAGCGACTTTATTATTCTGATAATAATTAAGTGCATTTAAATCTATTCTATTTATCCTTGTTTTAAGTGCATCAATAGAGACATATTCATTTAAGACATATTTCAAAGATTCTAATTCATTTCCATGACCAGTCTCGTCATTCATACGTAATCTATTTTTTACAAACATCGCTATTTCATATATTTTATCTTCATTTTTATATGAAAAATCTGGATGTGTAATTTTATTTTTTAAATCAGTAACCATCTTGCGTTTAAATACTTCATCATAAAAATATTCCATGACATGATAGAATGAAATATATTTAATATAAGGATCATTTGATGCTAATGCCTGTTTATAATAGTCTACTACATCTTCACTATATTTTCTCAATGGTGGGGCGTCAATTTGAGTTTCAGCAATTCTGCTTCTCATAACATTATTCATTGGATAAATATCTAAGATATCTAAAAATTCAATAACCGAATTTCCTGTTTTGTACATAAATTCAAATAAAAATGAAGTTTTCATTTTTCTAAATGTATCTAATGATTTATAACTTTCATTTATATTTTTTATTTTTAAAGAACATTCTCCAATTATTTTATGTAAAACAGTTTCTAAAGTATTTTCTTCTTCATTATTAAACACTCTATCTAAACCAATAGATCTTCGTAACCGCATAGGTGGTATTCTATTATTACGACCTTCCTGCTGATTCATGGCATCTTTAACTAGCATAAGTAAATATAAGCTATATTCAGCCGTTGGATAGCCTATCTCATAACTTATACCATTTATTTCATCCTCTGCTTTAAATGGAAATTCTTGGTGACGCATTAAATAATAATTCATGTTTATTGCAACTTCATAACCATCTTCTGAATATAATTCTAAATCATTTGTATTCATAGAAAAAACTTTATTATAAAGCTCCACTAAGTCAGAATTTAAAATAGTAATCTGTCTCGTTTCTTGCCGTACCCTAAAAGAACGAGGCTCAAAAACTATATCATCATCGTTGTTTACTATTTCATCATCATTCAGTCTTTCTTGCCCAAGTAATTTACAAAGCAAATGTTTTACCTCATAAAAGGTCGCCACAATTCATTCACCTACTTTCTAAATTTTTTAATAATCTTTTTAATATCAAATCCATTCTCAGGGAGCTTAAGTTATTCCTTTCAAAAAGTGAATCTAGTTTTTCAAATTTTTTCGTATTTTTTATTCAATATAACAATTTACTTTGTTGACTGATTTCTTAATGTCCCTGGGAACTTAAGTTTTTCTAGCCAATAAAATATGATCCTAACAAAAACCACATTCTATTGGCTACCACCTATTCATCTACTCCCAAAGCTTCTCCGCATAAACTCCATCAGCAATCAACTCCCTAAAAGCATCCTGCACAGTCTCTTTATCTTCCTTATATGTAACTCCAAACCAACGATCCTGTGTCTCCAGCACCTTCACGTTCGCTCTTTCTTCTTTCAAAAGTTTGTCCACAATATTCGGTAACAGATATTCGCTCTTTAAATCTCCTTCTTCCACATTTGCAAGGAAATCTTTGAAATCCTCTGCTAAGAAATCTAAAAATTCTGGATATCCTGCCCACATGTTCATGGATACTTTATCTTCTGGACTGATCCATTCTTGTACTTCTTCACTGTCGCATTTGATCTGTCCGTCTTCTCCCATTTCAATTCCTGTTGTCTCATGTACCTGACTTAATAAACCATTCTCATCGACAACACTGACTCCTCTGGTCACAGTTCCATTATCGCTTAATGTGTTCTTTAAAATGAATCCTCCCATTCCCATGGTAAATTCTCTTCCAAGGTCTTCTCCTGATACTAAGAAATCATGCAGTTTCACAAATGCTTCTTTTCCATAATAATCATCTGCATTGATGATCACAAATGGTTCTTTCACTACATCTTTGCAGCATAAAACTGCCTGTCCTGTTCCCCATGCTTTTGTTCTTCCTTCTGGTACTTCAAAACCTTCTGGCAGATCATCAAGCTCCTGAAATACATATTCAACATCGATCTGTTCTTTGATTCTGTTTCCAATGATCTCTTCGAACTCCTTGAAAATGTCTTTGCGGATAATAAAGACTACTTTATTAAAGCCTGCTTCTTTTGCATCATGAATGGAATAATCCATGATGATCTCTCCATTTGGTCCCATCTGGGCTAACTGTTTAATTCCTTCTCCAAATCTGGAGCCGATTCCAGCTGCCATAATAATTAATGTTGTATTCATTCGTATTTTCTCCCCTTTACAATATAAAAGTTCCTTTTTTATAAAAAGCGAACCTATTTTTCAAAATTTTTTCGTATTTTTTATTCAATATAACTATTCACTTTGAGACTGATTTCTTAAGGTCCCTGGGAACTTAAGTTCTTCCAGGTTTAAGTATTCAAAAAAATATTTTAATTTCACAAATCTATATCATTTATTCTTTATTCTTCGTATGATTTTATTCAAAATGTCAAGTCTTAAACCAATTTGGGCTATCTGATAATTGTTTTTTAATAGCCCTATTGCATATAGCTTTTTAGAAAATTCTAATTTTAAATCCATAATGGGGAGGGTATGAACATACTTACATTGATACATAAAGATTGTCCTTTTAATTTCTGAATTTAATCTTATAACTCTTTTCTCATTCAAGTAAAATTGCTCAATTAAGAGATTTATGAACTCTTGCGTGTTTGTAACATCCTCTGAATAAAAATGAACGTATGAGTGCAGCATCAAATCTGTAATATAAAATGACTCAATAGCTCTTAAACTATTCACAGAAGTTTTAGTAATTCCTGTCGGATTACTTCTATATGCATATTGACATTTAGACACCATATAAATAGAGTTCGCTCTCGGAACAACAAGATGAGCTATAATAGAATCTTCATACCAATAATTTTCCGGAAACACTAAATGTTCAAAAAACTTTCTTTTTATTGCCTTTCCCCATGCACAACCATTTAATAACGAAGTGTCATTCTCATCTTTTATTGTTATATTCTTTAATTTTTTTCTATTCTCATTATTAAAAGTATAATACCCAGTTGCTACAATATCTGCATCTTTAGAGAATGCTTTTTTTAAGAGAAAATCAATATAATCACTTGTAACATAATCATCTGAATCAATAAAGATTAGATATTTTCCCCTCGCCTCTCGTATACCTGTATTTCGTGCTCCAGAAAATCCTTTATTACACTGTGTTATTATTCTAAAATTCTTTATTTTAGTGGAATATCGACACAGTATTTCAGCTGTACTATCTGTTGAACCGTCATCTATTGCAATAATTTCAATATTATATGAAGTTTTTTGTTTCAGTATTGACTCCATACATTCAGCAACATATTTTTCTACATTATAGCAAGGAATAATTACTGTAGCATCATAAATTTCTTCTTGATATTTAAACACATAATCTTTGGAGTAACACTCTGTCACTGGGTTTTTTACATATTTTATCAAGACTTTATCATGTAATCTATCATAAAGATTTCTCATCATTTCTCCTCTCTATGGCTCATTTTATAGAATCACCAATATATTCTATTCAATAATCAAAAGTAAACACTCCTCACACTTTTGAAATTTTTAAACAGTTAAAGATTTATTTTCTTTTTACAAAATCTAAAATTAGCTTTAACGAATTATTTCTAAACAGCACTAGAACAATTCCATATCCAATCACTGATAACATAAAAGAAACAAATATGCTCACATATAGACTTGATATATATATTTTTACTAAGCGGCAAATTACTATTATCAGAAAAGAGCCTAAAAGTGTAGAAATAATATCATTTTTTTGTAAATTACTTTGAAAATACTTTCTTCCATACAGATAACATACAACTGCTGATATTAATTCTGCAAGTGCTGTAGTGAAAGCTGCGGCATTTTGATTAAAATATGGAATTAAAAGCACATTCAATATAATATTAGCTAAAGCTGCGAAAGTTGTAGCTTTCAATACACTCTTATCTTCTTTATTTACAATAAGTACACAAGAAGTATAAAACCAACTAAATATGCTAAATAAAAGTGCTACGCTAAGTATTTGTAATGAAGTTGTTGCTGGTAAAAAGTCTTTTCCTGATAATAGAAACACTATTTTATCACTTAACGCAAATGTCCCAACCATTACAGGAACAGCTAAAGTAATTAACGAATTCAATATAGTAGATGCCGTTTCTGAGTATTCTCTTTTATTTCCAATTCCAATATAAGATGACAATCTAGGAATTGATACAACGATTAAAGCTCCCAACAATGACTTAAGCATCGTGTAAACTTTTGTTGCTACTGAATACAAACCAACATGATAGCTGCCTGATATCAAGCCTAATATTGTAACGTCAGAATTAATATATATCGTCATTGCTATAGAATTGGCAAATAAAATAAGGATTGGAATTAAATGTCTTCTCATTTTGCTATTAAAGCAAAATCTAATATCACAATATTTTTTTCTAGAAAAGATATTTATAAAGTTAGCACCTGATGTTGATATCAAAGTAATAACAGAATATTGAACTAATGAATCCCTATCTTTCACAAATATAAACATCAGTACAACTGATATAAATTGACAAATTATTGTTCTAATTGTAATAAGTCCAAATTCCTCAAAAATATTAAAAATCCATTCACATCCTAAAGTTGTAAAGGAAATTGATATACTTAAAATTACTATTATAGAAATATAATCATGTAACTTATTCAGAAAAATTAAACAAAATAACAAAATAACGTAAGACACTAAAGTTGATATAAAATTAATTGAAAAAACTTCAGAGCAAAAATCAGAAATTTTATTTCTATCATTTCTATATCTAGCACCTTCTCTTATTGCATATGTACTAATTCCTAATCCAGCAAGCAGTGTAAAATAACTTACTATAGATGAACTAAAATTATAAATTCCAATGTTTTCAACTCCTAATACTCTAGATATATATGGAAAAGTTATCAATGGAAATATTATGGAAAATATAGTTTTAATTGCGTTAAGCAATGCATTAATACCAATAAATTTATTTTTCACAATTGTTACCTTTCAATAAAATCCTTTCGTATAATAATTCTATGATTTTGGGGTCTACTTTCTCATCGAATTTTCTTGCAAACATACAATTACTATCTATTAATTCGTTGAAATCTTTTTCTGTCCAAACATAAGGACCACCTCTAGACCAGTCAATTTTCCTCACATTTGCACAATAATTATCATCCATTCTTGAATCATAAAGTTTCGAAAACCATTTATCATTGTTTGCAATAAATGTCTGTATAACTAGTTCATCACAACAATTTGTATTTTTATATACTTTTTCTATATATTTTTTCTTTTTTAATAAATCTCGTACCAACTCATCAGTTATACTAAACCACTGCGATCCATGATAAAAAACTAAATCATTATTCTTCAATCTATTAATATGAAATAATTCTTGCAATCTAATTTGAAAACAATCAATCTTTCTTATTAATCTAAAATCAATAAAACTTAAAGAATTGTAATAATTTGTCGCCCAATAGTATTTAACTCTTCTTTTTATTGAGTATTCATTCTTACTATTCTTACCAGAAAAATGAACGAATTGTTTCCCACTATTCCTTTCAAAAAATCGATGAATTTCAGACTGATCTTTTAATGGTAAATCCATACCAGAAATTAAATGATAATAATCATATTTCCTATTTTCAGTGGCTTGTTTCAATAAAAATAACTCACATTCAATCAAACTATAACTTCCCCAAGCCGACTTGAATATTGATGATTGAATTACTTTTGATTTAGTACAGCAGGAAGCATAATCAAAAAATCTAATAGTATCATCCGCTTTAGCATCAATATGGATATATATATCATTTTCAGAATAATCAAGTAACTTCATTAATTTTTTTATTTGCTCTAAATTTTTATGAGCCATTATTAAATATGCATGCATAAGTATTATCTCCTAGATGCGAACTGAAAAAATCTACTCAATATCGTTTGTCCCAAAAAAGATACCAGTGCGAGTATCCTATACTTGAACCTACAATTTTTATCTTGTACGATCTGAAGTCTATATTTTATAATATACTCCCACAATTCTTCTTTATAACTTTTTTGTTCATAATTATTAGTCTTTTTAGGTAAATGAACAAACATTTCTATAGCCGCTTGAAATAATTTAAAATCCGCTGCTTTTCTGATTGTATAGCAATAGTTTAGTACATACGTATGCACCTCTTTTGCGGCCAATAAAAAATCTTTATTCTTTACTGGATCTAATGTCCCAATAGTACTGTCACGTCTAATCATGTAATAATAAACCGGTTTATTACCATAAACAACTGTATTACACTTAGAAACTATTTTGTATAACACATATAAATCTTCATATTTTTTTCCTTTTGGAAATTCTATACCATCAAATAATTCTCTTTTGTATATTTTTGCTGTTACACTTGTAACAAAATGCTTTTCATATAAAAAATCTTGAATCGCTTCAGTAGAATTGAATGTTAAGATATATTCTCTATCATTTTGTCTGCTTTCTAGAGATGAACCTTCAAGAAATTTTTCCATCTTTCCAACTGCAATATCTGCTTTGTTTGCCTTTAATATATCAAATAAATCCCCTACATAATCCTTAGAAACATAATCATCACTATCTACAAATATGAAATATTTACCTTTTGCTATTTTCATTCCAGCATTTCTAGCATCACTTTGTCCGCCATTTTCTTTATTCAATACAACTATTCTATCATCTATTCTTTTCCATTTTTCACAAATAGAAAAACAATTATCAGGTGAACCATCATTCACTAAAATTATTTCAATATTAGTATATGTTTGATTAACCAATGACTCAATACATTTATCTAGATATTTCTCAGCTTTATAGATCGGGACTATTATCGTTATTAACTGTTTCATAATTTATACCTCCAATCAAAAATAAATAATAAATCCAAGCAAACGCACCTGTTGTAAGTGACGTAGAAGTATTAATATTTAGAAAAATATACAACATAACAAGCATTGAAAATAAATTACGATTGGTAATCTTCCAATACGAAATAGATAATAAAACACTTCCTACAATTGTTGTTTCCAAATAAATTTTAACACTTTCTATTTCCAACATAGATCCAGTAAAATCATAAGTAGAACCTAATCCATATGATTGGAAATGATTATTTAAATAATAGAGCACCATATTGTCTCGTCCCATCCAAAAATCTGCCATATTTAGACCTGTTTTGTTTGAGAACCAAATGCCTAAAGGAGATGTTATCAATTTAATCACAACTAACGGAGATATTGCAAAAACAATTGCACATATTATACAAATTTTTTTATTAACTTTAATCGAGGTTATTTTTTCCCAATTCGGCAAATAAGAAAGTATAAGTATTATTGTAGCAAATAAAATAATTAAACGTTTATTCATCACAAGGATAGATATATAACTAATCCATGCCCACTTTCGATTATTTTTTTTATAATAACAAAAATAACAAAATAATGCCATCATCGGATCAGGAAAATGACTAGTTTCATAATAATCATATGCAAATGATGCTTGCCCACCTAACAGTGAAAAATTTTTAATTGCATTAATTGCCATGGAAATTGAAAAGTTACCTGAAATTTCCATGAAATATGAAACAACATAAATTACTACTGAAAATTTAGCCATCATTGTAATTTCATCTTTATTTAACGCATTTATTGCATAATATGTAAAGACAATAGGTGTAAGAATAAAGCAAAATTCTTTAATCGTTCTAAATGTAAATCGCCCACTCTCAATTATTGAAAACACTGAAATAAAAGCTACAAACAAATAAAAACACATTAAAATCCTAAATTCTTTAGAAAACTTTTTCTTCTTACTTCTGTTAGATGCATAAAAAGCAAATGATGCTCCAATTAAAAAAAAGTATTTCAAAAGATTTAAAACTCCATTTGCATTATCATTTACAAACAACGCATCAACGAAACCTTTCGACATGATTGCACACACAAATAAGGTAATCCCCAATAAAACTTTTCTTCTCATTCTTATAGAATACAATTTCATTTATCTATCTCCAAATACTTATTCAAGTTTGAATGTGAATTATTATCACTGATTTTTTTTGCTGGCACACCTCCAATGGTTATACCGCTTTCATTAAAATTGTTGACAACCACAGCATTTGATCCAATCGCAATATCACTAGCAATATTAACTTTGCCAATAATTCTTGCACCACTTCCTATAAAAATATTATCTCCTAATACTGGAGCATCTGATGCTCCATTTGTTGCTCCAATTGTCACGCTGTCTTGAATTCTACAATTTTTACCAATCTTAGCATTCCCATTAACTATAATTGAACCAAAATGAGCAATAGAAAGTCCTGGTCCAAATACATTTAACGGGATATATGTATTATATTTCAATCTTTTTTTATAATATAAAAATTGCAAAACTTTACTATATAATTTCCCAATAAATGTTTTTTTACAATTTACATAATATTCCGTTTTTCTAAGCAGTATCTCAAATCTCCATATTTCATCATGAACCAACTTAGGAGATTTATAATTTTTTCCTAATGCCAATTTATCTTGTTTTAAATATTTCAAATAATCATTTTTTGAGTTAATCACATCTACTCACCTCTTTCTTTTTTAGTTATATCTATTCTATATATTCTTTTACTTAGTTATAAAAAGTATAATATTTTTATAATAAACTACTTTCTGTCTCAGCATAATACTGTTCCAAGATCTTATGTGCATTCTTTATATTATACATACTTGTACTAATAAATTCTAAATCATTTATCCTATCTGAATCTGTTTTCTTACTCAACACAATATCTGCCCAATCTTCAAGCTTTTTCTCCAATGAAACAAATTCACTATTCTCCGTAAATTTCACTTCCACCGGCACCTTATCAGAAAACACACAAGGCAATCCCGCAAACTGCGCCTCAACTCCAACCACCGGAATTCCCTCAAACAACGAAGGCATCACAAACACATCCATTGCTTGATACAACTCATTCACATCATCTCTATTTCCCAAGAATCTTACACATTCATCTAAATTCAACTCATGAACCTGTTCTCTAATTTCATCTTCCTTCTCTCCAACACCAATCAATAATAATATTGTATTAACATCTTTCTTATGAAGCTCACTAAAAATTCTAATCAATAATTCATGATTTTTCTGATAACTCAATCTTCCAACATGTCCAACAACAAATTCACTTGTCAATCCAAGATCTTTTCGTTTTCTATCTCTTACTTCTTCATTATACAAAAATTTATCTACTTCTATTGCATTGGGTATAAATTTAAATTCTTTTCCCGGAAATAAAAATTCTCCTGCTTCTTGACCACATGCACAATAATAATTAGCTGCCTTTGTAATCTTCTTTCTAAAATACTGTTTTAAAATATACTTAAAGTCCTTGTCAATAGATGTATTATGACTATGTGCAATTCTAATTGGAACCCCTGCTTTCTTCGCAGCTAATAAAGGTAAATAACTCATAGAATCAATATGAGAATGAACTATCTGATATTCGGGATGTTCTGCAAAAAACTTTTTCATATATTTGAAATATGCTGGATAATTCTGTGGATATAATCTTGGTGCATAATAAACTTTTCCACCAAGACTCAAAATCTCATCATCATAATCACTCTTATCTGGTCTATGTGTCAAGAAATCAAATTGAATCTTTGTTCGATCGATATTTCGATAATAATTCATAAGCATCGTTTCTAATCCAGCTCGATGCATATCATTTACACACTGTAATACTCTAATCATTTTGTTTTCCTTTCACCTTAATAACCTCAAATAGAAGCCACACTACTATTCTCTACTAATTTTCCTTGCAGCTTTTCTTTCCTCTATAAACCTCAACAGTCCGACTTACAACATCTTCCCAATTATATCTACCACAAATATACCCAGATGCTTCTCTCTTATACTTTTCCACAAGCTCCACATCATCACAAACCATCTGTAGCTTTTCTTTAAGGTCTTCCACATTAGCCTTCTTAAACAATATCGCCTTATCCTCAACCACATCCGCAATCTCAGCAATATCAGACCCAATCACGCAGTTCCCATAACTCATAGCCTCAAGCAGACTAAGTGGCATCCCCTCCAACTTAGAAGGCAGCACATAAACATAAGCATTACTATAAAGTTCCTCTAATGTTCTACCAGAAACAAACCCAGTAAAGATAATATTCGGATTATTCCCAGCCAACTTCTTAAGTTTCATCACATAATCATCCGTATCACTAGTATCTCCAGCAATCACTAACTTCTTATCCGTCTTCACATTCTGATAAGCTTCAATCAGATAATGAATACCTTTCTCTTCTGTAAGTCGTGACAACGCACAAATATAATCATCTTTATGCAGACCAAATTTCTTCGTGAGCAGATCAGCTTCCACATTCTCAGGTCTTGATACTCCATTGGGGATGAGAATTGTATCTCGACCATACGTCTGTTTAAAATAATCTTGAACTCCTTTACTCAAAACAATGATTTCATCTGCATATTTCGCAGCCACTTTCTCTCCAAATTTGATATATTTTGAACCAAATCCAGATTTCCATTTATCTCTTGCCCAATCCAATCCATGGATTGTTACGATACAACGTTTTCTGAATAATTTTGGAATCCAAAGAGCTGTGCAAGGTCCTTCTGCATGAAAATGTACAATATCATATCTTCCAAATGCTGCTCTGATAGCAGCAGAAAAGGAGGATGTCATTGCTGCCAGCCCCTTCTTGTTGATCGTCAATACTTTCTTTAATTTTACGCCTTTATATGTACCATTTTTTACGGTATTTACATATTCATTTTCAACTTTATCACCGGAACGATTATAACATGTAACTTGATGTCCTCGTTTTACCATCTTAGGACACATCGTAGTCAGTACAAGTTCAATTCCGCCTCTTCTTGATGGAACAACTTTATGTCCGATCATCGCAATTTTTAATTGTTTCTTCCTTATATAATTACTACTCACCGTACACTTCCCTTCTACTGCGCCCCATCATCACCCTTAAACACAAGCGCCACTGTCTTAAACAATATCTTAATATCCAACCAAAGAGACCAATTCTCAATATACTGAACATCCAATTTCACAATCTCCTCAAAATCAGTAATCGTACTACGACCACTAACCTGCCAGATTCCAGTCAACCCAGGTGTTCTACAAAGCCTCTTCTTATGATAAGCATTATACTGCTCAAATTCATCCACTGTAGGTGGTCTAGTCCCAACCAGACTCATATCCCCCTTCAGTACATTCCAAAACTGCGGAAGCTCATCAATACTAGTCTTCCTGATAAATTTCCCAACCTTCGTAATACGAGGATCATCTTTCATCTTAAACATCAGCCCGTCCATCTCATTCTGAGCCATCAATTCCTTCTTACGCTCCTCCGCATCCTGATACATCGATCTGATCTTATAGATCTTAAATATTCTACCATTTCTACCAACTCTCTTCTGAGAAAACAATAATGGTCCCGGAGATTCCAGTTTCACCGCTGGTGCCACAAAGATCAATGCGATTCCAGTGATCAAAAGTCCAACCAGTCCACCAAGGATATCCATCGCTCTCTTAAGAAGTAACATAAATAAAGAAACTTCTCTTCCAGAAAATGATACAACATTATATGGTCCTACAGTTTCTAATGTCTTATTTAGATTCTGATTGATCTGGAATAAAGGAATATTCAGACTTGTATTGATTCCCATATCCTCAAAATTCTGAATTGTCATTGCAACTGGATATTTATATTCTTTTGGAATGTAGCTAAACACTTCATCTACAACATTTCTTGCTGCGTATTCAAACATACTTCGATATGTAAATCCAATGACTGGTATCCCATAGACATTTTCTCCTACCATATCTTTATCTATAATGACAATACTCGTGATCCATAAATCCCATGTTTTTTCTTTTATAATATTCGTGATCACTTGCTCTGCTTCACCACTAGTTGTGATCAGCATCATTTTCCTTGCAAATGAATGATTGGATCTTCTTCGCAGCCAGTACTTACGGTACAGACGATGTGCTATGATCATATAAAAGAACTCAAATCCGATCGTAAACATATAAATGAATCTTGAATACTCGGATGCATCTGCCATCAGCAATGCGATCATTGACATCCCGGCTCCAGTCAGAACTGCTGTCTGAAAATCGCATCGTATTTCGTCTTTAATTTTACGCTTAAAAAAACTGCGATTTGGGTGGAACAGCAAGTAAACAAAAGTCAGAACTGCCATTGCAATGATCCATCGCAAATATGTATCAGCTCTCATAAACCCATATGCTGTTTTTAGATTTCCAAATCGCAGATAAACTGCAACAAAATATCCTGCAGTCAATCCCACCATATCAAGTATATAGATCAGGAAATTCTGCATCTGTCTTTTTGATACTCCCATATTCTTCTAATCCCCATAATATAGTTTTTTTATTCTTGTTCATTAATCTTCTTTACATGTTATCATAAATTTCAATAAGTTTCCTTGTACTTTTTGTTATAATAAGTATATTTTTGTCGTTTTTGAACTTTTGTGTATTTTAAATTGAACTTTCTTTTCTTTTATGATATAATCGTTTTAACAAATTGAACTTTTTAAATATAAATTGAACTTTTCTTAATAAAGGAGCTGTATTATGAATCAGAAAGAACTATTTGCAGAGCATTTACGTACTGCTATGGAGCAAAAACAAATGAAACAGGTGGATCTAGTACACGCTGCTGATCAGGCAGGGTTAAAGGTTGGAAAGAGCCATATCAGCCAGTATGTCAGTGGAAAGACTCTTCCTCGTGCGGATATCGCTCATTTTCTTGCAGATACATTGGAAGTTGAGGAGGAATGGCTTCTTGGTGATGCTTCTAAGGAAGATTTCTTTGAACCTGAGATCGATCGTTCTTCTCTGACCGACAATAAGAAGCCTCCTGTTCGTCATTTTAGTAAATCAAGCAAACTTGATAATGTCTTATATGATGTTCGTGGTCCTGTTGTGGATGAAGCGAATCGTATGGAGCGTGATGGAACAAATATCTTAAAGTTAAATATCGGAAACCCTGCTCCATTTGGTTTTAGAACACCGGATGAAGTCATTTATGATATGAGACATCAGTTGACTGACTGCGAAGGATATTCCCCTTCTCAAGGATTGTTCGCTGCGAGAAAGGCGATCATGCAGTATGCACAGCTTAAGCACCTTCCAAATGTTGATATCGACAGCATTTATACTGGGAATGGTGTCAGTGAGCTTATCAATCTTTCTATGTCTGCCCTGCTTGATGATGGGGATGAGATCTTGATCCCTTCTCCGGATTATCCTTTGTGGACAGCTTGTGCTACGCTTGCTGGTGGTACGGCGGTTCATTATATCTGTGATGAACAGTCAGACTGGTATCCTGATATGGAGGATATTAAGAAGAAGATCAATCATAGAACGAAAGCGATCGTTTTGATCAATCCGAATAACCCAACTGGGGCTTTGTATCCTAGAGAGGTCTTACAGCAGATCGTTGATATTGCGAGAGAACATCAGCTTATTATCTTCTCTGATGAGATTTATGATCGTCTTGTGATGGATGGAGAGAAACATGTATCCATTGCTTCTCTTGCTCCTGATCTGTTTTGTGTGACATTTTCCGGATTGTCTAAATCTCATATGATCGCTGGTTTCCGTATTGGCTGGATGATCTTAAGTGGTAATAAGGCGGTTGCAAAGGATTATATCGAGGGACTTAATATGCTTTCTAATATGAGACTTTGTTCAAATGTGCCTGCGCAGGCGGTTGTCCAGACGGCGCTTGGTGGTCATCAGAGTGTTAATGATTATATTGTTCCTGGTGGACGTATTTATGAGCAGAGGGAATATGTTTATAAGGCACTTTGTGATATTCCTGGTATTTCTGCTGTGAAACCGAAGGCTGCGTTTTATATCTTTCCTAAGATTGATACGAAGAAGTTTAATATCACGAATGATGAGCAGTTTGCTTTGGATCTTTTACGTGAGAAGAAGCTTTTGATCGTGCATGGTAGTGGATTTAACTGGAAGGAGCCGGATCATTTCAGAGTGGTTTATCTGCCTCGTATTGAAGTTTTGGAAGATGCTATGGGGAAACTTGGG